>JASGTU010000256.1 GCA_030058085.1 Chloroflexota bacterium
GACAGCGCGCCAACCCTCGCCGCCACAGCCGGCTTCATCGCCCAACTTCAGCCTTCCACAGCCTACCTTGCCATCCCCACGCGCCCGCCGGCGGAGGAGTGGGTGCTGCCGCCTGATGAAGCGACGATCAACCGCGCCTATCACGTTTTCTCCGAACGAATTGCGCATGTGGAGGTTCTCATCGGCTACGAAGGCAACGCCTTTGCGCAGACGGGCGATCCTGCCGAAGACCTGCTTGCCATCACCGCGGTGCACCCCATGCGTGCGGATGCTGTGGAGGAGTTTCTGGCTCGGGCCGGCGCCGGCTGGCCGTTGGTTGAGGCGCTCGTGGCGCAGGGGCGGCTAGTCGAGATGCACTACGACGGGCACGCCTTCTACCTGCGCAAACTGCGCCGGCCCGAGCGAATGACCTAAACGTATATTGGAGCTGGGCGAACCCGCTCTCTACCGGTATATCTGGGGCCGCGCCAGCTTAATGCCCACAATCACCCCCAAGATAAAGGCCACCAGTACGCAGATGATCAGTACGCAGATGATGAGCATTTCCGGCGAGATGTACATGGCCCCTCCTTGTCCGCCTATTGCCATTGGGGAAACGGTTTAGGTCGTGGACATCGACAGGTGCAGATACGTCTAGCCCCGCTACAGGTACATTATTAGTGCGACCTCCTTTCGCTCCAGATAGCGCCTTACGCCACCGCCTCAACACTTGTGCGTTACCCCTCAACCTAACCCCAGTATAGACAGGTAGGGCTGCCCGCGCCTCCTCCTCAGCATGAGACGAGGGAGGAAAGGTAGGGCGGAAAATAATCGGGCCGTAAATCATTCTCCGACCGATGAAAAGGCCTACACGCTCTGGTATAGTAGTGAGTAGGCGTAGATCAACGCTATCCGCCGACCAACACACGGAGGTTCCCTATGCAAGAGAGCGCCTTCGGTGACATTGTGATTGAGCCTGATTGTAGCAAGCTGTTTCAGTTGCGTCTGGAGGATGCATGCAACGCTGTGCTCGATGTCGTGTGCAATGAGATGGGTTTTTCCTTCGCAACCATCTCCTTGCGCGATGACGATCAGCAGGAAATCCGCACGGTTGCCAGCCGTAACATCCCGCCAGGCTGGCAGGCTGAGGCCCATCATCCGCTCGACAGCCACGATATCCAGGCAGACGTGCTCAGGACCGGAAAGATCGAAGTAATCAGCGGTTGGGACGCCCGCTTCGACCGGTATATTTGGGAGAAATATCGCCATGCCGAACTCATTCGCGTCTGGGTCCCGCTGGGGCGGTTGGGCACGATTGAGGCCGGTTTTGCCCGCACGGAAACGAGTCTCATCCCGCCGCTTCTTACTGCTGCGCTGGCGCGCTATGCGCGCAGTGCAACTGATGCACTGCGGAACGCCCAGGCTTATGAGAGAGTCCTGCGTCACGCCACGACTCTAGCGCATCTGTATGAAAGCGCCGACGCATTGCGTACAGAGCCGGAGCCGGGGGATGAGTTGGCGCTTTTGACCCGCTTTGCCGAGACAGCTCTTTCCGTGCTGAAGGCGAGCATCATTTTGCTCTATCCCCTCAAGGAGCGGAATTATCTGATGCCCGCGTCGGCCTCCGTCTTTGCGCCGCCTATCTGCGCCGGGGATATTGAAGGGCGACAGAAGCTGAAGACCCCGGCAGGTCAGGCCAATATCGTGCGGCATATCGCTGAAACGCGCGCGCCTTATTACCAGCCGGATGCGCAAAGCGATCCTCTGTTAACCACGCCCGATTTGACGGACGAGCATGTCAAACGTCGCTCGCGGCTCCGATATCGCACGTTCACGGCGCGCCAGCAGATTCGTTCGTTTGCCGGCGTGCCGCTGCTGGCGCGCGGGGCCGTCTTGGGCGTGCTTTGTGTGAACTATCGCGAGCGGAGGCAGTTCGACCCACATGACCGCCAGGTCATCGAGTTGTTTGCTAGCCAGGCCTCAGCCGTCATCGCCAGCAACGAGTTGATCCGAGGTCAGGAGCGGAAACGGCTCGAGGCTGATTTGCATGATACCGTGAAATCCGAGGTGCGTGGCATCGCCTTGCTCAGCAACAGCGCTACAGATGCCATAGAGACCGACTTGGAGCGAGCGCGTATGTGCCTCCATGAGTTGCGGCGCGGGGCTTGGACAATTCTGGCAGACGTGAACCTGATCCTCGATAAACTGTCGGCGAGTTCTGACGAGCAAGGACTTGAGGGCCTGATCCAAGCGGAGATTGACCGGCAATCTCGTAATGGTCAGGCGACGCCGGTCGCCCGTATTACAACGGACGTCCCGCCGCTTAGTTTTCGCCTTGCTCGCGTCGTAGCCAGCTTCATCCGTGAGGCGTTGGTGAATGCCGTAGAGCACAGCGAGGCCCAAAACATCTCGGTAACAGGCTGTGTAGACGGGCGGTGGTTGAACATAGACGTCGACGACGACGGCTTAGGCTTCGATCCCCTTGCGCCGCTTGGGCGCCCTCATCGAGGACTCGAGATAATGCGCATGCGCGCCCGCGAAATCGGCGGCGAGGTCAAGATCGAATCCGCCCCAGGCAAGGGGACGTCTATCTGCGCACGTTTTCCTATTGAGGAGGATTGACATGGCTGAGCCTCAGCCTGACATGCACAAGCCCATTCGCATTTTGGTCGTCGAGGATGAACCGATCTTCCGGCTAGGTCTACAGATTGCGCTTGAACCCTTCGCCGATCAGGTTGAGGCAATCGGGGAGGCCGCCAATGCCGAAGAGGCCGTAGCCCTCGCACGACGCGATGCGCCCGATTTGGTATTGTTGGACTTACGCCTTCCTGAGCGCAGCGGGTTGGGCTCCCCCTCGCTGGAGCAAGGGATTCGCGTCATTGAGCAAGTCGCCGCCCTTAGCCGACCGCCGCGCGTCCTCGTTTTGAGTTATCTCAAAGACGCCGATGCGGTTTTCCTCGCACTCAAGGCAGGGGCGCATGGCTATATCGCCAAAGATGATCGTTTTCACGGCAAGGAGTTGGTCGAGTCGATCCAGCGGCTGATGGGTGGTGAGGCGATCTACGGACCAGCCGTCGCAGACCTAATACGCCGGTTTTTCGCAGAGCGCGATCGGAGCGACATTCCTGCTGTCGAGAAACTCACCCAGCGCGAGCAGGAGGTGCTCGGCCTGCTTGCCCGCAATATGACCAACAGGGAGATTGAAGAGGCCCTGATCATCAGCACAAGCACTGTCAAGACCCACGTCAGCAGCATCCTCGCCAAACTGCATCTGCGCAGCCGCCACGAGGTCCCGCTCTACAGGGCGCTGCGCCGTAAAGCGGACGGGGCAGCGTAGCAAGGCGCATTGCCGTTATCGCTCAGTAGCGATCCGAGCGGTCGCAGCGTTGCGTCGTGCGTACAGCCACAGGCCTGCCAGGATCGCCAGGGTGGCCGCCGATATTGTCGCGCCGGTCGTGCGCGCCGGCGTGCCGCCCATCCACACGTCGATCTGCACGCGCCCGGCGGGTACGTCGACTTCCATCAAGCCATAGGGCGGCGACACGCGATGCGGGGCCGGCGTCCCGTTGACCTTCACTTGCCAGCCGGGAAACTCATAGAGCCGGATCTGCACCACGCCCGGAGTCGCCATCATTACCTCGCCGCCAAAGGCGTGTCCGAGGCTGTAGTTGTGCCGCACTTCCCCTTCGCCTGACAGGACTCCAAGCCGCTCTAGCGCGTCGTATGAAAAATCTTCCCCCAAATACTGATCGGTGAGCGGCGAGGTAACCGGGCGCTCCTCCACCCAGCGCGTCGTCCCAATCATATCCGGGTGCGCTTGCTCGAACTCCATTACGGCGCGACCGTCTTCGCGCCACGGCTCCACCGGCTGCAAGGCTTCGGGCCGGCTGTAGGAATAGCTCGACCAGCAGACCAGAAAGGCTATCGCCAGCAAGGCGCGCTCCGCGTGTCGCCCGCTGAATGCGCCGTCATCCGTCCGCGCCATTTGCCACAGCGCCAGCCCGCCCAGCACGCTGAGCGTGAAGTTAGTCAACGCCAGCAGGCGCCAGGGGAACTGGAGCACTGCGAGGAGCGGGACGGCGTCCCATAGTGTTTCTGCACCCGGCGTCATAATCGCCAGCGCGGCCAGAGACGTCGCCACGAAGAACGCCATCATCCGGCGCGAGTCGTCGCGCTCGTGCGGCTTGCCGGGATCAGGGCGCCAAAGCAGCCAGAGGGAGGCGATGAAGAGCATGATCAGGAGCGCCCCCAACTGGAAACCCATTCCATCATCTGCCCCTGCTGCATCATCCGAGTAACCGTATCCCCAAAACGGGCTGAGGAGCTGTCCCCACTGAACCCAGTGGCGCGAGTAGTGATAAGTGTCGCGCGTCCATTCCTCCTGCGTCAGCAGCGGTCCCTCCACGAAGAGGGGGACTAGGAAGATCGCTGCCAGCAGCAGCGCGGCGATGCCTGCGCCGCCGGCGAGAAGCACGAGGCGACCTAGCGCAACGTTCCGGTCGGGCAAGGTCGCAGCGCCTGGCGTTTCCTCCTCGCGGCGCCACACGGTCCAAATGCGGAAGAGGGCAAAGGCCGCTAGTAGCGGCGTGAAGGCGACGAGCGCAAAGGTGTGGGTTAACAGCAGAGCGGCATACACCAGGGCGGCGACCAGCAGCCTGCCCTGCCAGCCTGCGTCGCTCCCGCGCACAATCAGCCAGTCGAACGCCAGGCATACCCAGGGAAACCAGGCCATCATCATGGTTTCCGCCAGCGCGGCGCGCACGTAGATGTCGAGCAGGTGGTAGGGCGCGTAGGTGTAGAGCAGCGCAGCGATTAGCGCGGCCATGCTGGCGTAGGCCGTTGTCGTAGCGACGCGCGCCCCTTGTCGCTGTGTCGCCCGTTCCTGCCAGGACTCCGCGATCCACCGGCGCACCAGGGAATACATGCCCCAGGCGCCGCCCCACAGGGCGACGGTCCACGCCGCTTTGACTGCCGCGGTGATGCCCAGGCCGATCCGGGTGAACGCCTCGACTACGTAGAATGCCAGCGGCGCTTGCAGCAGGAAAGTGGGATAGCCGTACCCCTGGTTGTGGTGCATCGCCCAGCGCGGCCACAGCGCGCCGCTGCGGATCGCCTCGTCGAACATGCGCGCAAAGAAAACGCTGTGACGGCCGTCGTGGGCGCCGTAGAAATAGCCCGGCGCCAAGAGGGGGGCCGCGGCGAAGAGGCTCAGGCCGAGCAACAGGAGCAGATACGGATCAAGGCGGATACGGCTCATGCGCATAACGCCCTCATCGTACACGCCGGGCGGCGCGTGCGCAAACCGGCAAGGCGGGGAGAGCCGCCCGGTTTATGCGGCACAACCTGCGCGACGCCGGCTGGACGCATGCCGGCACAGGCGTACAACTGCCGCCACCTGGGGCGGGCTTACTGTATCGCCGCCAGTTCTCTGTTACCATAGTAGTGGAAGGCGATGTCGCGTGCTCGGTCGCATGGGGCTGAACGCAGCGCCCTGGCATATGCAGGCAGCCACGGCATCGTCTACCGGTGAAACCCGTTTTCCGAGACCGAGTGCGGAATCTCTAGCGAGCGATGCGCCCGTGTATGCGCATCCGACCCGATCTACTTCCCTGAAAGGAGACTGTACCAATGGCCCCGGAGACCGTGTTGTTCAAGAGCGAGGAACGCAAGCAGTTGAGCGAGGTCGTGGATTTCCTGCGCCAGCTTGCCGATCGGCTTGCCCAGAATGAGGTCACGCTGCGCCAGGGCGAGGACGAGTTAACGTTGTCCATCCCCGGTCAGGTTGTGTTGGAACTGAAAGTGGAAGAGGAAGCCAAACGCAGCGGAAACAAGCACAGCCTCGAAATAGAGATTGAATGGACAGAGGGCGAAGCCGGTTCGTCCGGCGTAGTCCTTGGCTGATGCGGCACACGCAGCCGCGTAAGGCTGTACCGATTCATCGCCCCGGGCGCAAAGAACACGCAAGGCGCGTCGTCGCCGGCTGCGCTTTGCGCCCGCTTCTTTTCCAACCACAGACGCGCACAGTATTCCGCAAAATCCCCTCTTGACAGAAAACGCCCTCAACGTAGAAAATAAACGAAATCAATTCTCCCGCTGCAAGCCTGAATCTCCGTCCAAGTAGGGATGGTTTTTTGGTTCGCACCCCCGGTCCCTTTCACAAGGAATCGGCGGGAAGCCGGTATTTCTTTACGACATTCGCCGGTTGCGCCGTGTCCCCTGCCAGCGTAGGATGGCATTGTTCAATCCACGCGACCAAGACGGCGCGCTCGCTGAGAAAGCCCCCAATGAAAGACGTGTTCGTCACCCTGATCTACAACGTGGCGTTGCTCATGGTATTGGGCAATCTCCACAACTTTGCCTATCGGGCGCCGGCGGCGTTGCAGCGTCGCATGCAGCTCCTGTCCGGCCTTGCCATCGGCGGCATCGCTATCGCGCTGATGCTGACGCCCTGGGAGCTGGCGCCCGGTCTGATCTTCGACACGCGGACGGTGTTGATGAGTGTGTCTGCGCTCTTCTTCGGGCATATTCCTGCCCTGATCGGAGCGCTTGTCGCCATGATCTTCCGGTTGGCTGTGGGCGGCGGCGGGGTGTGGATGGGCGTGGGCACGATCATTACTGCCACGGCGCTGGGCTTGGCCTGGCGCTTCCATCTTGCCCGCCGCGAGTTGCCGCCCGATGCCGTGAGCTTGATCGAGCTATTTAACCTCGGCGTGGTCGTACATATCGCCATGTTGTTATGGGTGATGGCCTTGCCCGCCGAAAGCCGGCGGCCGACGTGGCAGGCGATCAGCGCGCCTGTGCTGCTGCTCTATCCAGTCGCCACCGTGGCATTGGCTTCGCTCATGAAACGCGACCGGGCCAATTGGCGTACGCAACAGACGCTCAGCGCTGCGCAAGAGCGCCTGACTCGCATCTTCTACGACAGCCCCTATCCTATTGCCTATCGCACGATTTCCGACGGCAGGATCATCGACCTGAACCAAGCCTACGCC
>JASGTU010000257.1 GCA_030058085.1 Chloroflexota bacterium
AGAGTTGATCCGCCCAGGGCGCTGCGTCCACGACCGCGCCGGCCCCTTCGACGACCATGACGCCGCCCAACAGCTCCGGCTGCCAGGACGCGGTCAGTGGCGCGGCGGGGTCGATGCACGCGTCGAGCAGGTTGACGTCTGCTTCTTGGTCCGCCTCTTCCAGGCAGTAGAGCACCGGGCCGCGCTGGATGGCGAGGCTGTGGCGCGTGGGGTCGACGCGCGGGCTGGCCTGCAAGAGCGCGGGCTGCATGGGCAGGTCCAGTTCCACGACGTCGCCCGCGGCCCAAGCGCGCTCGATGGGAGCATAGCCTTGCTCGAGCGTGGGCTGCTGCGGCGCGCCGTTGACCTGGAGCGTCCAGCCCTTTGCCCAGGCGGGGATGCGCAGGCGCAGCGTCCAGGCCGAGCCGTCGCTTTCGTCCACGCTCAGCTTGACGCGGCCATGCCAGGGGAAGTCGCTCTCCATGCGCAGCGCCGCGTCTTGGCCGGAAGGCAGCGCGGCGCGCAGCGCTGCGGGCGCGTACTGGTGGATTTGCACGCCGTCCTCGCCGGTCGTGGCGAAGTAGCAATGCAGCGAGGCAAGCAGGCGCATCACGTTGGGCGGGCAGCAGGCGCAGCCGTGCCATTCCGGGCGCTCGATGCCGCCGCGGCTGAGCAGCGGATTGACGTAGAAATAGCGGCTGCCGTCCATCGACACGCCGCTGAGGAAGCCGTTGTAGAGCGTGTGCTCCAGCAGGTCGGCAAAGCGCCCGTCGCCGGTGGCGAGCAGCAGCCGCCAGTTCCACATGATGCTGGCGATCTGGGCGCAGGTTTCGCAGTAGGCGCGGTCGTTGGGCAGTTCGTAGGGTTCGCCGAAAGCTTCGCCCTGGTGGCGCGCGCCCGCGCCGCCGGTGACGTGCAGCTTGTGCGCGGTGAAGTCATGCCACTGGCGCAGCTGCGCATCCAATAGCGCCTGTTCGCCGGTTTCCAGATAGAGGTCGGCGACGCCTGCGGTCAGATAGAGCTGGCGTACGGCGTGCCCTTCGACGACGTCGGTCTCGCGCACGGAGACGCGGTCCTGGTGGTATTCGGGGCCGACGTTGCGGTGGATGCCGCGCAGTATGCCCTGGCCGCGCTGGCCCAGGAAGTAGGCGGCGAGGTCCAGATAGCGGCGTTCATGCGTGGCGCGGTACAGTTCGACCAGCGCGGTTTCGATCTCGGGGTGGCCGGGCGTGCCCTGTTGTTTGCCGGGGCCAAACACGATGTCGATGTGGTCGGCAAAGCGTTGGGCTACGCGCAGCAAGCGATCTTGGCCGGTGGCGCGGTAGAAGGCGACCGCGGCCTGGAAGAGGTGTCCTGCACAGTACAGTTCGTGTCCGTGGTCGAGGTCAGCCCAGCGGCGGTCAGGTTCGACCACCTGCCAGTACGAGTCGAGGTAGCCGTCGGGCATCTGCGCGGCGGCGACGAGGTCGATGGCGGCGGCGGCCATCTGCTCCAGTTCCGGGTCGGGGGCGGCGACGAGGTCATAGGCGACGGCTTCGAGCCACTTATAGACATCCGAGTCCATGAAGACGGGCCGGCGGTATTCGCCCGTGCCTGTGCCCGCGGCCAGGCGTAGGTTGTTGAAGTTGCCGTGGCGTTCTAGTTGGCGGTAGCCGTGGCGCAGGCTGACCGTGCGGTTGATGCGCTGGCGCTGCGTCCAGAACCCTTCTGCGAAGGTGCAGCCGTCGAGGGGGATGGCCCGCCAATGTGCGTAGGGGCTGGATGTGGTGTCGATGGGGCCGAATGGCATGAGAGCGCTCCTTGTGTAAACAGGCGTGTAATGGGTGGCGGCGATAGGCGATGCCGCCAATGGGTGGCGGCGATAGGCGATGCCGCCGAGAATGAACAACAAGGCTACTGCCAGAACTGGGGCAGATACTCGCGGTAGGTCTCCAGGTAATCATCCAGGATGTGCTGCGCTATATCCAGGTCGCGGACGAGGGGATCGAGGGCCAGGCATTGCAGCGCGGCATGGCGGTCGCCATGCACCGCGGCGTCGACCGTGAGGCGCACCACGGCCAACTCGCGGCGGCAGAGCTCGGCGATCGCTTCGGGCAGCGCGCCGACGGTCACGGCTTGCACGCCGGCGCCGCTCATGACGCCGGGGGTCTCGACGATGGCCCCCGCGGGCAGGTTGAGGATGGCGCCGTAGTTGGGCAGGTTGACGGCGAGGTGATAGTGTTCGCCGCTGCCCGCTATGCATTCGATCACCTCCAGCGCGCCTTCGCTGTCGGCATCACGCAGCCCGTCGATACTCATCTGGCCGTTCGCCATTTGCACGATCTCGCTGCGCCGCTCTTCGCGCTGTGCGGCTAGTGTTTCCCAGTCGTAGAGGTTGATGCCGTACTTCTCCCACGGCTTGGCGGTCTGGTCGCTCAGCCAGGGCAGGTATTCGCAAAGATGTTGGTCGCCGGGTACGGGCATGAGGCCGAAGACGTCGAAGACGCGCCGCGTGAGCGGCTCGAAGTCGGGCGGCGCGGCGCGCAGGCGTTCGCGCAGCAACGGGTAGAGGTCTTCGCCCGTCCGCCGGTCGTGCACGTCCAGCACCCAGGTGAAGTGGTTCAGCCCGGCGGCCCTCACCTCAATGCGCGGCACGGCCTGTTTGATGATGGCATGCATGTTGGGGATGTACTTGGGATCGGCGTCTGAACTGATGCGACCGGGCGGAACCTCGATGCCCAGGCGGTCGGCGAGCAGATAGCCGATGATGCCGTAGCCTTCGTAGATCTGGTGGCACAGGCCCACGGTCTTGATGCGCGTGTAGCGTGTGATGGCGTCGCAGATGCGCACCATGGGGTTGGTGTAGTTGATGTACCAGGCGTCCGGGCAGGCCTCTTCCATGTCGCGCGCGATTTCGAGCACGGGGCCGATGTTGCGCAGGGCGTGGGCAAAGCCGCCGGGGCCGCCATTTTCGGCGTAGGGCTGGCGCAGGCCGTGTTTGAGCGTCAACTCGAAGTCGGAGCGCCACAGGGTTTCGCGCGGGGGGACTTCGATGGCTGAGACCACGAAGCGGGCGCCGTAGAGCGCGTCGACGTGGCGGGTGTGCTGGCTGATCGTCATCTGTGCGTCCCACTCGCGGTTGATGTGGTGGGCGAGATTGGCGATCGGCTCTAGGGCTTCCGAGTTGCGGTCGACGAGTGCGATGTGGCTGCCGCGCAGCCGGTCGCTGCGCAGGAGCGCGGCGACGGTGTTGAGGCCAAAGCTGGCGCTGCCGGCCCCGATAACGACGATCTTGGTGGGTAGCATGGCTGTGCCTCTCCGGATTGGGACATGAAGCTGGAATGGGCGTTTCGGATTGCGGCGCGAAGCCGCAGGCGGGCGTGTATCTGTCAGTATAGGAAAAATGGGGGCGGCGTCAACTATCGCGCGAGGGGGGCCGAAATCGGGAGGAAAATCGACGGAAAATTGGGGGTTGACAGCGTATGTGAATCGTTGTATCCTCGCTTCGGAATGTCATTCCATAATATGGGATGGCGTTCCTGCTTCCCGCATTCTTTGTTCAGTAGGAAATCGGCATGATCCATTCGGTGCTCAAGGCTATCGATATCCTTGAGGTATTCAGTTCGGATGAACCCAGGCTCACGCTAGCCGAGATCAGCGAGCGGATGGAGCTGCCCAAGAGCACGACGCATAACCTGCTTAACACGCTCGCATCCCGCCGTTATGTCGAAAAGCGCGAGGACGGGCGTTATGCGTTGGGACCGGCCATCATCGCGCTGACCCAGGCCGTGCGCATCAACGTGGAACTGCGCGACGTAGCCGCTCCCCTGTTGCGCGCGTTGGCCGAAGCCTGCCGCGAATCGGTCTATCTCACTGTGTTGGACGGCGACTGCGCGCTCTACATCTATGCCGTCGAGTCTTCGGACCGGCTGCGGGCGCGCAGCGCGGTCGGCGACCGCGTGCATCTGCACTGTACGTCGGTGGGCAAGGCCATGTTGAGCGCGCTCGAACCGGAGGAAGTCAAGGCGATCTTGGCGCGGGCGGGCATGCCGCGCTTCACCGACACGACCATCGTCGAGCCGACCCGGCTTCTGCGCGAACTGCGCGCCTCCGCCGCGCGCGGCTATGCCATCGACCGCAGCGAACACGAAGTCAACTATTACTGCATCGGCGCGCCCATCTTCGACCGCCGCGGGCGGGTCATCGCCGCGTGCAGCGTTTCGGGCAGCAACCCGGAGATCTTGGGCGCCCGGCTGCCGGATCTCTCGTCGCGCGTGGTCTATGCAGCGCAGGAGATCTCGCGTTACATGGGGCATCTGCCTGCGCGCGGGGCTGCGATCGGCAATTCCGCGGCGCCGGGAGACGGTTTCTAGAGCAGCTTGGCACGGTCGCCGGCGCAGTTTGCGGCAGCGGGCGTCTTTCTCGGCAGGTTAATGCGGTCACGATAAGGAGGTGCGCTTAGGCTGAAATACAGATCCGATCCAGATAGTTGTTTTATGTACTTTGGCGCACATCGCTCCCTGACAGCGCACCCTTGAAAGCCATATAGTAGGCCGGCGCGTACTTGCGCCGCTGCATTGCGATTTCCTGTGCAATGGCGAGTTCCCCATTGCGGGCATTTTGGCTGTTGCCCGGTTTGCCGGAGGTATGGTAAGCCGGCTCAGAATCTTTCATGTTCCTGGAATGAGAGGAAAGGAGAAGGAAGGTATGGCAAGCAACAAAGTGAGCCGGCGCGGGTTCTTGCGTTTGGCGGCGGGCAGCGCAGCCCTCACCGCGTTGGCGGCATGTGCGGCGCCGCAACCGGCGGCGGCGCCAAGCGGCGGGGAGGCAGCGCCGGCCGGGGAGGCTGTGAAGCTCAGCTTCTTCAACCGCGGCGGGCAGTTCATCGAAGACGTGATGACCACGCAGATGGACCTGTATAAGGAGACGACCCCGGGAATCGAGTTCGAGATCAATGCGGTGGCGGGCGCCAACCACCAGGAAGCGCTGTTGCTCATGGTTTCTTCCGGCACCGCGCCGGACATCTGGTTTGACGCCAACCGCACGACCGGTCCGCTCACCCGCAAGGGGCTGACCATGAACCTGGAGCCGTTCCTCGAAGCTGATGACGACTTCAACGAGGACGACTTCGTGGCGAACGTGTGGATTGCCCAGACCTATGACGGCGCACGCTGGGGCCTGCCCTGGGATAGCGGCTCGATGTTGATCGGCTATAACAAGGACATGTTCGACGCCGCCGGCATTCCCCACCCCGACCCGTCCGTGTGGATCACATGGGACGAGTGGATCGAACTGGGCAAGCAGTTGACCCTGGACCTGGACGACAACACCCCGAATGACCCCGACTTTGACCCGGCGCGCGTCAAGCAATACGGCATCCTCGCCGACACCGGTCACGGTCGCCAGACCTATATGTGGGCCAACAACGCCGAGATTATCGCCGCCGACGGCACCATGCCCATGGACTCGGACGAGTTCATCGAGGCCATGAACTGGCTGGCAGACCTGGGCTTGAAGCACTATGTGGCGCCTTCGCCGGCCTATCAGGCGGCGGGCGAAATCTCGCTGCAGGCCGGCACGGTGGCGATGAACCATCTGGGCGCATGGATGATCGGGCGCATCAACGACGCCGGCATCAACTGGGGCGCCTTCCAGGTTCCCTATAACAAGACCAAGGTCTCCTACGGCCATTACTCGCCGTTGTGCGTCTATCGGGACACGAAGCACCCGCAAGAGGCGTATGACTTCACCTTCTTCGCCACTTGCAGCAGGGACGGCCAGAAAATCTTGGTGGACTTGGGTATGCAGCAGCCTATCCGCAAGGACCTACGCGAAGACTTCCTCAACGACGACGACTTGCCGGCCAAGCCGGATCGGCAGGCCTTCTACGATGCCTTCGAGAACGAGGAGACCTTCCGCTGGCCGGGCGACACCATCGGCTCCTACTTCGGCGGCTGGTATCAGGTCCTGCTCGACTACTGGGGCCCCTACCTGGACCGGTTGTGGCTGGGTGAGGTGCGCTGGGAAGACGTAGCGGCGGAAGTGCGCGCCGGGTCTGAGCAGATTCTGGAAACGGGCGAAATTTCCTAGACCTGTGGGCTGGGGGTGCGGTCATTGCCGGCCGCATCCCCAGCTTTTCGTGGTTCGTTCGCCAAGCGTCTGTCATTCTGAAGCGAGCGTTAGCGAACTGAAGAATCTCGTTGTAC
>JASGTU010000258.1 GCA_030058085.1 Chloroflexota bacterium
CTCTTGCACAGGCTCTCGATTACCTGTTCCTCGACACAGGTGTGATGTACCGGGCGGTGACGTGGGCGGCTTTGCGGCGCTCACTCGACGTAGAGGACGGCGAGACCGTCGGCGCGCTGGCGGCGGACCTGCCACGAGATGTGCTCCCGCCGGCGGATGATACAGGCGACGGGCGACAGTGTACCGTTCTTGTCGGAAGCGAAGACGTAACTACGGCGATCCGCAGCCCACAGATAGACCGCAATGTGTCGGCTGTGTCGGCGCATGCTACGGTGCGCCAAGCGCTGACGGCGCATCAGCGGCGCATCGGCGTTCGCTTTGGCGAGGGTCATGCGGACAAAGCCGGCGTCGTGATGGTCGGGCGCGATATCGGGACAGTGGTCATGCCGGATGCGCCGCTCAAGGTTTTTCTGGATGCCACGGCGGAGGAGCGTGCTCGGCGCCGCTACGAGGAGCTTCAGGAGCGCGGTCGCGCGGTCGACTATGCACAGGTGCTTGATGACATCAACCGCCGCGACCAGATCGACAGCAACCGGGCGCTTTCGCCGCTTGCCGTGGCGGCTGATGCCATTGTGGTCGACACGACGGATCTGACGCCGCAGGAGGTCGTAGAGCGAATTGTTGACTTGGTGCGCGCTGTGGTCGCAGCTTAGGGCGACGAAGCGATGAAACTGGCTACGCTTTGCTATGTGAAGGCCGGCGGTCAGACGCTGATGCTGCATCGCATAAAGAGGCGTAACGACATGCACGCCGGCAAGTGGAACGGTCTGGGAGGTAAGCTGCTCCCAGGCGAATCGCCGGAAGAGTGCGTCGTGCGCGAGGTGTACGAGGAGAGCGGCCTGAGGCTGTATGAGCCTGACTTGCGAGGGGTGCTAACCTTTCCCAGTTTCAGTGATGGCGAAGATTGGTACACATTTGTCTATGTAGGGCGCCGGTTTTCGGGCGAGTTGATCGAGTCCGAGGAAGGCGTGCTCAGTTGGATAGACGACGACAAACTGACATCATTACCGCTTTGGGAAGGCGATCCGGTATTCCTACGCTGGCTGGAGCAGGATCGTTTTTTCTCGGGTAAGTTCGTCTATCTGGGGGGCAAATTGACGAAGTATGAGGTCGTCTTCTATACTCCGCTGCGCGGTGTGCAGAGCGGCATGAGCCTGATCGGCGCGGCGCCTGGCGACGGGCAAGAGTTGAGCGGGTCGTCGACTGATGATACGGTGTGTTGGGTGTGTGGCGGTCACACGATGAAGCGTAACTGCAAGATCATCTGTGAGCGGTGCGGGTTCATGCGCGATTGCAGTGATCCATGAACGGAGCGCAAGACGTCCGCCTCGGCGTGCGCGAGCTCGGCGGACGTAGGAGTCAGGCAGATTGACGAACTCAGATACGTCATGGGCGCGGTTTTTGAGCCATTTGAACGTACTTGGCGGTGATCGCGAGGATTCGCGCCGCGAGCGCACGACCGCGAGCGCCGTAATCCCGTACAGCGAATCGCACGACAAGGCGAAAGAGGAATTCGTCGTCATCGGGCTGGGGCGATTTGGCACGTCAGTGGCGCGGACGCTATTGGCGTACGGCTATAACGTACTCGCTATCGACAGCGATATGGCGCGCGTCCAGGAGTTGAGCACATCTTTGCCGCACGTATTGCAGCTTGACGCCACCAATGTCGATGCACTGCGCCAGGCCGGCGTCGAATCATTTGACACGGGCTTAGTCTGTATCGGCACTGATTTCGAGAGCAATGTCTTGGCGACGGTTCTCCTGCGAAGGTTGGGCGTGAAGAGGGTGATTACGAAAGCTCGCACACGTACACAAAAGGAGATCCTGCTGCGCGTCGGCGCCGACGAGGTGATTTTGCCTGAACACGAGGCCGGGGTGCGTCTGGCGAGGAAACTGGCGGCGGGAAATCTGATCGATTATCTGGAAGTCAGCCACGATGTGGGCGTGGTTGAGTTGATTGCGCCGAGCTATCTGTGGGGGAAGACGCTAGCAGAAAGTAATTTGCGTCAGCGTTTTGGCCTTAACGTGATGGCTATACGCCGCGGCGATGAGTTGATTGTCAGCCCAACGGCTGGTTTCCGGATCGAGGCGAACGATATCCTGGTCGTGCTCGGCAAGATCGAGGATGCTGAACGCCTCAACGAGAAGATGCGACAGAGCTCGCCCCCTCATTAAGAAGACACAACAACAAGGACACTCGATGAGAATAGTCGACTCAGCAGCGGCGCAGAGGACGATTCTGCGCCGCCCTGCATGGGATGAGATAGAGATTTCCGACAACCTGGCGGACAGCATCGCCGCCATTTTTGGAGAAAGGATCGGCGCAGATGAGGCGGTGCGGCGCATTCTGCGAGATGTGCGCGAGCGAGGCGACGCTGCACTGCGCGAGTGGGCGGAGCGTATCGACGAAGTGGCTCTGCCGAACATCATGGTCTCTCCGGAGCAGGTTCGGCGCGCATACGATGCGGTAGAGCCGCCCGTCGTGGATGCGCTGAAACTCGCCGCCAGGCGCATCGAGGCGTTTCATCGGCGCCAGCCGGCATTGAGCTGGATCCACAACGATGCAGAGGGCACGCTCGGCCAGTTGGTCCGGCCGATTGAGCGCGTAGGCGTGTACAGCCCAGGCGGGACGGCGCCGCTGCCCAGTTCCTTGCTCATGACGGTGGTTCCGGCGCGTGTAGCCGGCGTGTCGTATGTGTCGGTCATCACGCCGCCGCAGCGAGGAACAGGGCTGCCGCATCCGGCGATGCTCGTCGCCGCTGACCTTGCCGGCGTGGACGTTGTTTATGTTTCGGGCGGCGCCCAGGCCATCGCCGCGCTAGCCTTCGGGACTGAGACTGTCGAACGCGTCGACAAGATCTGCGGGCCGGGGAATTTGTTCACGACGCTTGCCAAGCGGCAGGTGTTCGGCATGGTGGGCATCGACGGGCTGCCCGGTCCAACTGAGACGGTCGTGATCGCGGACTCGTCGGCGGACCCGGAGTTGGCGGCTGCGGATTTGCTGGCGCAGGCCGAGCACGATGTGCTTGCCAGCGCGATCATGTTTACACCCGACGCAGCGCTGGCTGAGCGCGTGCAGCAAGCAGTTATGCGCCAGCTTGAGGAGTTGAGCCGGGCAGAGGTCATCGCCGGCTCTTTGGCGCGTGGCAGCGGCATCGTGGTCACGGCGGACCTTAACGAGTGTTTTGAACTGGCTAATGCCTATGCGCCCGAACACCTATGCCTGCTGGTGAAGGATCCGTGGAGCTATTTGGGCGCTGTGCGCAACGCCGGCGGCGTCTTCATCGGCGAGCGGAGTTTCGAAGTGCTGGGCGATTACGTGGCAGGGCCTAGCCACGTCATGCCCACCGGCGGAACTGCGCGCTTCGCCAGCCCGGTGAATGTCGGCGACTTCGTCAAGATCATCAGCGTGGTGGGGCTGAACGAAGAGGCATTGCAGAAGATCGGCCCGGCTGCGGAGACGTTGGCGCGCACCGAAGGCTTAACCGCACACGCTGCGGCTGTGCGACGGCGGCTATGAGGCGAAGCCAAGTGGACGCAGAACGGTTTCAGCCAGAGCAACTGCTGCGGTCGCACGTGGCGGCATTGGCGTCCTACACGCCGATCCATCCCTTCGAGGTGCTTAGCCGCGAGTTGAATCTGCCGGTTGAGCGGATCGTCAAGCTGGACGCCAACGAAAACCCCTATGGGCCGTCGCCCGCCGTGGTTGAGGCGCTGGCGGAGTACAGCTACTACCACATCTATCCCGATCCGCAGCAGACGGACCTGCGGGAGGCGTTGAGCGGCTATATCGGCGTGGACGCTGCGCAGATCCTGCCCACGCATGGCGCGGATGAGATGTTGGATTACCTGTGTCGCATCGTCCTGGATCCGGGCGACGCGGCGATCAACTGCCCGCCGACGTTTGGCATGTATAGCTTTGACGCCGAGTTGAACGGGGCGACTGTGATCGACGTGCCGCGCGACGATGACTTCGGCGTGGATGTCGATGCGGTCGAGGCGACGGCAGACGGCGGTCGGGCCAAACTCCTCTTTCTGACCTCGCCCAATAACCCCTCCGGCAACTGGCTGCCGGACGAGCAATTGCGCCGCCTGTTGGCCTTGCCGTTGCTGGTCGTGTTGGATGAGGCGTATGTCGAATTCGCCGACCATTCGAGCCGCGCAGTGTGGGTGACGGGGCATGAGAATCTTGTGGTCGTGCGCACATTCAGCAAAGCGGCGGGCATCGCCGGATTACGGTTGGGCTACGCGGCATGTCCGGCCTGGCTGATGCCGCATCTTTGGAAGTTCAAGCAGCCGTACAACGTGAATGTGGCGGCAACGGTGGCGGGGCTGGCGAGCCTGAACCACATAGACGATATGGCGTATGTGGTGGGTAAGATCCGCGCCGAGCGCGTGCGGCTTTTCGCCCTATTGCACACGGTAAACTACTTGCGTCCTTGGCCGTCCGAAGCGAACTTCGTCCTGTGCGCCGTGAGAGGACGAAACGCCGCGCAGCTAAAGGCCGACCTGGCAGCCCAGGGCGTGCTGGTGCGCCACTATAACAAGCCGGGGCTGGAGAACTGCATCCGCGTGTCGGTGGGCAGGCCGGATCAGACAGACCGGCTGATGGAAGCGTTACGCAGCCTGGAATGACGACACAGCGATCTAGCTACCTGAGGGAAATGGGAGCAAAGGCTTCATGAGGACCGGTACTGTCGAACGATCGACAAACGAAACCCGAATCAAACTGGCGCTTGATCTGGACGGGAGCGGGCGCGCCGATGTCTCTACCGGCATTGGGTTCTTAGACCATATGCTGACGCTTTTCGCTGGGCATGGGCTGTTTGATCTTGCCGTCAAGGCTGAGGGCGACTTGCAGGTGGATGACCACCACACAGCCGAGGACGTCATGATCTGCTTGGGCAAGGCGTTGGATCAGGCATTGGGTGACCGCGCCGGCTTGGTGCGTACATGGCACAGCTACGTGCCGATGGATGAGGCCTTGGCGCTGGTGGCAGTCGATCTGGGCGGTAGGCCGTACTGTGTATTCAATGGCGAGTTCGTCACCCCGCGCGTTGGGCAATTGGGGACCGATCTGCTTTTTCATCTGTTCGAATCTTTGGCGGTGCATGGCCGGATGAACGTCCATGCGCAGGTAGTCTATGGGCGCAATGATCATCACAAGACGGAGGCGCTCTTCAAGGCGCTAGGGCGCGCCCTGTCTGGCGCGACGTGCATCGACGAGCGCAGGAAGGGAGTGCCGAGCACAAAGGGAACGTTGACGGCCTGATGCGCCGCAGCCTTCCGCCGCTCGATTATGCTATACCTTGTGGCGACACCTATCGGCAACCTACAGGACATGACGCTGCGCGGCCTGGAAACGCTGAATGCCGTCGACGTGGTGGCGAGCGAAGACACGCGCAAGACAGGCTTGCTGCTCAAGCACTTCGGCATTGAGAAACCGCAGATCGCGTTCCACGAACACAACGAGGCGCGAGCCGGCGAACGCATCCTCGGCATGTTGCGCGTCGGGCAGTCCGTGGCATTGGTCACCAATGCAGGAACGCCGGGTATCTCGGATCCCGGATTCACGTTGGTGCGGCGTGTCTTGCAGGCCAACGCCGAGGGCGCCGATATCGGCTTGACGATGATCCCCGGCCCGACGGCGCTGGTGATGGCGCTGGTTCTGTCCGGGCTGCCGGTACACAGTTTTACTTTTCGTGGCTTTCCGCCGCGCAAGGCCGGCCCGCGCAGGCGTTTTCTTGCGGTGGATGAACACTCCCCCCATACGCTCGTATTCTATGAAAGCCCCTACCGTCTGGCGGCGTTTCTGGCGGATGCGCTGGAGGTATATGGCGACCGGCCCGCTGCGGTGGCGAATGATCTGACTAAGCTTTATGAACAAGTGGACCGGGGCTCGCTCTCCACTTTGGCGAACGAGTTTACGGGCAGGCCGCTTAAGGGCGAGTACATCGCGGTAATCGCCGGTGAAGGCGTGAGTCCGACGTTTGGAGCTGACGAGTCTGACGATGCGACGCCTAATGCGGCATATCCATAACATGACCGCGGGCAAGAACACGCGCAGGATCACGGGAAGGAGACGGTATTGATAGCCTTTGTATTGAGTGGCGGAGGCAATCGGGGACCGCTGGAGGCGGGCGCGATCGCTGCGATGTTGGAGAGTGACATCACGCCGGATTTCCTAGTGGGGACGTCAGCCGGGGCGATCAATGCGTGCTTCATCGCCGCACACGGCTATTCGGCGGCGACGCTTGAGGCGTTGCGTGAGCAGTGGGGCGCGGTCAACAAACAAACCGTTTATCCCGGCGGCTTGCTGTCGATTGCGCTGCGTGTGCTGCGCGGGCGCAACAGCCTGTTCGCCGGAGACGGGTTGCGCCGGCTGATCGAGCAGAGCTTGCCGGCGGGCGTGAAGACGTTCGGCGATCTGCAGATGCCGCTTTTTGTGACGGCTGCGGACCTGCGCGCCAGCAAGCTGTATGTGTTTGGGGAGGACCCTGCTGTTGCATTAGTCGACGCTGTAACGGCAAGCGCCTCTGTGCCGGTGATTCATCCCCCGGTTGACTATTTCGGTTTGCAGTTAGCGGATGGCGGCATTCTGGCGAACGTGGCGGCGAGTTATGCTATGGACCGCGGCGCTACGGAGATCTACGTCATCAACGTGGGGCGAGGCGAGGAGCGCAAGCCGGCCGCTCAGGGCGTGGTCGACGTTGCCATGAACTCGATCACGGCGATGACAGTGCAGTCGTTGCTGCGCGATCTAGCCAGAGCGCGGCAAGACGAATCCATCGATCTGCACCACATTCAAATCCGAGATTATGCTGAGATATCCTTCTCTGATTTCAGCAAGAGTGATCTATTGTTTGCTGCGGGGCATCAGGCGGCGTTGAATTATTTGGACTCGCCCAAGCCTGAATGGGAAGAGCCGGAGTATGCGCAAGACGCGCAGCCCTTGGGGGCGGCAGCGCCGGGCGTACGTGAGTTGGCGATTCCGTACCCGTAGCCTTGCTACGATTTGGCTGTAGCGTGTCGGTTAACCGAATCCGCTGCGTCCGCCGCCGCCGCTGCGTCTGCCGCTGCTTGACGACCTGGACCCGCCTGATGATCTAGAACTGCTTGAGGCGCGCGACCCGCTCGATGAGCCAAAGGTCTTGTGCCGGGAGCCGAAGCCGCCGCTCGAACGCGACGGCGAGTTAGCGCGCGTGACGGAACGGCTGCGCGTGGTCGAGGATGAGCGTTCTCGGGCTGCCACGGCGTGGCGCGTGTCGCTCATAGACTGCTTCAGGATGTCATCGAGTATGCTGTTGACGGGCGCACTTCCTTCCCAAGTCATTGAGCGAGTACCGCCCGCACCTTTAAGCGTGACCTGAATGGGCGATCCGGTTGTAGAGCCGGATGCCGTGCTGAGAAGCGCGCCCAACGAGGCGCTGGTCTGCTCTAGCGAGGCGCCTAGCGTGTGCGACAAGCGGGCAAGTGTCGAGGCGGGACGCACTCGCCTGACAATGGGCGGACGTCTACTTGCTGCAGGGCGCTGACGCGGCGCAGCGGTCTGTACGACGGACTGGCGGGCGTTGTAGTGTTCTGGGCTTGGCTGTGACGGCGAGGGTGACGGAGCCAGCCAGGTAGGCTGTTCCGGCGTGCGACGTTGGACTTGCGCAAGGACAATCTGCTCAACGCCAAGGGCGACGGCGTAGGCGAAATACCGCTCCATGACTTGGCGGGCTGCGCCGAGGTCTCCATATCGCTTAAGATCCGCCAGATAGTTCTTGAATCTGATCCACTTTGCTCTCTCGGCGGCGCCGAGGTCGGTGTATCCGTTACTATTGTCCAACTCACGCAAAGCGTGAAGTGTGAAGAAGACGACAAAAGTCGCTCCAACCAGGAACACGGAGATGCCGCTGGGCAGATTAAAGCGGAATGTCGAATAGATGATGATGGCGGCGGCGGAGAACCAAGCTAACATGAGGACGAGGGGGTTGCGGAGTAAGTGTTTCCGAATATGTCCTCGACCAAGAAGATAGGACTGCGCATCAAAGGCCATGGCGGAGTAGAACTCCGGCAAGGCGCGCTGGAGACTGGCGCTCAGTTCTTCGAGCGGAGAGAATTTATCGGCTTCCGTTGCAGGAAGGACAACGCGGTTGAACAGGTAAGCTAGATGCGTGTTGTGAACCGTTCTGTGACTATCGCCCGGGCCGCGCAGGTCGGCCGCCGAGACTTCGCTCGTGCGCCGCAGCCGCAGGGAAAGCCCATCACTCATGTCGAGTTCGATCAGGCCGAGTGTGGCAAGCTGTAGAATGGATGCAAGTAGGCTATTGGGGCGAACCGCGCCATCCGCCAAATAGGCGACGATGCCAGGCGCAATGCCTGACGGAGGTTCACTGACGTAACCGCCAAGCTGTTCGCGTAGACGCCGGCGTCCCCACCGGAACCATGCCACGATTGCCCCAACGAGGAGTGCGACCGCGGAAAAGATGCCGGAGACTGCAAGGATTAGTTGGCGGCGAGCGCGGGCGACTGCTGCCGCGCTTTGCTCGGCCAAGGCGCTTTCTAGGTCGGCTTGCCACTGGGGACGGGCGCTGGTCACCGTATTGTACGGCATTGTGACTTCTATGTCCCAAAGCTCCCCTGGAGGAAGGGGCTCCGCGGACTGAGCCGAAAGACAGCCTTCGGCATCGGCACGAAGCAATACGGACGCCAGGGCGTGCGTAACGTCCAATTGGCGGACGGGCATGCCTTCCGGCGGGCAGATCTGCAGAGAGGTTGCCGCTGGCTGGATGCCGAAGTCGGGCACAACCTGCCACTGGAACAACTGAGCGTCTTCTTGATGCCGAACCGCGCCACGGACGGCGAATTCCACAGCAAAACGCGCCGTCTGATCGGGATAGGCGGGGCGAATGAACCAGTCAGCGCGCACATGGCCGGTGCGGGTCTCGTCGATTTGGATCTGGTTGCGGTTGGCGTCATAACGCACCCAGTCATCAGGGCGCGGCGCGTTCGACACGACCAGGCATTCGTCACAGGGCGGATCGCCGGTGAGCAGCGGTCGGTCGTCATGGAGGACGCGGAGGTGCGTCACATCGTCAAGATAGAGACGCTTGATCTCGCGGTGGGCATCGTAGAGTACGCCTGCTGTGACAGTGACGTCCATCTCCTCGCGGATAACGAGCGTACCGTTCTTCTTGATCCAAATGCGTACGTCTAGTCGCTCCAGGTCTGTCTGCAGGTCGCCGGTATCGACCGCCTTTTGCCATTCTTGAATGGCGGCGTTGACGAGGCCGTGGGGGAAGTCGAGCTCGACGTTGAAGAATTGGCCATCGGGCAGACCGTCTTGAAGTGTGAAGACGTAAGCGTCGTCGATTCGTTCTACGACGCGGGTCGCGCCTTGAGCCGCGGTTCGTACGGCATCGAGCGGGACGTAGGAGGGCAGGCGGACGGTGACGCGACTCGACTGGACGGGCACGCCGCTGCGATCGGCATGAATCGCGTCCCAGCGCAAGATGTCGCGATCGTTGTAGACCCAGAGCGCGCCGGCGGCAGTATAGTCGATTACAAAGTCGAGGACGTCACCAGGCACGGTTCGCGGGTAAGTCCAGGTGACGGAAACCGCATCGGGTGAATCGGTTAACTCGGCGCTTAGCGGGGACAGGGCGTCGCCATCTGCCAGGTGGACGGCGATGTCTTCGATGCCGCTGGTGAAGTCCTTAGGCACTTCAAGAAAGGCGCGTTCAAACTCGCCATCAAAGCGCACGCGCTGGCGGATGCGGACGCTCAGATCGCCATCGTCCTCTAGTTGGATGTCAACATCGTAGCGTTCGTACTCGACGGGAGACGGCGATTGCGCCATCAGGCGCAGTGGCCACGAATCGGCGAGAGCGGCGACGAGGAATAAGGTGAAAATGCTCACCTGCAATAGGCGAGCAAGCAAGGCGGAAGGGAAGTAAACCTTCATGTTGCCCTGCGCACGCTAATCGCATAATCGCCAAGGCCGATAGCGCTGAAGTGGCGCACACGGACCGTGTACGCGCCCGGCGTCAAGGCGACGACGATGCGAGCGTTCTTGCGCCGTCCGCTGTTGTCGTCCTGTGCAATTGGGCGGGTATCGTCGTCGGGGCCGAACAAGCTTGCCACGACGTCGGTCCGTCCTTCGGTTTCGATCTCATACGTTTCTGGACGCGTCACAATGAAGAAGAAGGCGTCGACTTCCCCGTAGCGTCCGATCGACGCCGGCATTGGCTCTGCGTCGACGGCGATAGGAACGGCAGATTTTTCCTCGGCCGGGTAGAGGGCGGCGATGTATTGCTTGTCCGTAGCCGATAGCGTGCGGTTCCATCCGACCTCGAAGTCGCCCAGCGTGAACTCGGTGGGGATGGGGTAGAGCATGATCGACTCCGGATCGAACTGCGAGAACTGCGTGATCTCCGCGCTGTAGCGCTCGAAGATGTTAATGTCAACCTGTTTCTTGTTCCAATAATTGGGCGGGCCGGCGTAGTATTCATAGACAGCAGGCTTGTTCCAGGAGATGCCGGCTGCCGGGCTTTGGTGCTCGTGAATGCAGCCGAGCGCGTGCCCGAATTCATGAGTGACGACGCGTTCCAATTCGGCTTCATCGGTGGACAAGGTGAGCCAACCGAAATTCATCGTAGGCTGATTGATCGGTATAGAGAGTGCGTCGACGCCGATGTAGGACCATGCGCCGGGCTTGGCGAATGAGATGCGGATTTCGGCGTCGGGCTCTCGGGTAACGTCGAAATGGAGATTGGCATGGCGAGTCCATACCGCAGCGTACTCGAAGATTCGCTCGTGCAGGGCGGGATCGCCGTCTAGAAAGGCGATGCGCAAGGTGCGTCCCGGCTGCCAGAGTTTGCCGGTGAGCGCTGCGAGCGCCGGTTGAGGATGAATGGGCAGGACGCCAGGCAGAGGCGTGTGCATGTTAAGGGCGGCGGCGTTATGCGGGTTTTCGCGTAGAGATCGGCCCATTGAATCGAGCAGCAGTTCGATTGGCAACATGCGATCGATACATGTTCGGACCGGTGTACGCGCCATTGGCTCCTCTGGTCATTGGTTGGTGTAGTCTGACTATGCTGGTTGGATTATAGCGGCGTGGAGGCCAAGGCGCCAATTCCTGTAGTCAAATCCCATCCGGTGTGGTACTTGGGCGAGGCCATGGATTCGGTTACAATCAGACAATGTGCTTGCGACGTTGCCCGAAGAAAAAGAGGATGCTATGAGTGGAATACTGCTGCCAGGTCAAGACCGCGAACCGAAGCCGGAGGGCAAGATCGAACTGCCCAAAGGAGTGAGGGCTCCAAAGCCGGAGCCGGAACCGGAACGCCCGCCCGCGGAGCCAGCTAAGTCAGAGGCTGCTGAGACTCCGGCGCACCAGCCTGGTCGGCAGCCGGCGCGTCACGGCCAAGGCGGCCAGGGTATGGATATCGCGTTTCCGCCACAGGCGGCGCAGGTGCGGTGTCCCTCTTGTGGCGCGAGCTATGTCGTCCCCGTATTTTCCGTGATCGACTTAGGGGCTAATCCGGAGTTGCGCGGGCCGCTATTGGGCGGGCAGATCAATGTAGCGATGTGCCAAAGCTGCGGCGCGGGCGGCCAGTTGAGCGCTCCGCTGATGGTCCACGACCCAGAGAACCAGTTCTTGGGCGTCTATATGCCTTTGGAAGGCATGGGCGAGGAGATGCAGCGGCAGAAGGTTATCGGCGATCTGACTCAGATGGTAATGCGCAAGATACCGTCGGAGTCGCGCAAGGGCTATATGTTGCAGCCGCGGCAATTCGTAGACTGGGACAAATTGATGGAGCAGTTGTGGGGCTTTGAAGGCGTCACGCCGGAGATGCTCCGCAAGCAGCGCGATCAGACCGCACTGCTGCAGCGCTTACTCACAGTAGTCGATGATCCGGGGGCGCTGGACATTCTGTTGAAGCGCAGCGCAGACCTTATTGACCGGGAGTTCTTTACGCTGCTCGACCAAGTGCTGCTCATGTCGCGCGGGCAGGGACAGGACGGTGGCCTTGAGCCATTGCGTAAGCTGCGCGAACGGCTGCTCGATACAACCGAGGCCGGGCAGGCGGTCAAGAAGCAGCAGGAGAAGGTCCGTGCCATGTTGGCGCGCCTGCAGGAAAGCACGACGCACGACCAGGTGCTGGATATCGTGCTGGAGGCGTGGCGCGAGGAAAATGGGCAGCAGGCGACGGGGACGCTGGCGATTGCGACCGGCATCCCCACCGACTACCAGTTTTTGATGGCGCTGTCACAGCGTATCGACGCGGCGAAGGACGAGGAAGATCGCGCCGATATGATGGCGTTGCGTTCCTTCCTGTTGGAGATACAGGAGCAGGTGCAGGTTCAGCAGCAGCAAGCGCAAGCAGAGATGGCGGAAGAGGCGCAGGCTGTGCTGCAAGAGGTGCTGCAGTCTACTGATACGGCGGCGGTATTGCGTGAACATGCCGATGCCGTCGACGAGGTATTCCTTTCGCTGTTAGCGGCCAACATCCGCGCTGCGGAGCAGAAGGGCGCTACCGCTGCGGCGCGTCGTCTGTCACAGGTGTATAAGCAAGCGATTGAGATTGCCCAAGAACGTATGCCGGCCGATATGCGACTGCTTAATCAGCTTCTGTCAGCGCCGGACGATGCAACCGCCCGCCAGTTATTGCGCGATAACCGTTCTCTCCTAAACCGTGACTTTGTGGACAACATGAAGGCATTGGAAGAGGACATGCGAAAGAATGGGCGCGCAGAGATTGCCGACCGCATGAAGGCGCTGCGCGGCCAGATCGCCTTGATGATTTGATGGGAAGGGCGGGCGGAGCGCGAGCATGACAGCATCGAGTAGGGGCCTAGCGGCCGAAATTGTCACCACTGGCACAGAATTGCTGTTGGGAGAAATCGTCGACACGAATGCCGCGTGGATGGCCCAACAACTGCGCGAGGCGGGCGTCAATCTGTATTATAAGACGACCGTTGGAGATAATGAGGCGCGCTTGCGCGGCGTACTGGAGCTTGGACTGGCGCGCAGCGATGTGATCATCGTGAGCGGCGGGCTTGGCCCCACGGCTGACGACATCACCAGGCAGGCGATTGCCGCTGCGACGCGACGTCCGTTGGCGATGAATGAGCTCG
Organism: Chloroflexota bacterium; assembly: GCA_030058085.1. GTDB lineage: Bacteria > Chloroflexota > Anaerolineae > Caldilineales > Caldilineaceae > JASGTU01. Next base: position 13,126 of record JASGTU010000258.1, read on the forward strand.
CCCTGGAAGCTCTCCGCGCGCGTTTTGCCCGCTTCGGCACGGAGATGACGGACAATAACCGGCAGCAGGCATTGATTCCTGAGGGGGCGACGCTTATTGAGAACCCGGTAGGCACAGCGCCGGGCTTCATCGTCGAGGCGGACGAAGGAACCATCATTGCCCTGCCTGGCGTGCCGCGCGAGATGATGCGCTTGATGACGGACAGCGTCCTACCGTATCTGCGGGCGCGCAGCGGCGAGGCGGGCATCATTCGCCGCCGCGTGCTGCGTACAGTCGGAATTGGCGAGAGCGCGTTGGACAATATGCTAGGGGCGCTGATGTTGGAGGCGAATCCAACCGTCGGGCTGGCGGCGCACACGGCGCAGACTGACATACGCGTTACGGCGCGAGCGGCGACGGCAGAAGAAGCCGAAGCGCTGATTGACGCCATGGCGGCGCGCGTGATGGCGGCGGTGGGAGAAACCGTCTATAGTACGGAACCAGGCGAGCCGATAGAGGCGGTGATTGCTGCTTTGTTGGCGCGCGTAGGAGGTACGGTTGCGCTATATGAGACGAATACGTCCGGGATGATCGCGGAGCGGCTGGCTGACGCTCGGGGCGATGACGCGATCCCTGCCTGGACGACGACAAGCGCAGAAATGCCTCCCTTCCTGAAAGAGCTAGTAGGAGCACAGGGCGGACTGCCAAGCGAGGCCGCGGCTATCGCCTGCGCGAGGGCAGTGCGCTATGCCGGCGGCGCACCGTACGGACTGGCGGTGTTGGGTACGTCCGGCAGCGATGAGGGCGTCTTTGGGCGCGACGCAGGCGTCACTTGGATTGCGCTGGCGGGTGATGGCGGCGAACAATCCGTGCGCATTCCCTATGGCGGCGGCGACGAACATAGCGCAGCCCGTATCAGTAATCAGGCCTTAAGTCTATTGTGGCGACACCTGAAGACAGCATCATAGCCCTGTTTTCTCATATCCTCGCCCTTAAGAGCCTGCCGCGAACGGGCTGGCTGTTAGCCGGCGTGCCGCAACCGGAATCGGTGGCGGATCACGCCTATGGCACGACGGCGCTGGCGAGCTTTCTGTGCGATCTGATCAACGCAGCGCCAGAAGAAGAGGGTCTATCGCAAACTCTGGACCCCCAACGCGTGATGCGCATCGCTTTGGTGCACGACCTGGCGGAGGCGACGCTGACCGATCTTCCTAAACGGGCGAGCGAACTGCTTGGCAGTGATGTCAAGCACGCGGCAGAGGGACGCGCCATCGAGCTTATAATGGCGGAGTTTCCCGCCGGCGAGGTGTATGTGGAGCTGTGGTCCGAGTATGATGCGGCGGCGACGCCTGAAGCCCGCCTAGTGCGCGACGCAGACAAGCTCGACATGGTATTACAGGCTGCTGGGTATAGCCGTTCGAGCGGGGCTGTTTTGAATGAGTTCCATGAGGGGCACACATGGCATTACTCCCTGCCGGCGAGAGTCGCCGCGCGTTTACAGGGCAGGGAACGGTGAGGCGGCGACGCAGTTGTGTGAAACTAAGACATTGACGACGCGACGTATTTTTCAGGAGGGCCATTTGTCTCGTTATTTAGCGCCCTTGTACGCAGTGATTGCGGCATTTTTCTTGGCCGGTTGTATGCAGTCCGTTTTCGTGGGCATGCCCGCGCCCGTTCCTGAGCAGATTATCTTGACGCCGGGTGACGATGCGCCGACGCCGCCGTTTGGTCCCAGCGCCAATCTCGTGCTGTATGAGGGGCCGGGCGAGACGCCGCCTGAGCTAGCCGATATGCCGGATGTCCCGGCGGAACCGGCTTTTGCCTGGAGAGAGACTGAGAATATCTTGGTGTTGGGGACGGACCGTCGCCCGCATGATGCAAGCTGGCGGACTGATACCATCATCGTGGTCGGTCTGGATCGAGAGCGGCAGCGGGCAGCGGTGCTGAGCATCCCGCGCGATCTCTACATCGAGATTCCCAATTACGGTTATGGGCGGATCAACCAGGTGGACTACATCGGGGAGCGGGTGACGCGCGTCAAGGGCGGCGGCCCGGCGCTCGTGTCCGAAGTGTTGAGCGACACGCTTGGCATTGCTACCAGCCATTGGGTTCGCTTTGAACTGACCGGCTTCGAGTCCATCGTGGATGCGGTGGGCGGGGTGACGGTAAACCTCGATTGCCCGTTCTACGAGCCGATCTTCAACCTCGATACGAATTCGTGGGAGTACTTCACGCTGCCTGCCGGCGAAGTGCACATGGACGGCGAGACTGCCAATTGGTTCGTGCGTCTGAGGTTGAGCGAGAGCGATATTGGCCGGGCGAATCGCCAGCGCCAGTTCTTGTGGGCGCTGCGCGACCAAGCGCTCAAGACCAATCTGTTACGGCGCTTCCCTGAACTGTGGCGCGCCTTCAGCGACTCGTTTGACACCGACCTAAGTCTGTTGCAGATGGTCGAGTTGATCCAGTTTGGCATTGGTTTGGACGCGCGCAATGTACGGGCAAGCGGCATCACGCTAAGAGAACTGCAGAGCCACATTACCGGGGGCGGCGCGTCGGTGTTGATCATCACCGATCCGGCAAAGGTGCAGCAGGTCGTGGATGGCATTTGGGATGCGCCGGTCATGGCGGATTCCAACCGCAAAGACGACACCCGGTGTCCGGCGCCGCCGACGGGGGCGCCTGTGGTTTCCCTCGATATTGTTCCTGCGGGGAATACGGCTGAAACACCCATAGACGCAGGCGAGGTGGTCAGCCCGACAATTCCTACAGACGCCGCGATAAACGAGGGCGGTTAACGAGGGCGGTTAACGCCTAGGCGTTCTCTTGTCAGAGGTCTCGCAAGATGGCGCGACAGGCCAGCAGCCATCTTCGATCTCCCCGGATTTCCAATGTAATCGAACCATCGTAGCCAAAACCGCTAAGGCTGCGCAACTCGCGCGCGACGTCTAGGCTGCCGGATTCAGGCGCGCCGAAAGGCAGGTAGGCGGGTCGGGTTCCATCGTTGTCGCTGATGCGGACATGGCGCAACCTGTCCGCAAAGGCGAAGAGGTAGTCGCGCGTCATGCTCTTGGCCGTGCTAACATTGCCGTTGCCGATGTCGTACGCCAGTTTGAGATTGGGCAGCCGTCGAAAGATTTCGCGGAAGTGTTTCAGTTGGCGGCGATTGTCCGCAGCGTTTTCCAGCGCCACGGCAACGCCTTGGGGTTCGCCATGTTCAATGAGGATGCTGAGATACTGGCGAAGGTAGTCATAGCCGCTCTCTTCCGGTAGATGAGACGGCCATCCGCAGAAGAGGGTGGTGAGCAGCGGCGCGCCCAAGACGCCTGTTGCATCGATACAGCGGCGAAGCTCGTCGAGCGCGGCCTGGCGGACGAGCGGGGAGGGATTATCGATGGGCAGGTAGGCCGGGGCGCGGCAGATTGCGGCGATCCCAGCTCCCTCCAGATGCGCGCGAACGTCTTTCCAGCTGGTACTCTCCAGCGCGGCATTGGGCGGCGCGATATGCAGGTCTACGAAGCCGAAGCCGTTGGCGGCGATCCACCGGATTTCGTCGATAAGCGGTCGAGTTGGGTCGTTGGCGACGCCGATATGCATGGCATAGCTCCTAGTTGTGGGCGCCGTTGTGTAGGCGGCGCCCGTCAGAGATGCGCTCGCGGCGGATGCCGAGGACGGAGGACACAGCCAAGCCTGCCAGACCTATCACCATTAGGTAAATGCCCCAGCCCGGGGCGAGAGGCGTGCGATACAGAGACTGGATATCGGGCAAAACGATCAACAAGCCACTCACCGGCAGCCAGATGCCGGCGAGGCTGAGCAGTAGGATAGGGGCATAGGCGGCGAGGGCGGGCAGCAGTCCAAGAAAGGGGCTGAAGGCAAGCGCCGCCAGACAGAGCGTTATGCACATCGTTTGCAGCCGAAATTCCGGCGCGGCCAAGACCGCTGGCGACCAGGCGGGCGGCAGCATGTTCAACGCAGCAACGGCGGCGATCAGGAGCAGCGCCAGCTTCACCGGCAGTGCGAAGCGCCACACACGACGGTAGGCGATGAGCGAACAACTGAGGCTCACGGCGACCAGGGGGATGTAGAAGCCCTGTCGCCAGATGGATATGACGCCATTGCGTACGGCGGGCAAGAACTTCACGTATTCGCCCAGATCCAGTCCTGTAATGACGAGGCCCGCTACCCGATTATCCACCCACGGCGCAAAATAGCCGGCAAGCGCAAAGAGACAGGCAGCCGGCGTGAGCCAGCGCAGTAGTCCTGGCGCTTTGGCGGTCTGCGGTGGGTGGTCTTGAGTATCTTCGGCAGGCATAGCCGGCACGTTCTCCTTGGCGGGCGTCGATTGCATGCGCTAAGCGCGTCGCGCGAGGCGGGCTTGTTGTCGCTGCCGGCCCGCTTCGAACTTGCGTCGCTCCTCCTCGGTGAGCAGATCGAGAGGGGGCACAGGCGTGGGACGCAGGTCGTCGTCGAGCGCTACATAGACGAAGTAGGCGCTGTTGGTATGAACGATCTCGCCCGTCAGCAGGTTCTCTGTCTCGACGCGTAATTCTACCTCCATGCTGGTGGTCCCCACGTACGTGATTGCTCCGTGTACAAGCAGGAGCTGCCCGACTAGCACCGGTCTATGAAAAGTGACGCTGTCGACCGTGACCGTGACGGTGGGACGCCGGGCGTGCCGTCGCGCTACGATGCCGGCGCACTCGTCGCAGAGCTTGAGTACAACGCCGCCGTGCACCGTCCCTAGGCTGTTGGAGTGCTCCGGCTGCATGAACTGGGTGAGCGTGAGTGCGGAGTCTGCGACGGGCTTGGCAGTGAGACGCTGGTCGTCCAAGGCGGGTATGTTCCTCTACGTTCAACTGGAGAGAGCGTTCTCATAGGCGCGCCACAGTTGTTCGGCGCTGCGCTGCCAGGTGAAGCGGGCGGCATGCGCTTGTCCAGCCAGGTGCAGTGTTTGACGGAGGCCGGCATCCTGGCAGAGGCGGACGATGCCCTGTGCGATCTCCTGCACGTCTTCGGCATTGACGTAGAGCGCGCCGGGGCCGCCGGCTTCGGGCAGGCAGGAGTTGTTGGCGGCGAGCACCGGTGTGCCGCAGGCGAGCGACTCGACGATGGGCAGTCCAAATCCTTCGTATAGTGAAGGATAAGCAAGGAAATCCGCCGCACTGTAGAAAGCGGGAAGGTCGTCTTCGGGCACGAAGCCGGCGAAGAGAACGTGTTTGTCCAGATCCAGCGAGCGTACTTTAGCGAAGATTTCATCGTACAGCCAGCCTTTACCGCCGCCGATGACGAGCAGTTGATCGACGTCCCTCTCGCGTCTGGCAAGGCTGTAGGCCTCGATCAATCGCACGAAATTCTTGCGCGGCTGGAGGCTGCTTAAGGCGAAGATGAAGGGCCGGTCATGAATGCCATAGCGGTCGCGCAGGGTTTGGAGGCGATCTTCGTCTGTCACCGGCCGAAAGCGCTCGTGATCGACGGCGCCCTGCACGACCGAAATCCGTTCTGCGGGCACGGACCATTGCTCCTGTAGATCGCGGGCGGTACTGTGGCTGTCGGCGAGGATGTGATCGGCGCGACGGACGCTGCGCGGTACGACTACGTTCAAATAGCGGTGCAAGCTCGGCAGCGATGCATCCGGGTAGAAGAGGAAGGCAAGGTCGTGGATGGTGAGAACCTTGCGTTTCGCGCGGCTAGGGGCGAGTACGAAATCGGTGGCGTGGAAGATGTCGAGCGGGCCGCCGGTGAATGTTTCTACCGTAGGCCAAGGCGCATCGAGCCGGTGCCACAGGCGAACCATATTGCGTTCGTCCAGCGGGGTACTGTGCAGCGGAAGGGGAGCCTGGGCGGCTTGTTGCGGCGTGATCCGCCCAACCGCGAACAGCCGCCAGTCGAGCTCCGGACGAGTCGCAACCAGGGCGTGGATTTGGCCGCGGATAATGCGCCCAATCCCGGCTTGTTGCCGTATCGCAGGCGTATAGTCAACAGCAATGGCGTTCACGATAGCAGAGGACTACAGACCGCGATACGTCCACAGGCGGTTCGCGGAGAAGTTCCAAAAGAGCACGACGCCGATGGCAAGGAGCTTGGCGAAGTTGTAGCTAACCAGGAAGCCAAGGTCTGGGCCGAGCGACGAGATCCAGAGCGACTCGAGCAGGTGGTGGATGGTGAGAAAGACGAGTTGGTTGATGCCGAGGCCGATCACCGATACGACAACGAACTGGAGCAGTTGACCGCCCGCGCGGCGCGTTTGGCTCTCAGGGAAAGTCCACAGCCTGTTGAGCGAGAAGTTCTGAATGACGGCAGCCGTGAAGCTGAAGGTATTGGCGACGGCGAGTGATGCGCCAAAGACTTGCACCAGGACGTTGAGAATGGTGAAGTCCGTGACGGATCCGGCGGCGCCGACGATAGCAAACTTGGCGAAACGTTTGACTTCTTTCTTATTGGAGCGAGCGAGATGTCGCACGTTGGCGATGGTCAAGCGACGAGTTCCTTTCCCGTCATTGGCGTCGCACAGGGGCGCGTGATCTGCGAATCCCATTACATGCTACGGCTAGCAGAGCGATCGACAGCGCGAGGTGCAGGTAATTCCCTTGGACAAAAATGTTATCAAATACGTTATGTACGACGGCATGGGCGATGGCGCCAAGCACGCCCAGTGAGGCCGCTGTCTGCCAGTCGCCGGCGGAACCGCGGCGGCGCCAGACCCAAACGACAAGGGCCAGCCACATCGCGACGAAGGCTGTTAACCCGATCAGCCCGCTTTCCGCCAAGGTGTTCAGGTAAAGATTATGCGCGTGTCCAAGCGCCTCTTCCCAAAGCGGCAGGCGTACCGCCGGATAGACAACGGCATAGTTGCCGGGGCCAATTCCCAGCCAGGGCTCTTGCTCCCACATGCGCAGCGCGGCTACCCAGTGGGCTAGGCGCTCAATCACGGCGAAGTTCTCGTCGGTTACGGTCTGCGACAGCGCTGTCTCGATGCGAAAACTAGCGGGCAGGCTCATCAAGCGGTCACGTATCCCAGCGGGGACAATGTCTGGGCTGAACATGCCCAACAGACCAGCGCCGGCGGCTAGAATTGCAGCGATCGAAGCCCAGAAGAAGGACACTCGGCTGCGCAGTACGAAAACGATAACCAAGCCGGCGACTGCCCCTAGCCATCCGCCGCGACTCCAACTTGCCAGAAGTCCGGCTGCGATGATGGCGGACGTCACCGAATAATAAGCCGCCCAGGGGAAGCGTTTCCCGTCGCGGCTATCCTCGCGGGTAGCGCCGCCCCATCCCCAAAGGGCGAGGCTAACGGAAAGGGGAAGGCATAGCCCCAAAAAGCCGGCATAGGGATTCGGCTGGCGGAAGACGCCGCTCGCCCGCATGAAGCGCTCGAACAGGATGAACCATTCCGGCCCGATTGCAAAGATGAATTGGTAAAGACCAAACAACGCCTGTGCGGCGCCTGCGGCGACAAGCGCGGCTGCGAGCCACTGTGCAGTTCGTTGCGACATGACCGTGGGCACGACAACGATAACTGCTGTGAACTCGACCCATTTTACCACTTCAGCGACCGCTTCGGTCAAATCCGTTGCCCGGAGCGATGTGAGGAGGAGGACTCCCACGAATAGGAGCAGCGGTGCTAGCAGCGGACTGACGTATATGGGGAGGCTTCGCTTGCGTGCACCGTATGCAAGCCAGAATAGGAACCCGGCGCCGAGCAGCACTTCGGTAGCGGTGATGGGGCCGATCCGGTAGCTGCTGGCGATGGGTAAGGCCAGCGCAATGGCGGGCCAGATTAGCCACGGCCAACGAATGAGGAGGATGCTTGCGGCTAGGACACTGAGGGCGATCGCGACATGCAAGAGAGGTTGGGTTGCGATGAGCCATGCAAGCCCAAGGATGCAGGCTGCACGAAGCGCTGTACCCGCGTCGCGCGGCAGAGCAAAAGATTGTGCGGCAAGCGGGGGTGCGGTTATGGTCATAGCGATGCGCTACCGTTCAACCGTTTTGGCGAGATGGCAATCGGCCCGTGATCTGCCTTGATCATGACCTCGCGCGCGGTACTGGCTGCGAAAGCCGTGCGGAGGTCTCGTTTGCTCTTACTGGTGACGACTGTGCGCTGCTGCCGTGAGCGGTCCATTATCCCCGTGCCGAAATCGGCGCGCAAGCGTGCGCCGCAGCTGGATTATAGTCAATTAGCAGTGTGGGGTGCAACTTGGGAAACGGGGCAGACAAGCGCCGCAGAGAACACGGTCGAGGCGGCGAACCATCCTTGTGCCGCTTGGCGTGTTCTCTGCGGTGTTCAGCGCTAGACTTGATTAGGCTTGTCGCCGGCGCGAAGGCTTAGGTCGCGTGGACATCGACTCTTCTGCCTGTGTTGAAGGACTCGATGGCGGCATAGGCAAGCTCGAGCGCACGCCGCCCTGCTTGGGCGTGGATGGGCGGCGGCTCACCGCGAAGGAAGGCGTTGAGCAGGGCGTCGAGGTGGTAGTCGAAGGTTCGGTGGAACTCCCGGTCCCGGTCGTTGAAGTAGCCGGCTTGCCAGACTTCGGCTGTCTCATTGCCGGCAGCCTGATAGGAATAACGCCGCACGGTGTCTTCTACAACTATGCGGCCTTGTGTGCCGTCGATCTCGAGGCGGTGGGTGTCCGGGTAGGCATACGAGGAGTCGTACGTACCGACGAGGCTGCCGACGGCTTTGTTGGCGAAGTGCAAGGCAAGGACGAGTGTCCGGTAGCCGCCGCCGGTCTTGTCGGTCATCTGCGCCATCACCGAGTCAATGGGGCCGCAGAGATACTCCAATTGGTCGAAGGCGTGACACTGTGTCTCGATCAGGTTGGCGTATGGGTGCGTGCTGCGGCCTTCACCGCCAAAGCGCCAGGCGGCGAAGGTCAGATCGCCGAGTCGCCCCGCCTCTATTGCCTGTTTGGCGAGTTGGATGGCCTTGGCGTAGCGATGGTTGAAGTTGATGGCGAAGAAGAGGTTGCGTTTGGCCGCCTCCTCCAGTAGGATGCCGGCCTCGTCCAGCTCGAAAGTGAGGGGCTTCTCTGCCAAGAGGGGCACGCCGGCTTTGATAACCTGAAGCGTGGCGTCGAAGTGACCCTGGTTGGGAAGACTGAGACTGACTAAGTCGGGCCGCTCGACGGTGAGCATTTCTTGAATGTTTGTGTAGGCGCGAACGCCGAATTGGGCGGCCCGCGCCTGGGTCTTTTCGGGCGTGCGGCCGACGACGGCGCAGAAATCCACGTCGGGGCGTTCGGAGAAGACGCGGGCGTGCTGGCGGCCCCAGCCTCCGGCGCCAATCACGGCGACTTTGATGCGGTCGGGAGCGCTCATTGTTCGATGATCACCTTTCCGGTCTGGCCCTCGAAGAATAGTTCGAAGGCCGCCTGGATGTCCTCGACGCCGAAGCGGTGCGTGATGATGGGCTGTAAGGCAGGGAGATGGCTACGCAGCAGTTCGAGGTTTTCGGCAAGCTCGTCGTAGCAGAAGTATTCGCTGCCCATCACGGCGCGTTCACCTGCGATCAGGTCCGGCGAGACGGTGAGGCTGAGTCCTTCGCCGTGCCCGATGCAGACTAATACGCCGCGCTTGGCGAGGACGGCCATGCAGGCCTGGCGAGCTGCTCCTTTGCCGCTGGTATCCATGGCGAGGTCTGCTTCCTGCAGGCCGTGATCCTGCATGCCCTGCGCCAGGGATCGGTGATTGAGGTCAACAGGCAGGCCGCCAAGCGTTTCCGCCAGTTGCAGGCGATAGGGTGAGAGGTCGACGACGACGACGGGGAAATCCTGCCCGAAGCGGATCTTCGCCATCGCCAGCATGCCGAGGCCTATGGGGCCCGCTCCGGCGACGACCATTGACTGGGGATCGGGGTGGACAAGGCGTGCACGCCGGATGGCGTGGCTGTTGGTGCCCATGATGTCGAGCAACAGGGTGGCCTCAGTCATGGGTATGTCGGCGTCGACGGGGAAGAAGACGCTTTCCGAAACGAGTTCGTAGACGCCATAGCCGCCGTCTCGGTTGAAGCCCATGTCGCCGCGTTTGTCCAGGCACACGTTGGTTAGGCCTAGCCGGCAGTTTCGGCACTCACCACAGTAGTCCATGAGGAAGACGACGCCTGGCGTGCCTACCGGTGTGTGCGTATTCGGCCCGGCGGCGACGACAATGCCGGACGCCTCGTGACCGGGCGTGACCTCTGTGCCGTTGTAGAACTGGCCTCGCTCGGACCCGCAAAGCGCATTGGCTTTCACCTGTAGGAGGAGTTGGCCTGGGCCTGGTTCGGGCACAGCTTTTTCGATGACGCCGATGCGTCCCTGACCTAAGAAGTGCGGAACCTTAACCGAGGCAGGCAGGCTATGGCTCGACATAATGATGTCTCCTTTGTATCGTGTGCGGTGAAGCTAGAGAGCCGCCCGTATCAGGGCGATGCTGTGTTGCGGCAGGGTGACCGCCATAGTCGAACCGGCTCCTGGGTCTACAGTAAGTGACGTTTCCGAGAAGACGGACTTCGGCAGGTAATTGGTCGCAGAAAGGAGCTTGCAGTTGGAACTCGATGCAGCGTTGCTGCCGGCGACGCTCAGTTCGACGGTATGACTCTCGTCGGGGCTGCGGTTGATGATGCTGATCAGGGCTTCATTACCGCTTTCGTCGAGCGTCGCCACAACGTCGATATCGGCTTCGGGGTCGTCGTTCTCTACATGGATGAGGCGTCTGTTCTGGTGCGCTTTGAGGAGGCTGAAGGCCTGACCCATGGCGGTGAGGCTGGCGCCGTCCGGCTTGACCCAGATTGCGCCTTCATTGACCGGCTCGAAGAACACGCCGAAGGTAATGCCCAGATCGAGCGCTTCGCGGCAGAAGTGGTGCAACATGGATGCGGTATAGATGCCTTCAGCTACGCCGACTGGACGGTACCACGCATACCAGACGTTCCACTCGTCGAACGAGATGCCGATGCGTTTGTCGCTGGGCGCGTGCGCGTCGACTAGACTGCGCACGTTCTTGACCTGGCGGAAGACTGCCGCCGGAGCTTCAGCCGCTACCCGGCGGAACTCGGCGCGGCCTGCCTCGCCCTCGAAGGTTTTCATTAGTCGGGTGTAGTCGTGGAAGGAGACGTTTTCGAAGGCATGGCCGATCTTTGCCAGCACTTCGTCGTGCCACTCTTCGTCCCACCAGATGCCGCAGACGGTGAATTCGAGCGAGGGATCTACGGCGCGCATGAGACGCGAGCACTCCGTGACAACCTGCTTGTAGCCCTGGGGATCGTTCGGGCCGAGCATGTGCCCGTAGCCGTATTCGTTGCCCAGTGACCAGTACTTGACATTGTACGGCTCGGGGTGGCCGCGTTCGGCGCGCAATTGTCCCCATTCGGTGTCGGGCGCGCCGTTGCAGTATTCCACCCAGGCGGCGGCCTCTGTGGGACCTTCGAGGCCTAGGTTGATGGTGATGAACGGCTCGGCGCCGATCTCACGGCACAATGCGATGAATTCGTCTGTGCCGATCTCGTGCATGTCGTAATCACGTGTGTGCGGCAGCGTTTCGAGGAAGT
>JASGTU010000259.1 GCA_030058085.1 Chloroflexota bacterium
ACCAAGACATGGACTTCGCCCGGCAGCGCGCGCAGTTCAGTCACCAAGCGGACGATGTTCTCGCGTTCGTTATATGTCGGCACAACGACCAGTGCCTGCCCGGCCCATGCCGGGGCGGATTCACGGCTCACAGTCTGGCGCTCCAATGCCCAGGGCAGCGACTTCAACCTTTCGATTATGCGTGAAGCAAACGCGTCGGTCAAATCTACCCCTTCTAGCCGCAGGGACCGGTTGACGCCGGCGCTGCTGGCCGCGACAACGCTCGCCGTATACCTGCGCACCCTGGCCTACGACGTGCTGCCCGGCGACGCGGGCGAGTTTCAGTTCGCGGCCTGGCGTCTCGGCCTGACGCACCCCACCGGCTACCCGCTCTATATGATCGTGGGCGGCCTCTGGCAGCGCGGGCTGGCGCTGCTGGGCGCGAATCCGGCCGCAGCCCTCAACGCGCTCAGCGCGGTCTTCGCCGTCCTCGCCGTCCTCGCCCTCTACGCGCTCATGCGCCGGCCTCCCTTGGCCGGCCTGACTCAGAGCCGCGCCGTCGCCGTGTTTACAGCCCTGCTTCTCGCCGCCAACCACACCTTCTGGAGCCAAGCCCTCATCGCCGAGGTCTACACGCTGCATGCCCTGCTGCTCTTGGCGCTGCTCCTGGCATTGGATTCCCTCACGCGCGGCGACGCATCCGGCTCAGCCGTGACCCGACCGTTAACCGGCGTGGCGCTGATCGCCGGCCTCTCGCTGGCGCACCACGCCATGACCCTGCTCGCCGCGCCCGCTGTGCTGCTCTATCTCTGGACCACCCGCTACCCCTGGCGCAAAATCACCGGGCGCGGTTGGCTGACGCTCGCCGCAGCGTTTACGCTTCCCCTGCTGCTCTACGCCTACATCCCACTGCGCGCCGGGCCGCAGGCGTCGCCGTGGCTGCACCAGCGCCTGGGTGAAACAACGCTCTCGCTCTACCACAACGATTGGCCCTCGTTCATCAACTTCATCACAGGCCGCTCGATCTCCGTCGGCTTCTATGGCGTCGAGCAAGCGCTGGGCAACGTCCCCCAGGCCGCCCGCCTGTGGTATGCCCACTTCGGCTGGCCCGGCCTGATCCTTATGGCGCTCGGCCTCTACGTCATGTCCCGCCATCATCGCCCGCTCCTGCTGCTCACCGTCGCCCTTGCCCTACCGCAGCAGGTCTTCAACCTGTTCTACGCCATCGGCGACATCCTGGTCTACTACATTCCGCTCTACGTGACCGGCGTACTGTGGGCGGGTTACGGCGCGGCCGCGCTGGTCGACGGTGCACGGCTCGCCGCTCAGCACAGACGCCCGCAGGCCGCAGCGTCGCTCAGCGCGCTGATCGCCATGCTGCTCTTTCTCCTGCCCCTCTCCGCCTTGTCGTCGGGCAGCAGCCGGCTCGACCTCTCCGCCAATCGCGCTGCTCGCGCCATGTGGGAAGAGATCCTAGCCGCCGCGCCCACAGACAACGCCATCCTCATCAGCAACGACCGCGACGAGATCGTGCCGCTCTTCTACTTCCAGTACGTGGAAGGTCGCGCCCCCGGCCTGACCGGCCTACACCCGCTGATGGCCCCGGATGAGCGCTTCAGCGACATCGGCGCAACCGTCGATACGGCCTTACGCGAAGGAAACGGGCAGCCGGTCTACCTGATCAAGCAGATGCCCGGCCTGGAGATCAAGTATCGCCTGCAGCCGGACACGCCGCCGCTGGTGCGCGTGCTGGGTCCCGTCGAGGCGACGCCGATGTATCCCGTGAACCAGCCGCTCGGCGGGCTGACCTTGACCGGCTACGATTGGGAACCGCTTGCGGACGGCGTGCGCGTGCGCCTCTATTGGCGGGTGGACGAGCGGCTGCGCCAGGACTACACGGGGACGGTGCAGCTCCTCGCCGCGAACGAACGCATACTCGCCCAGGACGACCGCCCGTCCGGCGGCGCGTACTACCCGACCTCCCTGTGGAAGCCCGGCGAGCAGTTGATCGACGAGCGCCTGCTCAGCCTGGACGATGGCCTGCCCGCCGAAGGTGTTACGCTGCTTGCCGGCATGTACGCCGGCCCCCAACTGGAACACCTCGCCCCGCCCCTACGCATCGCCATCCCCGCGCCACAGTAGCCCTTGCCGTACACAAACCAAGCGGCGATCGGCTCCTTTGCCCCTTCCGCCTTAATCGAACCCAACCGTTGTTGAACTGGTTTCCGTTCAACTCCCTGCATCGTCAGCGAAGTCACAGCGAACCTTCGCGTTCTTATGACTAAAAACCGATCCCCGCGTGCGGCCTCGCGCGGTAAAATAGGGTATGATAGTGCACGACGGATCACCGTGGCGCACAGCTGGCCTGATTGAACAAGGCAAATGGCTGTTGTCGTACCCTATCTCAATCCACCCCATCATGACTGGAGGAACCATGCGAACACCTAGAACCTGGACCGTCCTCGCGATACTGGTTGTCGCCTCCATGCTCTTTGCGGCATGCGCAGCGCCGGCCACAGCCCCGGCTCCAGCCGAAGGCGAACCGGCCGCCGAGGCGCCCGCCGCCGAAGCCGCCCCTGCCGCCGGCGGCATTCAGATCCCGGAACCCGTTGAGGGCAAATTCAACGTCGCCTTCGTCTACGTCGGCCCCATCGGCGACGGCGGCTGGACCTACAGCCACAACGAAGGCCGCCTCTATCTCGAAGAACACATGGGCGACCAAGTCCACACCGCCTATCTAGAGAGCGTGCCCGAAGGCGCAGACGCCGAGCGCGTGGTGCGCAGCCTGGCCCGCGCCGGCTTCGACGCCGTCTTCACCACCTCCTTCGGTTTCATGGACTCCACCGAGACCGTCGCCCAGGAATTCCCGGACACATACTTCGTGCATGTGTCCGGCTTCAAGAAAGCCGACCCCAACTTCTCCAACCTCTTCGGCGCCATGGAGAGCATGAAGTACCTGGTCGGCATGATCGCCGGCGCCCGCGCCGTGGCCGACGGCTCCACCCAGATCGGCTACATCGCGCCCTTCCCGATTCCGGAAGTGGTCCGTCACATCAACGCCGCAGCCCTGGGCATGCGCCAGACCTGCCCCGAGTGCGTGCTGGACATCCGCTGGATCTTCACCTGGTTCGACCCCGACATTGAGCGGCAGGCCGCCGAGTCGCTGCTCGAAGCCGGCGCTGCGGTCGTGATCACCGGCGCCGACACCACCGGCCCGGTGCAGGTCGCCGGCGAACAGGGCAAATACGGCGTCGCCTACGACAGCCGCAACTCCTGCGACGTCGATCCGGAACACTGCCTGACTGTCCCCTACTGGGAATGGGGTCCTGAGTATATCAAGCTCATGACCAGCATGATGGAAGGCACATTTGTCGCCGACGACATCTACTTCGACGTCGACAGCGGCAGTCTGGGGCTGCTCGGCTTTATGGAAGGCCAGGAGCCTGCAGCCGGCGTGCCCGAAGAGGTCATTCCCCAAGTGCAAGAGGTATTGGACGCCATGCTTGCCGGTGAGATGACGCGCTTCGACGTCTTCACCGGCCCCATCAACGACAACAAGGGCAACGAGATCATCCCCGCCGGCGTGTCGCTGACGCAGTCTGACCTCGAAGGCATCGACGAGGCCACCGCCGCCGCCA
>JASGTU010000260.1 GCA_030058085.1 Chloroflexota bacterium
CAATAACGTTGATCCAATCAGGAAAACGGCCGCCTCAGCAATGGGGTGGCCGTTCTTGGTACGGCCGGCGTGGGCGATTTCTAGGAGGTGAAGCACCTCGCCGCCGCGGCCGCAGCTGCCTATAAGCAGCGCAATGGATCTGATCCGCCCGTCGTGGCTCACCTTGAAGATGCAACTAGTCCCCAGTCCAATGCTATAATGCCTACTGGCTCCGCCTCAATTAGGCCAGAGACGGATCCTAGTACTGTGCAGGTGGGCGCTCGTTTCTCGCTTGCCGACGCGCTCGCTCTCTTGAGCGACACAAACAGAAAGAAGGACCTCATGAAGACACGCTCACTCGGAAATCGGGGCCTCCAGGCCACGGAAGTAGGCCTCGGCTGCTGGCAGATCGGCGGCGGCTGGGGAGCCCCTTGGAGCGATGCTACGGCGCAGGAGATCCTGGCAGCCGCCTACGACGCAGGAGTGCGCTTCTTCGACACAGCAGACGGATACGGCGACGGCGAGAGTGAACTCTCTCTCGGCCGGTTCCGGCGGTCACATCCCGACATCGTCATCGCCACTAAGCTAGGACGGTCCGGCGGCCTCTATCCGGACAACTACAGTGAAGAGGGGCTGCGCGCCGCCACCTTAAGCTCGATGAAGAGCCTGGGCGTCGACCGCATCGACCTTACCCAATTGCACTGCGTGCCGACCGAGGTATTGCGCCAGGGCAGCGTCTTCGACTGGCTGCGCAAGCAGCGTGACGAAGGCCTTATATCCGCCTTTGGCGCCAGCGTTGAGTCTGTGGAGGAGGGCTTCATCTGCCTGGAGCAAGAGGGCCTCACCTCTCTACAAGTCATCTTCAACATCTTCCGACAGAAGCCGGCTGAAGAATTGTTGCCGGCGGCAAAAGAGAAGGGCGTGGGCATCATCGTTCGCCTGCCCCTTGCCAGCGGCCTTCTGACCGGCAAGCTGAGCAAGTCGACCGTCTTCACCGAAGGCGACCACCGCAACTTCAACCGCGATGGGCAGGCCTTCAATGTAGGCGAAACCTTCGCCGGCATCCGTTACGAAAAGGGCGTCGAGCTTTCCGAGGAACTGAGCGAGTACGTGCCGGAAGGCATGAATATGGTGCAGATGGCGCTGCGCTGGATCCTCGACCATGACGCCGTGACGACGGTGATTCCCGGCGCAAGCTCGCCGCGGCAGGCAAAGTCAAACGCAACCGCCGCCGAGCTCGCCCCGCTGCCCGAAGCGCTGCACAAGCAACTGCGCCAGTGGTACGAAGAGAAGGTGCGCCAGGAGATTCGCGGCCCCTATTAAAATTTGGCGCGACGCAACCTAAATGGTTTGATCGCCAAGTTTTTGTCATTCTGAAGCGAGCGTTAGCGAGCTGAAGAATCTCGTTAGTCCAAAGGTCAAGATACTTCGCTCGGGAGATGTTTCGCTACGCTCAGCATGACAGGGGCGCGCAGCATGACAGTGTGCGAATTGGACGAACAAACCGCGAAGCAATCTTGATAAAGCGCCCTGCGTTGTCTCGGATCTGGAGCGCTGACAAGACGCCGCCAAGGGCGTCCAGGGAGGCGGCTTCCTCATGCTCGACGCGCTGGTAATCGGGGCCGGCCCTGCCGGGCTGGCCATCACCGCGGCACTGTGCGATGCCGGCCTAAATGCGGCCGGCATTTCGCCGCTCGCACCCGACACTTTGTGGACCAGCACCTACGGCATCTGGGCGGAAGAACTCGCCCCGCTCGGCCTCACCGGCGTGCTGGCGCGGCGTTGGTCCGCCTGCGCGGTCTACGCCGGCGAACGGCGTATCGACCTGCAGCGGGAATATGGGCTGATCGACAACGCCAAGCTGCAAGCGCACCTGCTGGCGCGCCTCGCCCGCGCGGCCACGACCTGGCACACGGGCCGCGTGGCAGAGGCGACCCAACTGCCCGATCGCACGCTGGTGAGCACACGGTCCGGCGCAGAGTACGCCGCTCGTGTCGTCATCGATGCCAGCGGGCACGCGCCCGTGCTCGTCACGCGGCCGCGCTCGCCGCGCCTAGCCTACCAAACAGCCTACGGGATCGTCGGGCGTTTCAGCGCGCCGCCGGTCAGCCCCGGGCAGATGGTGTTGATGGATTACCGGTCAGGCCATCTGGATGCAGATGAGCGGCGCGAGCCGCCCACCTTTCTCTATGCGATGGACCTGGGCGAAAGCCGTTTCTTCGTAGAGGAGACGTCGCTTGCACATACGCCGCCGGCGCCCCTCGACGCGCTGGCGCAACGGCTACACAAGAGGCTGGCTTGGCAGGGCGTGCGCGTGGAGGAGGTCGAGCACGTGGAGCGCTGCGTCTTCCCCATGAACGCGCCGCTGCCCGCGCTGGATCAGCCCGTGCTCGGCTTTGGGGGCGCAGCCAGCATGGTCAATCCTATTTCCGGCTATCAGGTGGGGGCTGCCCTGCGCTTCGCCCCAGTTGTGGCGCGAGCGCTTGCCACAGCGCTCGACGACGGAGCGCACTCGCCAGAGAACCTGGCGCGAACAGGCTGGCAGGCATTATGGCCGCGGCAACGGCTACGACGGCGCGCGCTCTACCTATTTGGCCTAGCAAACGTCTTGCGTTTTGACGTGCGCCAGACGCAGGACTTCTTCGGGGCCTTCTTCGATCTGTCCCGTCCGCAGTGGTCCGGCTATCTTTCCGATACGCTGTCCACGCCTGAACTGCTGCAGGCCATGCTGAATCTGTATAGGTTAGCCCCCGCCCACGTGCGCGGAGCGCTTACAACCTCTGTGTTCTTCGCAGGGGAAGATCTCCTCCGGGCAGCCCGCCAGGAGTTCATCTCTTGAACTTGGCTGCGGTGAGCGACATCAACGCGCCTTGATGCCGAGGGTGACGAGCTTGTCCGCAATCTCCATCAGAGCCGTCGTCACCAGCGCAGTCTGGGCGATCATCACCATCGGCTTGCCCCGATTGAGCGCGGCAACGGCCAAGTCCGGCGCAGCCGTGACTGTTCCCAGCAATTCGACGCCCAAGATGCGTTCGAGTTCGACCCCGTTCAGGACATCCACTGCCTGAATGCGGTTGACTACGACGAGCTTGATGGCGGATTCGGCAATCCCCCACGCGCGCAACAGTTCCAACCATGCCCTGGCTGAATCCAGGCAGCCCGCATCCGGCTCCATGGTAAGGACCACGATTTGGGCCGAACGCAGCGCCGCCCGGCTGGCGACCGACGGCATGTGCGGCAGGTCGATGAGCACAAACGCGGCCAACCGAACCAGTGCGTCGATGATGGCCTCGGCCTGCTCGGCCTGGATTTCCCGGTAATCGAGGAGTTGTTGCGGGCCAAGGAGCAATTGCAAACCGTTGAGCGCCGGCGCCAACCGCGCGCCGACCTGCGTCTCGTTGATGGATTTGGGCGCCATCTCTAGCAGCGCCTTAATGGTAGCGTCCGGCTTCACGCCGAATTGGCGCGCCAGGGCGCCGAAGAAGGGCCGCATTTCCGCCGCTGCCACTCTGTGCCCGCGCACGGCCATCGCCGCAGACAGGTTGGCGACGAGTGTGGTCACCCCTACGCCGCCCTTGGCGCCGATGACCGCAATAGGGATGCCCTGCTGCGAACGCCCGCTCGACGGCGTCGCCGGAGGCGGCGCGGCCTGGCGCAAACGCTGTGTGCGGGCCAAGAGTGTCTTGACGCGCACGATCATCTCTTTGGGATCGACCGGCTTGGTCACATAGTCGTCCGCCCCAGCCTCCAATCCTTCGATCTTGGCTTCCAATTCGGTGCGCCCGCTGAGCAAAATAATCGGAAGATCGACCATCTGCAACGATTGGCGCACGCGATTGCACACGAGAATCCCGCTGATATCCGGCAGCATGATGTCCAGGATCACCAGATCGGGTTTCTCACTCTGGATCTTTTCCAGGGCTTCCGTCCCGGACATGGCCGTGATGACGGAAAAACCCTCCCGTTCAAGAGGATGGAAGAGAAGGCGCAACACCACCGCTTGATCGTCTACGATCAAGATCTTTTCGCTCATACGCACTTGCCTTCAATGTAGTGTATCGGTCGATAATAGCCCGCCAACGAATGGCCGGCTGTGTGCGCAACGGATTTTATTAAAAGGAACAGGCGGCAGACCTAATAGATCGTGAAGCGATTACACCGTCATCGTACTATAACGGTTGGGCATCAAGCAAGTTGGCCCAGGGGCTTGAGGATGGACCTTGGGGGAACGGGCGCGCAGGAGGCGGATGCGCCCATAAAAGCGTCAGGGCGGGGCGCGCCTCGCCCTGACGGCATCTGCGATTCAGCTGTTACTTAAAGCGCGACGTCGCCTCGTCGAGGCCTTTGCGGAAGCTGTTCCAGGCTTTCTCGACGCCTTCTTTCAGGTCTTCCCAAGCATCCTCGCTTGCATTCTCAAGCTCGGCGATCCTCGATTTCGTAGAGTCTTGCTGGCTGCGCAGGTCTTTGATTCGCCTCTCCAACTCAATCCGAGCATCGGCCCCAGCCATATTCGCTTTGGCTTCCAGCTTGTCGATCTCGGCGGCCCATACGTCAAGTTGGGCCTTAAGCTTATCGATATAGACGCTCTTTTCGCTCATGGTTCCATCCTCCCTGTAGGGAAAGCAAGCCTCCGCCCGGATCGGCAAGACATTTTGACGGCGGAGACGGCAACTGCTGGTTCAGTTTAGCACGGTCGCTTGCCGCACACGGTAGCGCCTGCTACAAATCATTCAGCAAGTGATAGTTTTCACAGCCACATCGCTTGCCGTCACCGTCGAGCGCGGGGCTGTCCGTTTATTCGCTGCACCATGAATGGCATACAATGAAGCATATGGCTCACTCAGGCAGATGGCTATGAAGCCATTCTGGATTCTGAATCCCGTATCGCTCTCGGCTCGTTTCGTTCACCGGCGAAAGGCAGCATGGCATTGCAGCAAATCATCGTTTTCGGCGTTCTAGCCCTAACGCTGGTTCTCTTTGTGTGGGGACGCTGGCGCTACGATGTCGTGGCGCTATTGGCCTTGCTGGCCGTCACAATAACCGGCATCGCGCCGGCAGACCAGGCGTTCGCCGGCTTCGGGCATCCTGCGGTCGTCACCGTTGCCGCCGTCCTGGCAGTAAGTCGCGGGCTGATGAACGCCGGCGTGATCGACATCCTGGCGAAACTGCTTGGGCGCGTCGGCGAACGGCCTGCGGCCCAAGTAGGGGCGCTGACATCATTGG
The DNA here is from genome assembly GCA_030058085.1 of Chloroflexota bacterium. Lineage (GTDB taxonomy): Bacteria > Chloroflexota > Anaerolineae > Caldilineales > Caldilineaceae > JASGTU01. The sequence goes on from JASGTU010000260.1 coordinate 5,203, forward strand.
TAGCGCTGTTCTCTGCGTTCATGAACAACGTGGGCGCTCTGGCACTGCTCATGCCCGTGGCGATCCGCATGGCGCGCAGGAACGGCCATTCGCCGTCGCTCCTGCTGATGCCGTTGGCGTTCGGGTCGCTGCTCGGCGGGTTGACGACGCTGATCGGCACGCCGCCCAATATCATCATCGCCACTTTCCGAACAGATAACGGCGCTGCGCCTTTCCGCATGTTTGACTTCACGCCGGTGGGGCTCGGGGTAGCGGTCGCCGGCGTGATCTTCATCACGCTAATCGGTTGGAGACTCGTCCCGCAGCGTAAGAGCGCAGCCTCACGCGAAGCCTTGTTCGAGATCGAAGACTACGTAACCGAGGTGACGATCCCCGAAGGATCCGCCCTGGCAGGCAAAACGCTGCGCGACCTCGCCGCCCTTACTGACGCCGAGATCGTAGTCATGGGACTTGTGCGCCAGACGCGCCGCCGGCTCGCGCCGTCGAGCTTCGAAGTGCTGCGCGCCGGCGATGTGTTGATCGTCGAGGCGGACCCGGAAGACCTTCAGACGCTGCTCGATTCGGCCGGCGTAGAGCTGACCGGCAACCGCAAGTTAAGCGAGGACGCGCTGAAGTCGGACGAACGCATTGCGGTGATGGAAGCGGTCATCATGGCCGATTCCCCATTTATCAGCAACACGGTTCGCCAGCTCAATCTTCGCTGGCGCTATGGCGTTAACCTGTTGGGCGTCGCGCGCTTCGGCGCCCGCCTGCGCGGCCGGCTAGCCGACATCCATTTTCAGGTGGGAGACGTCCTGCTTCTGCAAGGTCCGGCGGAGACGCTGCCGGAGACCTTGGCGACGCTGGGCTGCCTGCCGTTGGCAGCGCGCAATCTGCGTCTAGGCCAGCCCCGGCGATTGGCTTTGGGCGTCGGCATATTTGTTGCCGCTCTGGGCATTGCGGCAGCGGGCCTGCTGCCGGTGCAGATAACCTTTGTCGGTGCGGTCGTGGCGATGATTCTGAGCAACATCCTCACGCTGCGCGAGGCATATGACGCCGTCGACTGGCCAATCATCATCCTATTGGGCGCGATGATTCCGGTTGGTCAGGCCCTAGAGACGAGCGGCGGCGCCGATCTCATTGCCGGCGGAGTGCTAGCCGCCTCCGGTCAGATGCCGCCGGTGATGTCGCTCGTGATCGTCTTGGTCGGCACGATGTTCTTGTCGGACCTGGTGAACAACGCGGCTGCGGCTGTGTTGATGGCCCCGATCGCCATTTCCGTAGCGCACGGCATGGGCGCATCCGCCGATCCGTTTCTGATGTCGGTGGCGATCGGCGCATCCTGCGCGTTCCTGACGCCCATCGGCCATCAGTCCAACACGCTTGTGATGGGGCCGGGCGGCTATCGTTTCGGCGACTATTGGCGCATGGGGCTGCTGCTCGAAGTAATTATCCTCATGACGGCCGTTCCGCTCATCCTGCTCTTCTGGCCGCTAGGCATTAGGTAAGCGACCGCAGCGCGCCAAAGAACAAAACCGCAAGCTTCATGCCGCGGGGTCAACCCGGGGCATGAAGCCTACGGCTAAGTATCAGTATCCCCCAACGGGGTTCGCGGCCGGGCCTATCGTTCTAGTCTGTCGCAAGCGGTAGGCGCACCGTGAAGTGCACGCCGGCGCCGCTATCCGTTTCAATCGTACACTCACCGCCATGAAGCTCGGCAGCCGCACACGCAATCGGCAGGCCAAGTCCCACGCCTTGCTGCTCGTATTGCCCGCGCGCAATCTGCCCAAACGGCTCCCAGATACGCGCCAGTTGTCCTACGGGGATGCCCGGCCCTTCGTCCGTGATTGTGACGGCAGCGCCGGACGCATTGCGCTGCACCTCTACCACGACGCGCCCGCCGGCAGGAGAAAATGCAAAGGCGTTGCGCAGCGGCTCCACAACCAGCGCCTGTAGAACGTCGTGAATGCCATGCACCAGAACCGGGCCGGACGGGTCATGTATCTGTAGGTCGATCTGCTTGCCGGCGAGTTCCCAGTCCGC
>JASGTU010000261.1 GCA_030058085.1 Chloroflexota bacterium
CGTAGGGCGGCATCCAGCCAGGCGGACAGCCCGGCGATGAAGGCGGGCGTGGCGTCCGGCGCGGCAAGTTGGCCCGTGTGCAGCGCGTCATGCACGCGGCGCACATCGGCGTGTACGCGCGCCAGCAACGCGTCGCGTTCTTCGGCGGACAGGAAGCGTCGATGGCGAAGCGGCGGTTTTCCTTCTGCGAGCCATTTGAGCAGCACACGGTTGTCGAGCGAGCGGCGGTAAGTGAGGCCGTCGTACCACGCGCCGATCAGCCGGCCTTCGCCGTCAAAGGATAGGTTACTGCGACCGGCGAAACTGAGGGTGAGCGACCCCGCGGCCAGGGAAATGTGCAGCGCCTCACTCCTGTTGTCGGGGCGAGGCTGCCAGGTGAAGGTCACGGCCACAGTCTGGGCGTTCCAGCGTTACCAGTCGCCGGCATAGCGTACGTCGGCCTTGCCAGAGGAGATGAGCCATTGGCGGTGCAGTTCCGCCAACTGGCGAATGTGAAGCATGTCGTGCGCCACCCATGAGGCCAGCATGTCGCCTGCTGACATCTCAAAGCCGGACGGGTGGCGTCCCCGTAGCGTCCAGCCGGGGGCTTCCAGGCCTTGCAGCCAGCGAATGGAGCGCGTACGCTCCTGCAGGAAGTCTTCGAGCGATTCCTGTGGATCGCGCGCATTATAGCGCCGCTCGGCGACCCAACCCTCTGGATCAGTCGGCGGCCACGCCGCGCCCGGCTGATGAAGGATCAGGTCGAGGCGTGTGCGGAAGTCCTCGCGCTCCTCGTCGTGGAGGTGGTTGATCACTTCCAGCATCGACCAGGCGTCCGCCGACGGCTTCCAACGCGCCTGCTCGTCGGGGATGCCGTTGACCAGGCCGGTGATGACCGCAGCGTCGCGCTCCAGGCGGCGAATGCAGAGTTCGAAATCCATGGCGTTTTACTCCTATTCTCGCGTCTAGGGGGACTCGTCAGAGTCGGGGACGCGCGCCAAGACGTAGCGGTGATGCGCCCAGACGGCCTTCACCTGCCAGGGCAGGGGGGCGCGGTCGAGCCAAGCGTACTTGAGCACCCGCTCGCGCAGGTCCGGCTCTTGTCCCATGTAGTAGGCCATCGTGTTCCATTGCCAATTGTCGCCGGTGAAGCGGCTTTCCAAACGGCTGCTGCCGATGCCCAGCTTTTTGAGCGCTTCATTGGCCGGCATGACCGTGTCGGGCCAGGGCGGGACGTCCAGCACGCCCTGCTCGATGATGTCGAGGCCGAGGTCGGAGAGCAGGCCTGTAATGCGTCCCATGTCGGTCCAGGATTCGTCGTGGTCCTCGAAGAACTCGCGGTCGAGGACGAGCTTGCGCAGCCAGTAGCCGACCTGGAGGTTGTTGGGCATGGCGACGAGCACGAGCTTGCGGCTGACGCGCGCCAATTCGGCGAGCAAACCGGCTGCATCGTCTATGTGCCAGAGCGCAGCCCACTCCCAGGCGAGGTCGAAGCTGACGTCGGGGAAAGGCAGTGCGCCCCAGGAACTCGGGTCAACATGCACCAGGTTGGCAGGCAGGCGCAGGTCCTCACGCCAGATGCGCTCGACGCCGGCTAGGCGTTCGGCGTTGTCGTCGACGAGCGTCACGGCCGCGCCGTCTTGGGCTAGCGCGTAGCTGTTGATGCCGCTGACGCCGGCCATACCGTAGAGAGGCGCTTCGAGCACGCTGCGGAGGTTATGCCGCCGCGCCAGGTCAAGCAGGAAGTCGTTGAGCACGAAGCGTTCATAGACCAGGCCGAGGCCTTCGTCGTAATCGGTGAGGTATCGTCGCCAGGTGTTGACTCGTTCTTGTGGCAAAAGAAATTCTCCGCTTACTAGGTTGAGCGTAAATTGCGCACCATGTCATGCTGAGTAGCCCAAGACTTGCGTCCCAAGAAAGGCAGGAAACTTGCCACAGCTCCCGCTCCGCACACCTGTCATGCTGAGTGAAACGAAGCATCGCGCCTCTGTCCGCGGCATCAGTTCTCTAGAAGCGTAGCGAAGCGTCTTTACCTCTACTACAACAAGATTCTTCAACTCGCTGACGCTCGTTTCAGAATGACAGACGTTTGGCGAACGAACTATTCACTCTCTGCATTTACGAGGCTTTGTCCTTTTCGAGCGGTTCCACTTCCAGGGTATAGCCGCGGCGCGCCGTCACGCGCACCTTATCGTTCGCCTCGACTGCGCCGTCTGTGAGGACGGCGTTCCACCATTCGCCCTGAATGAAGACCGCTCCTTCTTCGCCCGCGGCAAATGCGCTCTTGGCGCGGGCAGTCAGGCCGATCAGCGCGTCGCCGCCGGTGAGGGGCGGTCTGCGCTGCGCGGCGAGCGCTTTGGACCCGGCGAAGATGGTAAGGCCGCCGAGCAATGCGGCCAGCGAGAGGATCGCCGCCCAGGGAACCTTGAGTCCAGGCGTGTTGAAGAGCAGGACCGCGCCGAAGACGAAGGCGATCATACCGCCGAGCGCTAGGATGCCGAACGTAGGCGTGAAGGCCTCCGCTATAAACAGGGCGAGCGCCGCGGCCATGAGGGCCAGGCCGGCTAGGTTGGCGTCGAGTTGGCCTAGCCCGTAGAAGGCCAGCAACAGCGACACGATGCCGACGATGCCCGCGAAGCCGAAGCCGGGCGTGCGAATCTCCACCACCAGGCCGAGGATGCCGAGTGTGAGCAAGATCGAGGCGACCGTTGGGCTGGCGATCAGGTTGAGAAAGCGCTGCAGCGGCGTCATTTCGAGGGTTGACTGGATAGCCCCTGCGGTGCGCAGCATGCGCGCTTCATTGCGCACGAGCACCTCGCGTCCGTCCAACTGAGCGAGCAGGTCGTCCACGTCCGTGGCGATGATGTCGATGACACCGAGATCGAGCGCCTGCGCTGCTGTGGCCGCGGCCGCGTCCTGAACAGCGGCGATAGCCCACTGCGTCGCCTCTTCGCCGCGGCGTTCGGCCAGATTCTCGATGTCGGCGCTGAGGATGTTGGTAATTTTTGCCTGCATGGTGGCATCTATTTCGCCGCCGTCCATGCTGACGGGGCTGGCTGCGCCGATGCTGGCGCCCGGCGCCATGGCGGCTGCGTGGCCTGCTAGCGTGACGAACGTCCCCGCGCTGGCAGCCTGCGCGCCGGTGGGCGCTACATAGACAATGATGGGCACGGGCGATGCCAGCATGTCCTGTGTGATCGCCTTGGTGACCTCTACGCTGCCGCCGGGCGTGTCTAGTTGCAGGATGATGGCCTCGCTGCCGGCGGCGAGCGCGGCGTCGATGGCTGTGTCCAGGTATTGGTTAAGAACCGGCGTGACAGCGCCTTTAAACGTGAGGACCACGACCGTGGGCTGATCGTCCTGGGCGGCTACGCGCTCGACTGCGCCGGCGAACAGGAATACCGGCAGCGCCGCCAAGGCGGTGAGCAAGACAGTTCGTGTCACAATTGCGCCGATGGTTTGACGTGACATAAGAGAAGGGACTCCGTTCCGGGGTAACCGGCAACAGGCCGCCTAGGCCTTGGGGGCCGCGGCCTTGACCTCGTGCACTTCGGCCATCATCTCTTCGACCGATTTGCGCCCCGAGACCGTCGTAGCGCCCAACATCTGCGCCAGTTCATCCAGGCGGTCGCTGCCTTCGAGCGAGCGCACAACGGTGACGGTGCGCTCCTCGCCGTTGCTTGTTTCCACCCGCTTGTTAACGGCGAAGTGCGTATCGCCATAGGCCGCCAGCTGCGGCAGATGCGTGATGCACAATACCTGGTGCATGACGTGCTCCGGTCCCGGTGCGGCCTGGCCCGTGAGATTCCACAGCTTGCGCCCGACGATGCCGCCGACGCGGCCGCCGATGCCCTGGTCTATTTCGTCGAAGACGAGCGTCGGCGTGGCGTCGGCATGGGCTAACACGCCTTTGAGCGCGAGCATGAGGCGGGCGGTTTCGCCGCCTGAGGCGATCTTCGCCATCGGCTTCAGCGGCTCGCCCGGGTTCGTGCTGATCAGGAATTCGACGCGGTCGACGCCGGTTGCGTCGAAGGCCACGCGCGAGCCGTCGGGCAGATAGGCCCCTTCCGGGTGGGGGTTGTGGGCGACCGATACGCCGAAGCGCGCCCGCTCCATGCGCAGGTCGGCCAACTCGACTTCTGCGGCGCGGGCTAGGCGTTCTCCGGCGGCGCGGCGCAGGTCGCTCAGTTCGGCGGCGGCTTCGCCAATAGCGTGCAGCAGTTCGTCTTCCTGGCGTTCTAGCTCGCCGGTGCGCACTTCCCAGTTCGACAGCCGCACGAGTTCTTCCTGGGCATCGGCCGCGAAGGCCAAGACCTGCTCAATCGTGTCGCCATATTTGCGCTTGAGGTTGTGGATCAGGTCGAGCCGCTCTTCGACTTCCTGCAGCCGGACAGGGTTGAACTCGAGCGCGTCGGCGTAATCCTGCAGCCTGCCCGCCAGGTCGGCCAACTGCTCCGTGACAGCCTGGGCCTCGTCGGCGCCGGCTTGCATATCCGGGTCGATGCGCGCCAGCCGCGCCAGCCGTCCGGCGGCTTCGCCGACCAGATCGATGGCGCCGGGCAACTCGCCTTCTCCCTGGCTGAGGATCGTTTGGGCGGTCTGCGCCAGTTGCAGCAGCGCCTCGGCATTGCCTAGCCGTCGCCGTTCGGCCTCTAGCTCGGGCTCCTCGCCGGGGCGCAACTTGGCCTGGGCGATCTCCTCAGTCTGAAAGGCCAGCATGTCGAGGCGTTGGGCAATAGTGCGTGCGTCCTGGCGCAGACGGCGCAACTCGGCGCGTACGGCGTGTAGGTTAGCGACTTGAGCTGCGAGCTCTCGCCGGCGCTCCAACAGGCCGGCATACCGGTCCAGCAGGTGGATATGCGTATGCGGGCGGAGCAGGTTGAGGTGTTCGCCCTGTCCGTGGACGTCGATCAGCTGCGCGGCGACTTCGCTCAGGATTTGCAGACTTACTGTGCGCCCGTTGATGCGGCAGATGTTGCGTCCGTTGAGGCGCACCTCGCGACTCAACGTTAGCCAGCCGGGCGAGTCAGGGTCGTCGAGGCCGTTGTCGACGAGCAATTGCTGCAGGGGCGAGGTCTCTGCCTCTGATTCAGGCATCGCAAAGACCGCCTCGATCTCGGCGGTATCGGCGCCAGATCGGATCCACTCACTGCTGCCGCGGTCGCCGAGCAGCAGTCCTAAGGCGTCGATGATGATCGACTTGCCGGCGCCGGTCTCACCTGTAAGGATGTTGAGGCCGGAACCGAAGGTGATATGTAGATCGTCTATAATGGCGAAGTTGCGAATGCTAAGTTCCGTCAGCATATGCTCGATTCTATCACACGCCGGCAGGCAACGTCGAAGATGGCGCAGGTATTTGCGCGTTCGACCAGGCGTGCTATAATACCCCCGATTAGGCTCGCCCATGCACGGGACATCCGTTCTGTGTTGAGTAGAACCCTCGTTCAAGGAGATTTCCCAGATGTTACCGCATTTCGGTCCAGTGGAGTTGATCCTGATTCTCGTTATCGTGACGATGCTTTTCGGCGTCGGCAAGCTGCCCGAGGTCTTTGGGGCAGTCGGCAAAGGCGTACGCGAGTTCCGCAAGAATTCCGCCAACGACGTCGAGAGCGCGGCCAACGCCGCTGAAGCCGCCGCCAAGCAGGTCGCAGCGGATGCTTCCGAGGAAAAGGTCACCGACAACTCACAGGCCGGTTAGCCAAGGCGCAATACGCACATGATTGGACGCGCTACCCAATGAGGGCGCGCGGCGTATTCTCTGTGCGCTGTGGGGACCGGCTGAGGGGATGGCGTGTTGTCGTGGCGTGACTGTCCGCGCCAGGCGCTTGAATGCTTGGCGGTTAGTATGGTCAGACAAAGAACATAGGTGTAACCCGGTTGTCATTGCCACGCGCCAACCGGGTTCTTTTTGTTAGGCGACGGGACGTCCGTTTTTTCTGTCTAGTCGGTTGTTGATGATTGGGTTGCTGCTTGCATTCTTACGCGATTTTTCACTTTTAATGTGCAAGAGAGGCCGGTTGTGAGGATTCTTCGCAGTCTTGCACTGGCGGCTGTCGTAGGCGCCGCGTATTTCGCCCAAGCAATGCTCGACAAAGGCGGATTAGCCGGCGTCATCCCCGACTCGCTGCTCCTAGGTTCGCCCTTCCTGCTCAGAATGTCGCGCTGGTTGCCGCAAGACCTGATGGCGTTCGCACTGTGGTTGGCGGTCGTGGCTGCGCTCGGCTTCGGGCTGATCAGCCCGCTGTGGCGTGAGGAGAGGCGTCCGGCGCGCCGCAACCGCGCGGCGGGCGTCGCTGCGTCTGCAACTGCTGCTTGGATGCCGCCGGTGTTGGCGGTGGCAGCCTGGGCGATGATAGGCGCGGCGACTGCCGGCATCCACTGGCTGCCCATGCCTCCGGCTGCGTCGCACCTACTGTGGCTTGGCGGCATCGCGTTCTACCTGGTCGCCGGTTTTGTAGGCAGCCGTCGTAGAGACGCGGCCAGTTCCCGGCCTGCAAACGGTCAACGGCCCGCGCCGCTGGCCGGCTGGCCTTGGGCTTTGATTCTGTTGGTGGTAGTTGCGGTTCTCATCACCCTGCGATGGGCGGACCTGCCGGCGCGCGTCGACGTCGTGACTGCCAGAGCCGGCCTTCAAGCGTCAACGCTGCTGCGCGACGGCGCCAATTGGTTCGTTCCGGACTTGTTGCCGATTCCAGCGTTGGCTTCGGCGGTTGCGGCTGCCGGGCAATCGTTGACAGGCGACGCGCTGCTGGGCGTGCGACTGGCGGGTCTGGTTGCGGGCTTGATCTTGATCGCGTCCGTGTGGCTGCTTGGCTGCGAGCTGTTCAGGCGGCGGCCTTTGGCAGGCGCATTCGGCGAGGTGATCGAAGACGACGGCGCCTTCCCGGCGCTCCTGGCCGCGGTTATCGCAGCAGGCGGTACCACCTTCCTCTTCTTCGCTCGGGTTCCGATCTTCATAGAGGGCGTGGCTTGGGGGACGCTCGGCGTGTGGGCGCTGCTATTCGCTTTGCGGCGGGAATCGACGGGGCTGCTGGGCGTAAGCGGGCTCTTATTTGGGCTAGGAACCGTTTACGGGCCGAACGGCTTGAGCCTGATCGGGGCGGCGATTCTGATTTGGGCGGGCGTACTGGCTTTATGGCCCGACTGGATGCGCTCGACCCGATGGGCAAGCAACCGGCGACTGGCGGTTGGCGTCGCCTATTGGGCGGGCGGTGTACTCCTGACCGTCGTGCCAGTCTTCGTTGGCGTCGGCGGCTCGTCTGGGGGCCTGTCCGCCTATCTATCGATGAATCTGTTCGCCGAGAGCCATGACCCGGCTTGGCAAATGGCGGCGAACGGCTTGTCAGCGTTCGGCGGCTTCTGGAGAAGCTTGCAGGCTGCGCTGCTGGCGCCTAACGTTGGCCTGGATGCCAGCGCGATCACCGGCTTGAGCGGGAGCATGCTCTCCAGCATCGTCGCGCCGTTCTTCCTATTGGCGATCGGCGCGCTGTTGATGAGCGTGGACACGCTGTTGGGCTGGACGTTGCTGAATTGGTTGGCGGCAGGCGCCGCGTTTAGCGTGCTGTGGGCGCATCCTGTTGCGCCGCATTGGCCGTCGCTGCTGGCGATCTGGCCTGCGGTCGCCCTGGCGACGGCGTTTGGGCTGGATCGGCTGCGCGTGACGGCGATGCTGAGCTTCGGGACCTGGCTGATGCAGGCTTCCGTTTACCTGATTGTCGGGATGGCAGCAGGCGCGGCCATGCTCAGTTGGATCAGCTTCTTCGAGCAGGGCCAGGTGAATGCGGGTAGCGCCAGCGCATTCGCGCGGGAAATCCGTCAAGCTGCGCAAGAAGGACAATCTGTTGCCGTCGTCAGTTCGATGCCCGGCTTGCTCATGGACAACGCTGCCGCGGCATTTCTAGCCGGCCGGGACGGCGGTGCGGTGCGGGCGGATGAGTATGCTCCGGACGCCCTGCCGGATTCTCTGCCGGGTGGCGTGCGAGTCTTGCTTCCTGTAGGCGACCCGTATGCATTGGAGCAGGCACGCGCCCGGTATCCGTCCGCCAGGCTGATCATCCGGCGTGACCTGGCAGGCAATCCTCAGGTCTACGTGCTCGAAATCAGCCCGTAGATTAGCGTGATGCACAGCTTTGCTAGGCGTGGTTCGCGCAGATGTCACGAAGCGAGCGTAGACCTTGCCGGATTGACCCTGTGCGTGTTCTGCGACTTGACCGAATGAGCATTGTGCTGTCTACGCCTTGCGGCGTCTTGCGGTCTTTACGGATTTGGACAGATGCAAAGGGGCTTGCTATACTGAACCGGTTATCGACACGCAAATTGGGCGCAGGCAATGGCGCGTCGACCGCATAGCGAAGCATAGAACTGCCGCTCAAACGGGCGGCGCATAGAGGGGGTTGGGATGCACGTATTCTTGATGATTGCCGCCAATATCATTGCGTTGGCGTTGATTGCGGTAGTGATGATCCAGGGGCAGACCAGCGCCGGTTTGGGCAGCGTATTCGGCGGGTCTGACATCTATCGCACCCGCCGCGGGATGGAGAAGACGCTTTTCAACGTCACCTTCATCTTGGCCGGTCTCTTCGCCCTGCTCTCGATCATCGCCGTAGCGTTTGAGTAGGCAGCCGTCGAGGGGCCGGCGTCGCAGGCGCATCGGCCCCAGCGCGCTGAACATCATCTGACACATGCCAGGTCTGCACGTCCATCCGCAGCCTAGTTCCCCATCTTCAGCCTCGCCGGCAGCATCAATTGGATACCACTTGCGATGGCAAGTGCTGTTGGCGTTAGGCGGCATAGTCTTGCTTGCGCTCGTCCTTGGCTATTCGACGTATAGCGTCACGACTGTGTTGGCGCCGGATCGCGGCGGCGTCTATCGAGAAGGGGTTGCGGGCAATCCTAAGTACCTCAACCCGCTGCTTTGTGACGCCACCGATGTTGACCTGGACCTGTGCTCCTTGCTCTACCGCGGGCTGACACGGATCGACAAGAATGGGCGGGTGACGCCGGACCTGGCTGAAGGCTGGCGCATCTCCGAGGGCGTTGATTACGTGTTTCGCCTTAAGCCCGACCAGTATTGGCACGACGGGCAGCAGGTTACCGTCGACGATGTGATCTTCACGGTAAGCGTACTGCAGGACCCTGAAGTCTATAGCCTGCCGGACTTGACGAGCCTTTGGCGATCCGTGCAGGTTGAGAAGATCGACGACTTGCAGGTGCGCTTTCGCCTGACAGAACCCTTCACCCCCTTTCTGGACTATACATCCATCGGTCTGTTGCCGGAACACATCTGGCGTGATGTCCCAGCCACGGATTTGGCGACGCAACCGTTGAATGCCACGCCGATCGGCAATGGGCCGCTGAAAGTCGTTCGCACTGCGGCTGACCATATCCGGCTGGAGCCGAGCCAGTTCTATCGCGGGCCGCGACCTTACCTTGCCGCGCTCGAACTGCGCTTCTACCCAGATCACGCCAGCGCCTTCACCGGCTTCGTCAACGGCGAACTGGAGGGCATCAGCCAGATCGCCCCACAAGACCTGCAGGCCGCGGCGGAGCGTGAGGACCTGCAGCTTTTCTCCACCGCAACCTCCGAATACCTGAGCATCGTCTTCAACTTGAACAACCCGGATGTCGCCTTTCTGCAGGATGTGCAGGTGCGGCAGGCGCTGTACTACGGGTTGGACCGAAAGCGGCTGATCGAGGAGGTCGCCGGCGGTCAGGGCATCATCGCGCACAGTACGTTTCTGCCGGAGAACTGGGCGCATAATCCTGACGTGCGCCAGTATGCCTACGACCCGGCGCTCGCCAGCGCCATACTCGATCAGGCAGGCTGGATCGACACGGACGGCGACGGCATCCGCGATAAGGACCAGCAGCCTTTGCGCTTCCTGATTTACGCCAACGATGACCCGTTGCGCCAGGCGCTAATTGAACGCTTGGCTGTGGATTGGCGGGCTATCGGCGTTGACGCTCAGCCGGTGTCGGTGACCTTTGCCGGGCTGGTTAGCGATTTTCTCAACCCGCGCCGTTTCGACGCCGCGCTGATCGGCTGGGAGTTGACCGGCGACCCGGACCCATACCCGCTCTGGCACAGCACGCAGGCGTCGGGGGGCGGTCAGAACTATAGCGGTTGGGCCAACGAAGAGGTCGACGAGCTGATCGAGCAAGCTCGCGCCATGGTTGACGAGGCGGACCGCAAGGCAAACTATTATCGTTTCCAGGAGGCATTTGCCGAGGAACTGCCCGCGCTGCCGTTGTTCTATCCTGTCTATACCTATGGCGTGAGCGCCAAAGTCCACAACGTGCAGATCGGCTCGTTGAACCAGCCCTCGGAACGTTTCGAGACATTCCACGACTGGTATATGCTGACGCGGCGCGTGCCGGTGAGCCAGGTTCCGGCGCAGGCTCCGCCGACGCCTCCGAGCACGGTAGCCGAATAGGCGGTTGAACCTAGAAAGTCAGGCGTCCCCAAAGCTGCTTTGCGTTTGCCGCCTGCTTTGATACAATCAATGACGGCATACGGCAGGGATCGGCACAGGCGGCGGATCCCTGGCCGGTCAGATCGCCGGAAAGCCAGCCGTACATTCTCGGCGACTCGTTCTTCGCTGCCAGGGTCTTCGACCTGGCCATTGGGTGACAATTAACGCAGCATAGGACCGCTAGCGAATTCCTGTTTCCACTCAGTAATGGGCGAGCGTCGCTCTTCCGGCCTAGACAATCGGGGGAAGACGCCGTCGAGAGTCACGTTTCCTCCCACTACAGATTTATCCATCACAATACTCTGAAGGAGCCGCCGGAATGTATACAGAACACCGCCCGCCTCGAATCCGAGCGCTTGTCTTCGCGCTTGTGCTAGCCCTGCTCGTAACCGCCTGCGCCCCGGCTGCACCGCAAGGCGCAGCGCCCGAAGCTGCTGCACCCGAGGCTTCTGCCTCGTCGGTCGCAACCATCAGCTTCACCCAGGAGCCGGACAGCCTCAACCCGCTCTATACCACCATGTGGTTCAGCGGCATCCTGACCGACATCTATCTTGTGGGCCTGTGGAACTTCAACGACGCAGTGGAACCTACCCTGCAACTGGCGCGTGAGCTGCCGTCCGCCGAGAACGGCGGCATCTCTGAAGACGGCCGCGTCATCACCGTCCACCTGCGCGAAGACGCCGCCTGGTCTGATGGCGAGCCGGTTACCGCCGCTGACTTCATCTTCACCTATGAGATGATCATGGACGACCGCAATATGGTCCTGACGCGCGCGCCCTACGACCCCTATGTGGAGAGCATCGTCGCAGACGGGGACTATACCCTGGTCATCACCTTCAAGGAACCCTATGCGCCTTGGGTATCCAGCATTTTCAATTATGTCCTCCCCAAGCACATCCTCGCCCCTGTGATGGAGGCGGAAGGCACGATCGATAACGCCGAATGGAACCGCAATCCCACGGTTGGCGTCGGCCCGTACGTCTTCACCGAATGGGAGTCAGGCAGCCATATTCTCTTCAGCCGTAACGAGAACCACTGGCAGCAGGCGAATATTGACCGGATTTTCGTGCGCATGACGCCGGATGACGCGGCCCAAGTTGCGGCTATCAAGGCGGGCGACTCCGACATCGGCGTCTATCTCAGCTTCGCCGACGTGCCGGGCCTGCAGGAACTGGGCACGGTGAGCATTATTCCTACGCCTTCGGGCTTTATGGAGGGCTTCTTCTTCAATGTCGGAGAGAACGGACATCCCGCCCTCAAGGACGTCAAGGTGCGCCAGGCGCTGGCCTATGCCTTCAACCGCGACCAAATCAACCAAGACCTGCTGCTGGGCCTGACGGGAACGCCTGCATCGCCTTGGGACCTTAGCCCCTTTGCCAGCCCTGATGTGCAGCCGTGGCCGTATGACCCGGAGATGGCTGTTCAACTGCTGGATGAGGCGGGCTGGGTCGTTGGCGCCGACGGCATTCGCGAGAAGGACGGCGTGAAGCTGAACTTGCGCTATGCCACCAATATGCGTGACGTTCGCCTGGACACCCAAGTGGTGGCCCAGGACATGTTCCGTGAGGTGGGCATCGGCGTCGAGCTGATCAACCACCCAAGCGATGTCTTCTTCGCCGCATACTCTGCCGGCGGTCCCATCGCTTCCGGCGAATACGATATCGCCAGTTGGTCGAGCCAGCCCAATGCCTATCCCGACCCGGATACGGCGCGTTGGACTTGCCGCGAAATCCCCAGCGCCGAGAATCCGGTGGGAGATAACTGGTCCTACTACTGCAACCCGCAACTAGACGAGCTATTCGATCTTCAGGCGCGGACGGTAGATTTGGACGAGCGGATCGCCATTTATGGCCAGATCAAGCAGATGATGCTCGATGAGATGATCTGGCTTGGCGTCTGGCAAGACAACGACATGTACTCCGTGTCCAGCCGGCTGGAAGGCGTCCGCATCTCCGGCGTGGACCCGTTCTGGAACATCGCTGACTGGATGATTAAGTAGGCACACCGAGGAAGGGCGCAGGCTTTCATTTGCGCCCTTTGTTGTGTGGCGGGCTGTCTTGTGCAGCCCGCCGCCGCCTTATCATAATGCGGAGTAAGCGTGACTCAGTACATTGTCCGTCGCAGCCTACAAGCTATCCCGCTGCTGTTCATCATTAGCGTCATCCTCTTCCTGCTCATGTCCAATATGGGCGACCCGCTGGCGACCTTGGGCGGACGGCAGCCGCCCCGTGGCGCGGATCGCCAGCGTCTGGAGCGGCAGATGGGCCTGGACCAGCCAATTTACCTGCAGTATGTTTATTGGCTGGTGGGCAACGATTGGCGCAAAGTAGATACCAACGGGGACGGCGAGCCCGATACCAATGGCACGCGCCGGGGCATTCTGCGCGGCGATTGGGGCACGTCGCTGGTCACCCGCCGCCCGGTGCTGGAGATGATCTGGGAGCGTCTGCCCAATACGCTACTGCTCATGGGTACAGTCGAGGTTCTGGTGATCCTGATCGCGCTCGGCATCGGCATCTACTCGGCGCTGCGCCAGTACTCCGCGGCGGATAACGTCATGACCGCTTTCGCCTTTATCGGCTATTCCATGCCCATATTCTGGGCAGCGCTCATGCTGATGTACATCTTCGCCGTCAACTTCAAGCGTTGGGGGCTGCCCTACTTCCCGACGGTGGGCATGTATGACCCTGCTGTGGGCAAGACGGCGTCCCAGGTTATCTGGCACATGGTCCTGCCGGTCATTTCTCTCTCGATCACCTATGTTGCCGTCTATAGCCGCCACATCCGGGCGAGCATGTTGGAAGTCATCAACCAGGACTATATCCGCACCGCCCGCAGCAAGGGGTTGAGCAATCGGTCTATCCTCTGGGGACACGCGCTTAAGAATGCGTCCTTGTCCCTGGTTACGCTGATTGGGCTAGACCTGCCGTTGCTCCTGGCTGGGGCGGTGGTAACCGAGCGCATCTTCGCCTGGCCGGGGATGGGCCGCCTTTTTCTAGATCACGTGGAGCGCGTGGATGTCCCTGTCCTCATGGGCATCCTGATGTTAGTCTCGGTGGCGGTGGTGGTGTTTCAATTGCTGACCGACATCGTCTACACGTGGCTCGACCCGCGTATTCGTTATCACTAGCAGATGGGGCGGGCGAGCATGTCTGCTCCCTGCGACCCATCGAACTGCTGCGAGCATTGAATCAAGACAATGACCGGTTTTGTTACCGACTCAAAAACGCAAAGCGTCCTCCAGTTTCCGGCTGAAGATGCGCAGGGCGGCGCCGTATTGACGCCGGGGCGGCTGGCGTGGCGTCGTTTCCGCCGCCACCGCATGGCTGTGGCGGGGACACTAATCATGGCTGCGCTTCTGCTGTACGTAATAGGCGGCTCGTTTGTCTGGAGTGAGAGCTACGCCAATCGGACGGAAACGGGCAACCGGCTAGCCGCGCCGACGCTTGAACACCCCTTCGGCACAGATGCCGTGGGCCGTGATGTCTTGGCGCGCACCGTCTACGGTGGGCAGATATCGTTGCTGATCGGCGTCTCGGCGGTGTTGGTGTCCCTCACTTTCGGCGTGCTGGTCGGCGCGCTCTCCGGCTATTATGGCGGAATCATCGACAGTGTGTTGATGCGCTTTACCGAAGCCATGTTTTCAATTCCTTCGCTCTTTCTTCTGATCGTGATGTCCAAGTTCTTCGGCGGGCGCGTGCCCAGTTTCGACGTATTTGGGCGCACCCTCAGCGGCAGCGTGATCGTGATTGTGGGGGTGATCGGGCTGACCAGTTGGATGTACCTGGCCCGCCTGGTGCGCGCCAACTTCCTCTCGCTCAAGCAGCGCGATTTCGTGCTGGCAGCCGAGTGTCTGGGCGTACGCAATCGCGACGTCATCGTCCGCCATATTTTGCCCAATTCCCTGGCGCCGATCATCGTCGCCGCCACCCTGGGCGTCGCCGGGGCGATCCTCTCCGAGGCCTACGTCAGCTTTCTGGGGCTGGGCGTGCAGCCTCCGACCGCGAGTTGGGGCAACATGCTGGAGAATGCCTACAACTACCTGGAGTCGGCGCCCTGGCTGTGGTTCTTCCCCGGCCTCTTCACCGTCCTCACCGTGCTCAGCATCAACTTCATCGGCGACGGCTTGCGCGATGCCCTCGACCCGCGCACGCTCAGGTAGGGGTAAGCTGACAGACGAGTCGGTTGCGATTCCCGGTATATTTGACAGCGGCGCCGGCATTGTGCTATATTTTAGTCAGTAATTGATAGGGTTGTGCCGCAGTGGCGGAATTGGCAGACGCGCTACGTTCAGGACGTAGTGGGCATAGGCTCATGGGGGTTCAAGTCCCTCCTGCGGCACCTCGAAGGACTTCGATAAGAAGCGTTCACTTACGCACTAAGAAGCCAACTACGTGAACCGCTTCAAGTGGCGGTAGTTAGGGACCAGCCGTGTACAAGCTTAGTTGCTTGGTCAGGCTGGTTCTTCTTATTGGCATACCATATTGAACCCGGATAGCTAGCAAGTTCGAGCATCATCTCGTTCCACCCAATCCCAAACACCGCTCCTGAACAGACACAACTGCATGGATTGTTGCGCAACCTATTGACCGGTTTGTCTAGTAGTTACAATATGTGGCCGCCCAGTGCTCTGTTAACATATTTTGTGCAGTTGTCATTCTGAGCCGAAGGCGAAGAATCCCCGCGTGACAGACGAGCAGATTCTTCCTCCCTCCGGTCGTCACAATGACAGAAACATAGTTGCCAGAGCACTCAGTCAGCCGTTTGCGGGTATGCAGCCGGCTTAGAAAGCAAGTATTGACCGTATGAAAATCGGCACATGGGCCAAAATTGTAGCTATCATCGTGGTTTGCGTGTTACTAGATGTCGCTCTTCACCTTGTTACAAGCGAATACAGCACAATGCCTGAGAATCCAAGCTATAGCACAGTGGCGAAGTCGCTTGGGGTGGAGGTTACCGCCTCTCTTTGGGCGCTACTCGCATTCTCCGGCGCTGCTTATGTCTATTTCCAGTTCAGACGTGCGATTCCAGGCAAAGGTATCGAAAAGGGGCTGCGATACGGGCTTGCAATAGCGCTGCTCTGGCTGTTTGCCATGCTGGAGGGGGTAGCGCTTTTCGGCAACCCACTGATTTCCGAATTCGTGGTTGGCCTCAGTGATGCAATACCGGTTCTTACATTGGGTATTTTATTAGGCCTGCTAATAACCGAGAGCGGAGAGACTGTTGCGGTACAGCCACTGGCTCTTCGGGAGAAACTGAAGGCCGTAGCTGTGTTCACAGGGATATTCCTAGTGGGACGGTATGCTGCGTATTTCGCAGGAGTGATCCAATCAGGACTCCAAACAAGCCCGTGCTATACGTTTATCTGGACGATGCTGATGGGCGCCTGTATTGGCGTAGTATGGATTCTGCTGGGAAACAGCGGGCATGTGTTGTCTCTGAGACATAGAGCGGCGAGATTCGGATTCCTGGTTTTTGGAGTTAATTGGGCTGCGTTCCTTGTTTTCATGCCCTTGTTGTTTTCCGGCTATTTAGTCGATGTGTTGTCTCGAATCGTTCTAGACGTTCTGCTTGTTACGGTTGGATACTATTTGACTGGCCGAAGGCTTTCGCCGGCTTGACGAGTCTGCGGCAGGCGTTAGCGGCCTGTCGCGGCTATATGCTATACTTGCCCCATGAATGCCGGTCATACCCCCGCACGAACATCTGCACGCAGGCGCACCCCTCTGGTACGCTTGGTACTGCTGGCCTTAATCGGCTTGTGCATCCTCTTTGTCATCAGCTACAGCAGCCGCTTGCAGCGCCTGGGTGCGGTGATGGAGGACATTGCCCACTGGGAGCAGGAGATCGCCGAGGCGGAGCAACGCAACGCCGAGTTGGAGGCCGAGTTAGCCGCGGCTGACAGCCCCGATAGCCTTGCCGCCATCGCCCGCGGGGATTTGGGCTTAACCATGCCGGGCGACACCGTGATCGTCGTGGTCGAGACGACGCCGGCGCCGGCTATCGTCGCGCCGGATGCGCCGGCAGGCGAGGAGTCTGAAGCGCTGTCCACGCCGGCAGAGACAGGGCTGCCGGTGTGGAGGCAGTGGCTGGAGATCTTCGCCGATGAGGAGTAACGCGCCCAGCGTGTTGGGTCGATAAGAAAAACAAACGGCGCCCATTCCGGCGCCGTTCGCTATTTCGAAAGCACTCCGTTGTTAACCGCCGCCCCCCTAGACCAGCTTGGCGTTGAGGACGATCTCGTCCACCGCAGCCAGGGCTTTCGACACGGGGCAGCCGGCCTTGGCCTGCGCTGCCAACTCCTGGAATTTGGCGTCGTCGATGCCGGGAATGCTGGCTTCGCAGTTCAGTTCGATCTTGTTGATGGCCGGGCCTGCGCCCAAATGAACGGCGGCTACGGTGTGGATGCGCTCGGCCTTGATGCCCTGGTTGGACAGCAGCGCCGAGAGGAACATCGAGAAGCAACCTGCATGCGCTGCGCCGATCAACTCTTCCGGATTCGTGCCTGGGCCTTCTTCAAAGCGGGACGCATAGGTATACGGGCCTTCGTAGGCGCCGCTCGCCAGCTTCATCGTGCCGGAACCCTCTTTTAGCGTGCCCTCCCAAACGGCTTCAGATTTTCGGACTGCCATGATGGTCTCCTCTTC
Organism: Chloroflexota bacterium; assembly: GCA_030058085.1. Taxonomy (GTDB): domain Bacteria; phylum Chloroflexota; class Anaerolineae; order Caldilineales; family Caldilineaceae; genus JASGTU01. The sequence continues at coordinate 17,099 of JASGTU010000261.1, forward strand.
CTCTGTCCTGTAGCGGTTGGTTTTGTGCTATTACGGGCGACAGGGCGAACCGCGCCTGTTGCCCCTGGCTGGCAGTATATGGCGTCGCTCCACAATACTCCGTGGGCAACAATCCAAAGCGTTACGTACAGACCGGCGCGGCTTGCGCGGCACATCAGCCGAAGCGGATGCCCTGCGCCAAAGGCAGTTCGTTCGACCAGTTGATGGTGTTCGTTTGCCGGCGCATGTACGCTTTCCAAGCATCGGAACCTGACTCGCGACCGCCGCCGGTTTCCTTTTCTCCGCCGAACGCGCCGCCGATCTCCGCGCCGCTGGTGCCGATGTTGACGTTGGCGATGCCGCAGTCCGAGCCGGCGTGCGACAGGAAGCTCTCTGAGGCCGGCAGATTCCCCGTGAAGATGGCGCTGGACAATCCCTGAGGGACGGCGTTGTGAAGCTGAATCGCCTCGTCGAGCGAAGCGTAGTCCATGACATAGAGGATGGGCGCAAATGTCTCCTCACGGACGATGGGCGTTTGTGCCGGCATACGCACGATGGCCGGTTGCACGAAGTTGGGGCCGAGTTCCGGCAAGGACTTGCCCCCGGCAATGACTTCGCCGCCTTGAGCGACGGCCGCTTCCAATGCCGCCATCATCTCGGCGACGGCGGCGCTGTTGATCAGCGGCCCCATCAGCGTGTCCGGTGCAAGCGGGTCGCCGATGGGCACGGAGGCGTAGGCGCGTGCGAGACGTTCGCACAGTTCGTCGACAATAGACTGGTGGGCGATGATGCGCCGCGTGCTGGTGCAGCGTTGGCCGGCGGTACCGACTGCGCCGAAGACGATGGCGCGCACTGCCAGTTCCAGGCCGGCGTCCGGCTCGACGATGATGGCGTTGTTGCCGCCCAGTTCTAGGATGGCGCGGCCGAGGCGCGCGGCGATGACCGCGGCCACATGCTTGCCCACTCGCACCGAGCCGGTAAAGCTGATCAGCGGCAGGCGTTCGTCGGCAAGCATGTGTTCGCCTACCGTCTTGCTCTCGCCGACGACGAGGTTGAACACGCCGTGCAGGCTGTGGTCCGCCATGACGCGGTTGCAGATGTGCTGGACCGCAACCGCGGTTAGCGGCGTCGACGAGGACGGCTTCCAGAGCATCGTATCGCCGCAGACGGCGGCGACGGCGGCGTTCCACGACCAGACCGCCACGGGGAAGTTGAATGAGGTGATGATGCCGATGGGGCCGAGCGGGTGCCACTGCTCGTACATGCGGTGACCGGGCCGCTCCGAATGCATGGTCAGGCCGTACAACTGCCGCGAGAGTCCGACAGCAAAATCGCAGATGTCGATCATCTCCTGCACTTCGCCGATGCCTTCGGCGCGGATTTTGCCCATTTCCAGGGAGACCAATTCGCCCAGGGGCTCTGCATGTTCGCGCAAGGCATTGCCCAGGTCGCGCACGACGAGGCCGCGTTTGGGCGCGGGCATCATTCGCCAGCGCAAAAAGGCCTCCTGCGCAGTCAGCGCCGCCCGGTCATAGGTGGCGGCTGTGGCCTGCGCCACACTGGCGATAGCCTCGCCGCTGGTCGGGTTATAGGAGGTCAAGAGAGGACCGCTCTCATCGTGAATCCAGCCGTCGATTCCCGAACACGCGCCGGGGTTCACCTGATCGATCATCAGTTTGTCGAGCAGCGTTTTCATGCAGATAGCCTCCAATCATGTAGGGCGAGTCGCCGGCATAACGCCGGACAAGCCGATCGCATTGATCCGGCTGGTTTCACCGGCGCGGCATTTCGATAGGTCGATATCGCCTTCTAGTTTAGCACGGCAGCGCACGTCTGGGGTACACTAACCGAATGCGTATCCAACGACTTGGGATCAGCCGGGAGAGGCGGCATCCATGCAGCAACTTTGGCGATAGCGTTCTTGCCGCCTGTTCAGCCGCGCCGGACGTTCTCGCCCATTTTCACACCAATCATTAGGCATGTGACGCATGTTCGACAATATCAAGAAAGCCTGGCGTAGAGTCGACCGCACCTTGCTGCCGCCAAAGGCCCTCTACTTCTGCTACTTCGCGGCGATGGCTGCGTTGATGCCATTTTTGGCGCTTTACTACCGGCAGGTTGGTCTGTCGGGCGGCCATATCGGGCTATTGCTGGGCATCGGCCCGATGATCACGCTGGCGGCAGCTCCGGCTTGGGGCGGGTTGGCGGACCGCACACAGCGTCACCGGCTGCTTCTGACTATCGCCATCGTCGGGGCGATGATCGCCATGTTCCTCGTATCGCAGGTAGGGACCTTGGGCCTGCTGCTCGTACTGGTCGCGGCCTATGCCTGGTTCTCGGCCCCGATCATGCCGCTCGTCGACAACAGCGTGCTGGCGATTTTGGGCGAGCGTAAAGGCGAATATGGAAAACAGCGGCTGTGGGGCGCGGTGGGGTGGGGCGTTTCCGCCGCCATTGCCGGCGTCATGATAGACCGCTATGGTCTCGGCGCTGGGTTCGCAGGCTTCCTGCTCTTCTTGGGCATCAGCTTGGCGACGTCGCGATCGATGCGCATCGCTGAGGCTGGAATCGGCCAACGCTTCTGGAGCGGGATCGGCTTGATCGCATCCAACAGCACATGGGTGGCCTTTCTCCTGACCGTGTTCGTTGCCGGCATCGGGTCCGGCGTCACCAACAATTTCTTGTTTCTCTATCTGAGCGACCTCGGCGCCTCCGAGACGCTGATGGGGTGGTCGCTCGTCGTCGCCACGCTGAGTGAGCTCCCGATTTTCTTCTACTCAAGCAAGCTCCTCAAGCGCTGGGGCGCGCCGGGCGTGTTGATGATCGCATTGGGGGCTAATGTGGTGCGTCTTGTCGCCTATGCCGTAATGCCTGATGCTTGGATGGTGCTGCCGATTCATCTGCTGCACGGCTTGGCGTTTTCGGCGATGTGGGTAGCTGGCGTGACATACGCCGGAGAGTTGGCGCCGCCCGGCATGGGCGCAACCGCACAAGGCCTATTCGGCGGCGTGAACATGGGCCTGGGCGCGGCTGCCGGCGCGATGATGGGCGGCCTGCTCTACGACTCGACAGGCCCTCGCGCCATGTACGGCTGGGTCGCGGTCACAGTGGCTGTGGGGACGGCTGGTTTTTGGCTTGGAGAAAGGCTGCGCGCGCGGCGCGCCAGTGCACGGCGTGCGTAGGACACTGGCGCCTTCCTTTCCATCGAGGCGGGCTTGGTTTGCTGCCTCTTATAGGGTCGTCAACTCCATGTTGCGGTAGGGGCCGCGATTTTCGGGCGGGAACAGGACCGCGATCTGCTGCATCATCAGGTCCGACAACTCGTCGAGACGCTGTCGCCGCGCACGCCCGCGCAGGGCGGGGTCGATCTGCAACGGGCCGAAAGGCCGCCCGACGCGGATGGTGACCGGCGTGCGCCGCAGCTTCAACATATTGGCGTAGACCCGCTCCGTGCCGATCAGAGCCACCGGCAGGATGTTCGAGCCGGTTTGGATGGCCAAGAGGGCTGTGCCGGATTTGGGCCGCGCCAGCACAGGGATGCGGCGACCGGGGATGTAGCGGTTGACGGTCTCGCCGCGCGCCACTGCCTCGGCGAAGTCCGGGTCCATTCCGCCCTCGGGAAAGATGCCCAAGACGTAGCCCTCTTTCAGCGCCGTCATCGAGCGGCGAAACGCCTCACGATCCACTTGCCCGCGCCAGATGGGGATGGCGTTGAACACCTTGACGAACGAGCGAAACCACCAATAGCGCTGCGACTCGGTTGCCACGATGAAGGCGGGGGCGAACGGCAGGTGTACGGCGAGGATGGGGGCGTCGAACCAGCTAAAGTGGTTGGCGATTACGATCAAGGGATGCGGGTTGCGCGGCAGATTCTCGACGCCGGTTACCTTCACGTCGAGCAACACTTTGCTGATCACCCAGCCTACTGCAATTGCGATTTGGCGCGTGAACAACATGAAGCGCTTGCGCATGGTCCAACTTCGCTCCCTTTGGTCAACAGAGCGGCTCAAAATAAGCCGGCGTCGGATCACCCCGAATGAACATCTATCTGCGCGTTAGTGTACATCAACCTTTCGCGCAGTGTAAATCGCCAATGGGGCCAAGAAGCGCTGCGCTACGCCGTGCCGGCGGAAGGTGCGTGCGGTCTCGCTCGCCAAATAGACCGTGTGATCCGGCGGCGAACTCACAGCGCGGTTGGCGACTGTGCTAGAATGCGGTCTCAGGCGGCGCATGGAGGTTCGTGCCCAGAGATATCGGATTGCATAGGGAGGATCGATAATGCCCGAAGAAGTCGGACGACAGCCTACTACCGGCCACCAACCGCAACTCGACGCACCACAGGATCGGCTCAACGAGCGGATCGGCGTGCTGACCCGACGTGAGGCGGAGGCGCGCATACTGGCGCCGTTGATTGAAGCGCTGGGCCGCGAGTTCGGGCGCGAACGCGTGATTGAGATCGTGCGCGCCGAGATCGTGGAGATCGCCCGGCGGCAGGGCAGAGCGCTCGCCGAGGCGATGGGCGGTGATTCCCTGGATCTCCTGGCCGAATCCATGCACGCCTGGACAAAAGGCGATGCACAGGGCGGCGATGCCCTGGAGATCGAGGTGCTCGAACGGAGCGAAGACGTGTTCGACTACAATGTCACGCGCTGTCGATACGCCGAGCTCTACCAGGCGTTGGGCTTGGCGGAGTTGGGCTTCGTCTTTTCGTGCAACCGTGACTTTGCCCTGATCGAGGGCTTCAACGGCGGGATTGAATTGACGCGTACGCAGACGATCATGCAGGGCGCGCCGTACTGCGATTTCCGCTACCGGAAGCGCGCCGCACCACCTGAGACGAACGATGGCACCTGAGCCTGCCCAACCTCTGACGTTCAGCGCGCTGATCTTGTTGCCCGATGCGCTGCAGAAGCAGTTTGAGCGCTGGACCGATGAGACGGCTGGCGCGAGCTGGCCGGCGTTCGGCGGGCATGTGACGCTCTTGCCGAGCTTTCGCGCCGAGTTGGCCCTGGATGCCGTGGCGGAGCGGCTCGCGGCTGTGTGCCGGGTGCACGAGCCGTTTACGCTGCAACTGACCAAGCCCCTAGCCGTGGCGGACCGCACCCGGCAAGACTATTTCGCCGTGTTCCTGGCTGCGGAGGAAGATGCCGATTCGGGCTATACTGAGGCCGCGGCGCTGCGCTATGATCTGGATCAGGCGCTGGCGCCGGTCAAGCATGATCTGCTGCCGGAGCTGGCGTCACGTCCCTTCCTACCCCATATCACGTTGGCGCTGGGCGTCTCGGAACGCGAGGCCGGGCGCGTTGTGCGCGCCGGTATAGAATCCGGGCTGATCGCCGAGTTTGCGGTCGAGGGGGTGACGCTGTTCGCGGCGGGGGATACTGATGATGCCGGCGTGCCTCAACAGATCGTTGTGTCGCTAGGCGCTGCCGCTGAGGAATAGGCCGGCGCGGTTTTCAGTTCCAGACAAGGAGCAGACGGCTGCGCATTTCGCCATCCAGCGACGTGTATAGCCAGGTGAGGCCCTCGTGCACGAGAACGTCGGCATGGCCCACGCCCACGTTGCCGGGCAGATCGACCAGGATGGGGTTGCCGGGATAGGTTTCCCAAGGGCCGTCGATGGCGGCGGTGACGGAGCGGGCAAGGCCGAGGGTGAACTGGGTGTCGCCGGCTGCGCCTGCTTCCGGTCCGCGCACGCCTTCGTAAAACATATACGCGCGGCCGCCCACGCGAATTACGTCCGCTGAGCTGATCGTACGGAAGTCGAAGTGCGGATTGGCGGCGGGGCCGGTTTCATCTCCTGGGCCGTATGCCGGATTGCCCTCGAACAGCGGATTATGGTCGCACTTGCGCAGCAGAGCGGGCGGACTGCCGAGCGGGCCACGGTAACAGCCCATCGCGCTGGGATTCTGCCCTAGCCCAACGAAAACGTACGTCTCCGCCTCGCCGTCAGTATGGCCGTCAGTGTGGTCGACGAAGAGTCCGGGCGGGCTGCCCACGAGGCAGCCGTACTCGTCTGTCGCGTAGGGGTGGGGGCCGATCGCTTCCTCGTTGCGGCAGGGCATCAGCCAGGTCTTCCAGACGCCCGTCTGCGGCAATTCGGCCGTGCGCGTCCAGGTCAACCCGTCTGGGGACTGCGCCATGAAGACGCTGCCGCGGTACTCGTAGACCAGTAGCCACGGCTCGAGGTCGCCGGCGTCTGCAAGGGCAGGCATTGTTACCCGCGGATATTGTTGCTGGTCGATGTGATCGCGCCGCGACTCACAGGGGCACGATTTGCACGGCAGCATGCACGTCACCGCCCCGCCGCTGCCAGGCGTAGGGGCGAACGTGCGCCCGTTGTCGACGCTGGTGAACGTGACGACGCAGCCGGGAAACGGCACGGGGTCGCCGCACTGGTCGACGACGCCGAGCGACGGATGGCTGGCATGCACATAGGCGCGAAACGTCCCGTCCGGCAGCACGACGGTGTCGGACTCGCCCATGGGCAGGCCTGTGTCTTCCTGGTCGAGTTGGAAGGACGCGCTGCCTTCCCACAAGTCCTCTAGCGAGGGGTGGGCTGAGGCCGCCTGCTCTGCGTCGGTGAGCCCTGACTGCGGCGACTCGGCGGCGGGCGCACATGCCACGAGCGCGCAACTCAACAGCGCAACGACTGCCATGCGCAGAACAGCGCGCCGGACAAGCGCTGCGTGATTGAAAAGGCGAGGGGCGTACATGCTCCTAGCATACCCGTCGCGCCGGGAATCGACAACGATGCGCTGATGCTTGAGCGCAATACTGCCGTGAGCACCGGCTTAATCGGCTGATCCCCCGCAACTTTACGTGTGGATGCGTGTTACTACTACCGAGTCGGCAAAGCGCTGCAGCTTTTCGATGGCGTTTGGATAAATACGCCTTTCGGATTTCTCTGTAGCGTTCTCTGTTTGACAGGTTGTCTGGGGCCTACTACAATGGCGCAGATAGCCTGCGTGCGGATGTGCACCAAACTCATTGGCGACCAAGAATCGGCCGCAAGGCTGGTATGCCGGCTGCGGCTGTACTTCGGTTAGCTAGGTAGTGTTGACATTTCCTCTGGTATGGACTCTCGCTTCTACCTCCAGAAATGTCAACACGGCCTAATCGAATTGAAAGCATAAAAACGATTAAGTACTAGAGGAGATGGCAACTCATGGCCGAAAAAGAGACGTTCGAGCGAGTACGTGCAATCATTGTTGAACAGCTTGGCGTCGAACCGAGTGAAGTGACCATGGAGGCGAATTTCCGCGATGATCTGGAAGCGGACAGCCTCGACCTGGTTGAGCTGATCATGGCGTTTGAAGAGGAATTCGGCGGCGAGATCAGCGACGAAGAAGCCCAGCGCATTGCCTCTGTCGGCGACGCGGTGCGTTTCCTCGATTCAGAGTAGCGAATGTGAAACGCCTCGGTCTACGGACTGAGCGCATACGAATGTGTCAGGCAGAGGCGAGCCTTCCCGACAGGGCGCCAGGCTCGCCTTTTGCTTTCCTCTGCTTTTTCTTGATGGCGTGAATGCGTAGGGCTGGGAGTCGCCGGGATGGACAGCACGCAATCGATGCCGCTCACGCTCGTGGTCAACGCCGGCGGGGCGAGCCTGCGTATGGGCCAACAAAAAGCGCTCCTGCCCGTACCGCCGGCAGGGAAGCCGCTTGTCGTGCATGTCATCGAGGCGCTGCGCTCGTTGCGCCTAAGCGAACTGGTCGTCGTCGCGAATGACCCAGCCGTCGCCGAAGCCGTGGCGGGGAGGCGGGGCGTGCGTTGCGTAGCGGACGCTTGGTCTGGCTCGGGGCCGCTAGCCGGCATCGCCGCCGGGCTGGCAACCTGCCCGGGCTGGGCGGCGGTGATTGGCTGTGACATGCCGCTGGTCAATGCGGCGGTGATCGAACTGCTGGCGCAGGTGGCGCAGGAGACTGACGCGGCAGGCGTGCGCCGGTGGGATGCGGTTGTGCCGCTGATTCGGGAACGCACCCAGACCATGCACGCCCTCTATCACCGCGATACGTTGCCCGTCATCGAGGAGATGCTCCGATCCGGCGAGTTGAGCGTACGGGCGTTTTTGGCGCGTTTGCGAGTGCGCTATGTGACCGAAGCGGAGTTCGCCGGCGTCGATCCGGCGATGCGCTCGTTCATCAATGTCAATACGCCGGAAGAATGGGCGGCGGTACAGCCGTTGCTTCATTGTACGAGCGGTTGAATTCTGGCGCAGCTTACCAGATGCCTGGAATAAGGCGGTAGCGCACCTGTTGGGCATACTCGTCGTAGCCCGGCAACTCGGTTTGAAGCGTGCGATCCTCTAGAGATGTCCTGGTTATCATCAGGCCTGTCGCCATGACGCCCGGGATGAGCCCCCACACAGAGCCCAACAGCAGGGGAAGGCTAAGGGACTGGAGATTCGCCCCTACGTAGCCGGGATGCCGGACGAATCGATACGGTCCGGACCGGCACACCGTCTGGCCGCGATCGCTCTGGATGCGTACAACTGTAGAGAAGTAGGCGTTGGTGATCATCGCCCACGCGAACAAGCCTAATCCAATCGCAAACAGCATGGCGCCTGCAACATGCCACGCGGCGCCGATCTCGCCAGTCCAAGCGAAACGTTCGTCGAGGCCGGAAACCACAAGAAGCGCAACGAAATGGGTTAAGCCCCAGAGCCCGCCGA
>JASGTU010000262.1 GCA_030058085.1 Chloroflexota bacterium
GGCCCGTGTCGCGCCACAGCGCCAGCAGCGCAGCGTTCGCCGCATCGTTGCGCCCGTCGCCCACCTGAAAACGCTCGATGCCGATGCGATCCAGCACCGTGTTGACGACAACGGCGCTCCAGTTCTCATTGAACGTGGCGTCGATGTTCGCGAAGATTTCGCGCAATTTGGACGCGTTGTAGACCAGCGGGTGGTCGCCGTCGTAATACCGCCAGAGCAGGTCGTACCGCTCCTGCTTGCCCGCCAGATATGCGTATGCCAGTTCAACGTCTGTCGCCATCGTCTACCCCTGATAACTGCCGGCTTTTGTTAGCCGCTCCATGCGCACCAGCTCGTTGAAGGCCCCGCTCGATGCGTCCATAATGTCGTCGTGCGCCATGTCCGGCTGCCCGTGCATGTGCGTCAGCCATCGCTCATTCCACGCACCCCGCACCAACTTCACGTTGCCGGCCAGCGCCTGAGCCGATAGCCCTCGCGCCCTGGTAATCTTGTCGCCTTGCGGTCTGCGGCCCCGTGCGTCATACCCGGAGAGCAACGTGGCGATGTAGCGGTTGTCGCGCTTGCCGCTGGCCCCGCCCTCCATCTCCCAGCGCACCATGACTGCCTGCCCATCCTGCCCTGCCGTGTTGCGCAACACCCTGTCCACCTGCGCCGGGTCGAGACGCTCTTCAATGCAATCCAGCACATAGTACGTGTCCCCCACTCGCCGCATTTTCACGCCTGCCGTGTAATCAGGGTCGTCTTTCGCCAGCTTCTTTTCGCTGGCCGCCAAATCCCAGAACCGCACTGCCCATCCCCCTGCCGGCGCCGCGTCCACAATCTCGAACCACGCCCGATTGAACACCTTTCCCGCCGAGGGCCGCACCAGCCAGTTGCCGCCCCTGTCCCGGTCGCCCAGCAGCCGCTCTCGCTCTACCAACGGCAACGCCTGCAAATTGGCGATGTAGCCGGGATCGGCGTCCAACAACGCCGGATTGTCATACACCGAGCTGCGGATGAACGTGAAGCTCTTCGGCTCGATGCCCGGGTACTCAGTCCGCAGATCATCCGGCGTATCAGCCCAGCGCAGCGTATCGTTGTGCATCACGAACCAGCGCACTATCCCGCAGCGTTCTACGTCCGCATAGCCGTCCTCGGCCAAATACCAGCCCATAAACTCGTGAATCCAACCACCGATGGGATCGTCTGGCGGAACCGGGTTCATCGTCGCCCGAATGTAGGGCCGAATGCCCGCCGTGGCGCTGCGATTGCGAGACAGCAGGTAGAAAAACTGCGCCCTGGTAAAGTGGGTAAGCTCATCCCATTCGATGAGCGGAATCTGCGCGCCCTGCCAATCTAGCCGGTTCGTGGCGTGCTGCATGTGCGCGAACTTGATGACCGCGCCCGACGGAAAATGCCACTCCAACAGCGACTGCTTCGGCTCCCCGCCCACATACGGGTATATCTGCGCGCTCGTGTCCCATAGGCCGCCGGGACTCGTCACCTGCGGGAAAGTGCGCCGGAATATCACGCACGAAAACGCCGGATTGTGAATGTGCCTCAGCGGTTCCAGTAGCAGCGCGTAGGTTTTGCCCCCGCCTGCCGCCCCGCCGTAAAACACCACGTCCGCAGAGGCGGCGAGCGCCTGTTCCTGCGGGCCGGGTTGCGGCCTAACTTCGACCATTGTCCGGCAGATAGATAGTCACTGCCCCGCCTACTTGAATACCCCCGGCATGCTCGATCTCGGTGCGCTCGGTGTAGCCGCGGCTGCGTCCCTGGGTCTTCAGGAAAAACAGCAATTCCGGCGTGCTCCCCTCCTTGACCTTCCGATACAACACCGATTCCGCCTCGTCGAGCATCCGCTCGCGCGCGTCATGCAAAGTTTGCTGCAAGACAGCAGACTCATTTATACGGGCATAGATCGTGTCGCGCGCTACGCCCAGGGTGCGCGCGACAGCAGAAATGTTTCCGTCATGCTCTTCGAGCAGGGGTTTTACCTGCGCGATTGATGCCTTTTTCATAGCGTCGAATTGTAGAACAGCGCCATAAACGTCCCCTCTATCCGCCAGCGTAGCATCCCCCTGATGCGGCTATCGCATCACCACTCGTCACCGTTGATAAACATCACCCAACGATAGTCGTCCATTTGCACGAGCGGCATCACGCGGCTGAGTTTATTCAGCGTGTTCAGGGCCGTAGTGCGGTGAACACCGAATCGCACCGCCACTTCCATCGTGGTCGGCTTCCAGCCCAACGCCAGCAGGCGCGTCAACACCGCCGCACGCTCCGATGGCGTCAGTTCCTCGTCACTCACTCCGCGAACGCCCCCGCCGAATGTCGCACCGGGCGCATCACAGCCCCGCCTCCCGCTCAATGTCCTCACGCACGCGCACGGCATGATCGCGCATCGCGCCCCACGCCGCCCTCTCCCCGTCCACATGCCCGGCATCGTAGGCCGTGTCGTAGGCCTCATCCTGCGCAGAAGATAGCACGGGCGTAACCGGCTCATATGTCGCATCGAAAATGTCTGGCTTGCAGGGGTAGATTTCGCCCTTGACCCCGCGAATAATCCAGTCACCCACCTCGCCGCGCATAACACCCTCACGTGTATGGATGTCGCAATGCGTTTCGTAGGTCATAATTTCGCCTGTTGTCACCTTGTCACAGAACCATTCTGGACGGTCATCAATCCGGTATCGAAATGCCTCAATCACCATAG
>JASGTU010000263.1 GCA_030058085.1 Chloroflexota bacterium
CGCGACAAAGGGACGCCAGCCCGCCCGGCGCAGCCGCATCATCCGCCCCGACAGCCGCAAGCCCCGCCAACGCGGGCGGCTCCGCTACCTGCGCTTGCGCCGGGTAGCCGCTCTCAGCCAGGAAGCCGCCCAGATCGGCCCATGTGGTAAGCGCTGCGACGTTCATCCCGTAGACCAAGGCCCGCGCGCCATCTGAATTGCCCCACCGCCAGGCGGGCACGTTGATGATCGGCGCCTGCGCGGCGGCTATCACATCGTCGCCGTGAACCATCGCCGAGTCTGCGACTGCGATGAAGTCCAGACCATCGGCGGACGCCGCCGCGGCCAGGTAATGCGGCGGCGCAACGCCCTCCGGCGAGAAATTGCTGCTCGCGCCCAGCGTCCCCCACAGCGCGATCAGCCCGTCGCCCAGTGCGGGACGGTCGCCTGTGGTAGGCGCGGGCAGTGCGCGCAGGTCGAACGGCTGCGGCGCCCCGGCCATGAAGCGCAGCCGGACATCGGCGGTCGCGGGGTAGCGGAAGCCGGGCACGCGCTGCAAGCTCTGCCCCGCGGCGGCGCGTAGGTTTCCCGCCAACCCCAGCGCGGCGTACTCCCCTTGCCTGTACGCCATCGCATCCGCCACCCGCAGCGCGGGGTCGAGCAGGAAGACTTCGTCGCCGTCGTCGTTGAGCGCCAGCGCGCCGCTTGCCAATTCGCGGCGCTTGGGCAAGTTGGGGATGGCGGCGTCACTCTCCTCGATCTCCGCATCCGGCTCGCGCCCCCACTGTGCGCGGAAAGCGCTGCCGTTGCGCGCGACCACAAAGACCTGCCCAGGAGCCAGCCTGTGCCCGTCCGGCAGGGCATGCATGCCCTCTCCGTCGCCTGGCGTTTCCGCGTCGCCAAGCGACCAACCTGTCAGGTCCGCGTACTCTGTCCCAACATTGGCGAGAACGATGTACTCCTGGTCGGCGCTCAGATAATTGACCTCGTCGATCACCAAGGCCGGCGGCTGCGGCGCGAGTTCCCAGACGACCGGCAACGCCGGCGCGGGGGTCGGCGGCGCGGGCGGCGAATAGGGCAGGTTGGGGCTGCCGCGATCGCCGGACGAGCCCGGCCAGCTTTGCGCCGCGACCACCCACGTCGCGCCAGTGTCGAAGCTGGTCCGCTCCAGACTGGCGCCCTGGACGATCCGCGGCCCCTGACCGTCTCCCCACATTAGGCGATCCGCCTCCGCGCCCCACGGGGTGAACAGGATCAGTTCATCCGCTTCGTTGGCAAGTCGCAGCCCGGTATAAACCGAGCGCACGACCAACCCGCCGTTCGTAGACGGGTCTGCGTTGCGCCCCAACACCACATACTCGCCCGGCTGCACCCACAGATCATCGACGACGGCCGTCTGCTCGCCATCCAGGTCCGCCAACGTCCAGCCGCGCAGATTGACCGCGGCTGAACCGGCGTTAAAGACCTCCAGCCACTCACCCGCCTCGTCGGGCACAGCCGCCGGGTTCGCCATTACCTCGCTCAACAGCAGGCGCGGCGTCTCAGCCCGCGGGGGTACAATTGGCTCCGGCGTGGCGGTTGGCTCCGGCGTGGCGCTCGGCTCTGGTGTGGCGGTTGGCTCCGGCGTTGCAGATGGCACAGGCGGGGTATACGGCAGACCCGGGCTTCCTAAGTCGCCCGCAGATTCCGGCCAGGAGGATGTCGCGGCGCCCCACGGCGCATGCACCTCACCGCCCTGGCGCTCTAGACTGGCCCCTTGCGGCGCGCTGATCCCCGCGCCCTCTCCCCAGCTTACCTGGTCGACTGCGACCATGCCGGCTGCATAGAGGATCAAACTGCCATTCTGATTGCGCAGGCGCAGTTGGTCATACACATAGTCAACCGCCAGCCCGCCGTTGAGCGCTCGATTCCCATCGGCGCCGAGGACAACGACTTGGCCTGGGTCGATCCAGAGATCGCGGCCGATGACGTGCTCCCGATCATGCGTCGCCAACACGTATGACAGCAGGTTCACCGGCTCCCCGCCCGCGTTGAGCAACTCGATCCATTCGCCAACCTCGTCGTCGACCTCGCGCGGGTCAACCATCACCTCCGCGATCAGCAGAGAGGCGTCGCCGCCGGCGTCCTGCGCGATGACGGGCATGGGGAACGGGCGCGCCGCGACAAGCCATGCCGCCATGCACGCGCCCAGCAGCGCCGAGGCCGCGCCGCGCGCCAAATTCGCCGGGCGCAGCGCACGCCCATAGCAAAACCGGCCGGATCGACGGGGAATACACACGGCCCACTCACCTGCTTGCGCGGGATGATGGTTGTCGGTTCAGACTAATGCGCTATCCGCTGGATCACAGCGCCGGGCGGATCCGGCGCTACACTCTATAATAGGATGGGGTAGAGAGGGCTGTCAACTTAAAATTTCGCGCCCGCCGCGTCATTATCGCCCATCGGGGGACGATCATGTTCGGGCTTGATCGCTTAATGCGCACGATGTCATGTTGAATGAAGCACGTCCTGCGACTAAGTTGCCAGTTTCGCCGTTGCGTCGAGGTCAAACGTGCGGTAGTCGCACGTCAGCTCTTCGCCCGCGGCAATGTCACGGGCCGCCACATCACGGTCGCTGAGCGATAGGACATTGGGCTCCGCCGCATGGTTCATATGCTTGGAATGATCCCCGCACAGCGTAATCACCTTCCGTCCCTCCGCCATCTCAGCGTAGCCGTATTTGGCGTAGTATGCCCGGATCGGCTGCGGCAGGGCCGCCAGTTCCTCGACCGGCAGACGGATGTCCACCCGCGGGTCAAAGACCCAGATCACCTCTCCCTTGGCGATGGGTTCATCGGTAAAGCAGCCAAGGCCGTGAATAGCGCTTGGCCTGAGAGACGCATGAACCAGCAACATGGCGTTCTATCCTTTTTGGCGATCCGTCATTGCTGTAAGAGCTGAATATCGTCCGGCGCCCATTCGATCCGGATCGGATCGCCGACCGCGAACGCCGGCCGGTTTGCCCCGTGTACATTCTGCATGCGCACGACGAGGGCCGCGTCGGGCCATAGCTCGACGGTATAGCGAGTGTCGGTTCCCAGATAGGCGATGTTGCGCACCACGCCGGTGAGTGAATTGGGCGTCTCGCTGCCGTTGCGATGCGCCAGCCCCAGCTTTTCCGGGCGGATCGCCAGCGTCACGTCCTGGCCTTTATGCAGCGCATGGCCGTTGGGCGCAAAGGACAGACGCAGCGTGCCGGGCAGTTTCACGACGACGCGCCCCTCGTCGATGTCGTCCACCGCGCCCTGCAAGAAATTGCTCTCGCCGATGAAATCCGCCACAAAGCGCGTCGCGGGCCGCTCGTAAATATTGGCGGGCGTATCGATCTGCAAGACTTCGCCCTGGTTCATGACCGCGATCCGGTCGGACATGATCAGCGCCTCCTCCTGATCATGGGTGACATAGATAAAGGTCATGCCCAACTGCGCCTGCAAGTGCTTCAGCTCCAGTTGCATCGCCTTGCGCAGCTTCAGGTCCAGCGCGCCCAGCGGCTCATCCAGCAGGAGAACAGCCGGCCGGTTGACGATAGCCCGCGCCAGCGCCACGCGCTGTTGCTGTCCGCCGGAAAGCTGGCTCGGTTTACGCTGCGCCAGTTCCGACAGACGCACCATCTCCAGCGCCTCCGCCACCCGCCGCTCGCGTTCCGGAGCGCCGACATGCTTCACCTTCAGTCCAAAGCCCACATTCTGCGCCACGGTGAGATGCGGAAACAGGGCGTAGTTCTGAAAGACGGTGTTCACCGGCCGCAGATGCGGCGGGACATCGTTCATGCGCTTGCCCTGGATCAGAA
This sequence comes from Chloroflexota bacterium, assembly GCA_030058085.1. Lineage (GTDB taxonomy): Bacteria > Chloroflexota > Anaerolineae > Caldilineales > Caldilineaceae > JASGTU01. Next base: position 3,809 of record JASGTU010000263.1, read on the forward strand.
TATCCCCGGCGGTGGCTTGCTCAAACCCGGCGATCAGGCGCAGCGTGGTCGTCTTGCCGCAGCCGCTCGGCCCGAGCAGTGTGAAGAACTCGCCGGGGGTAACCGATAGATCGATGGCATTGACCGCCGCAGACTGGATACCCGCAGCCTGGGCAGGGCGACGCGATTCGCCATAGACTTTGGTCACGCGCTGCAATTGAACGGCAAATTCACCCATTACTTGCCTCCGCGCGGCGTGGAGCCGCGCCCAAGGGCCGGCGCATTCGGCCGCATGGTAGGGCCAGGCCGCCGCCCATCAATGGCGGGATCGCCGGCTAGAGAATCCACGCGATTCGTCTGCTGCGTCTCTCCTCGGCGTCGCAGCCACTCGGTAAAGACAACCGTCAGGAACGAACCGACGATTACCACGGACGCCATCGCCACCACGATGGGCAGGCGCGTCGGAAAGCGCAATTGCGAGTAGAGATAGGTGGGCAAGGTCGGCTCCGAACCGACCAGGAAGAAGGTCAAGGCGAACTCATCGAACGAGGTGGTGAACGACGTCAGAAAGGCTGCGAACAGGGCCGGCAATGTCAGAGGCAGCGTCACGCGCCACTGCGCGCCGAGATAGGTCGCGCCCAGGTCCATGGCGGCCTCTTCCAGATTGGCGTCCAACCCCGACAGCCGCGCCATGACGATCAGGATCACCACCGGCAAGTTGATCACCACATGGCCCATGCCCACGGTCCACAGCGACAGCGGCAGGTTGATCTGTGCGAAGCCCATGAGCATCGTCACGCCCAATACCACCGACGGAACCACCAGCGGCAGCATGGCCGCCATGATGAGGAGATTGCGCCCCGCAAAGCGGAAGCGCATCAGCCCCACCGCAGCCATTGCGCCGATGACCGTGGCGACCACGGACGAGACCGCGCCCAGCAAGACGCTGTTCCACGCAGCCCGCAGCAATTCCGGCGTGTCCCAAAGCTCGCGATACCACTTCAGCGTGAAGCCGCTCAGCGGGAAGGCCAGCGTTGCGCCGTCGTTGAAGGAAAAGACGATCAGCAAAAACAGCGGCACATACAGGAACACAGCCGCTAATGTCACGTAAAACAGATTGAGCGAACGCCAGGCGCGTGCTGTCATCCTATGCCTGGACCCAATCCTCTAGACGAACAAGGCGGACGAAGACAGCCAGCAGCGCCAGCGTAAAGAGCAGCACAGCCAGGCTCATCAACGAACCCAGCGGCCAATTCAGCGCACGGGCGAATTGGCTCTGGATCACGTTGCCGAACATCAGCCCCTCCGTCCCCCCCAACAGCAGAGGCGTCACGTATTCGCCCAGCGTGGGGATGAAGATCAGAAAGAATGCGGCCGCGACGCCCGGCATGCTCAGGGGCAAGATGACATCTCGGAACGTCTGCCAGCCCGTGCCGCCCAGATCAGACGCCGCCTCGATCAGAGAGCGGTCGATGCGTTGCAGCGCAACGAAGATGGGCAAGGCGACAAAGGGCATATACGAATAGACCAGCGCCACGATCACCGCCGACCGGCTATAGAGCAGGATGGGCGCCGGTTCGTCCACCAGGCCGGCAGCCATCAGCACAATGTTGAGCAACCCGCCGGAACCGAGGATCAGCTTCCAAGCAAAGACGCGCAAGAGAAAGCTGATCCAGGCCGGCACGATGATCACTAAGAGCAGCGTCAGCCGGTGAGCGCCGGCCTGGAAAGCCAGGTAATAGGCCACCGGATAGGCCAGGAGAATGGACAGCACAGACGCCACGAAAGAGATCCACGCAGAACTCAGCAGGAGCCGGCTATAGGTTGGATTGCCGAAGAACGTGCGGTAGTTCTCCAAAGTGAATACGTCGTGTTCGGGGCCGAAACTGCCCGCCCGGAACGTGAAAACAACCATCGTCGCCAGCGGCGCCAAGAACAACAACCCCAGCCACAGCGCCAGAGGCGACATCAATACGATCAGCCAACGTCTTTGTCGCATAGCGGTCTCACCCCGGTCTCATCCCGCGGTCTCGTCTCGGCGCTACGGCGCCAGCCTCACTTCGTCCCACATTTCCGTGATCTTCTGGCGGTGCTCCGCGCTCATCGTCTGGTAGAACACCGTCTGCTGCAACACATCCGGCTGGTCGAGCTTAAACAGGCTGACCAGAGCCGGGTCCGCCAGTTCAAACGCCTTGCGATTAGATGTGCCGTAGTAGAACTGGTTGCTCAGATTGGCGCTGGATTCCGGATCCAGGATCGCGTCCAGATACGCGTAGGCCAGGTCCGGCGCCTGTGCGTTGCTGCTGATGCCATAGCCGCAGACCCAGCCCAGCCGCCCCTCCGCCGGATCGACATATTCGACCGGGACGCCGTCCGCCATCAGTTGGCTATAGGTGTCCGTCCACACGCTAGCCGCCACCCAGACATCGCCTGAAGCCATCATCTGGCTCAACTCCGACGCGTCGGTCCAGTACGTAAGCACGTTGGGCTTGATGTCGAGCAGCTTCTGTTTGATCAGCGCGTCCTCTTCCGGCGTCGTCTGCCACGGGTTGGGGATGTCCAGCGCGACCGCCGCCATCACCTGGGCCACCTCGGCCGAGTCGGGGATGGAGAGACGCCCTGCATAGGCCGGGTCCCACAGATCAGCCCACGAGGCGGGTATTTCCTCCACCTTGTCGGTGCGCACGAGGATCGACTCATAGCCCCAATCCCACGGCACAAAATACTGCTGCCCGTCGAACTCGCCCAGCTTAGCCATTTCCGGGACCACGTCGGGCCAGTTCTTCAAGCGCGACGTGTCGATCGGCTGCACCAGTCCGGCGTCCACATACAACCCCCACCAACTGCTGCATGGGTGAAGCAGATCGACCTGGAAGCCGCTTTGCAGCTTCGCCAGGGCGTCGGCATCTTGCTCGAAATAGGTATAATCGACCTCTACATCGGGGTAGGCTTGCGCAAACTGCGTCCAGAACTCGGGGGCGTCATACCCGGCCCAGTCGAGTATGGTCAGGCTGTCCGCTCCGGCCTGCGTCTCTGGCGCCGCGCCCATTTCCGCCGCGGGCTGTCCACACGCGGCCGGCAAGACAATCGCCAACCAGATCGCGGCAACGAACGCAATGCGGTTGTACAGCTTCGTGTGGCGTCTCATCTTCTCTCGTCTCCAGCTAAAGTGGGTCGAAATTGGAGCCAACAAAAAAAGGGTTTGTATGAACACAAAGCCCAACGGACTCCGATCACACGAACCCTTCGGATTCAGCGGTTTAATACTTTGCGGCGACCGGCGGTCGCCTGACGCAGGCATTCAACAGCAGAATCGCCCCGCGACAATCGCGTTCTCTCTAAACCTCACCTATAGAGTTGTTTGAACAATCTGATGACTGCGCATCCTCCACAAAAAACCACCACACATCAGACCCATGCGCAGTGGTTATCTTCGTTGTCTCCGCCGACAATCATCCTTACGCGTGATTATACTATCAACGCGTGCGAAGTCAATTCCCCCAACCCATTATTTAGTTCGCCCAAGGCCGCGTTTAGTCTGCAGCGCGGCCCCGCCCTTAGGCCGTCAGCAACGCCGTTTTAACGTCAGTCGCAGTATCCGTGGCGCCCGACGCGCCCGACGCGCCATTGCCATTTTTTGCCAACGTTAGATGCACAACCATCCAGCCGGGCTGCGGCTGCAGGGGCCGATCGGTCGTCGCGATCACGAGTTGTTTTCCTTGGATCGCCATCAGCGCAATGCCCTCGCTGCCGGCGTATTCGTCTTGGAACTGCCGCCAGGTGAATTGCTCGGTCAACGCCGTCGCCTTGATCGCGGCGCCTTGATCTAGCAGCTCCAACAATCGCGGGTAAGTAGCCTCTCGCTGAAAAAGCAGCCGCCCTAGTTGGAAGCGATTGGGCGCGCCGTTATTTCTTTCCGGAAAATGCGGCGGCAGTTGGTATACCTCCGACGACCCGAACTCGTCCTCGAACTGCTTGCAGGCCAAAGCGTTGGCCTCATCGTTGTTGGTTAGGGCCAGCAGGCGGCCAATGCCGGCTAGGTCGATGGTAGTCTCAAGATAGTCCGACAGCACGTTGCCCTGGCTGGCCTTCAGACCCCGCAACCGCGCTTCGGTCACGTTGGACTGATTCGAGTCGATCAGACGCACCTCGATGCCGGCCTGCTGCAACGTCAATCCCAACTCCTGCGCCAACCGGTTGGCGCCCATCAGCATAATGCCCTGCGGGTCGGCCTCGCTCACGCCCAACGCCCGCGCCACCCATTTGGCTGTGCCGCCTTGGATCAAAACCGTGCCCACGATGATCAAAAACGTCATCGGCGCCAAGTTGTTCGCCCCGGGAATGCCAAGCTGAACGAGCTCATAGCCGAACAGCGAGGAAACCGCCGCCGCCACGATGCCGCGCGGCGCCACCCACGAAAGAAACAGGCGCTCATTGCGGCTCAGATTGCTGCCCCAAGCGCTTAGGAAAATGCCGAGCGGGCGCAAGATCAAGATCACCACGCCCAGAACGACCAGGCTTCGCCAGTCCAACAGGGCCAGATCGCCCATCGTCACATTGGCAGCCAACAGAATAAAGAGAGAAGAGATCAGCAACACGCTGAGCTTCTCTTTGAAGTAAAGAATCTCGCGCAGTTTGCGCAGGTCCGTATTAGCCAACAGCACGCCCATCACCGTCACCGCCAACAGCCCAGACTCGGAAGCCAACGCGCTGGACACGGCAAAAACGCCCAACACCACGGCTAACGTGACAATATCGCGCAGGAAGTCCGGCACAAGATAGTGATGCAGCAGCAGATACACGGCATAGCCGCCCGCCAGGCCTAGTGACAGCCCTACGCCGGCAATGCGCAGGAAAGCCAGCACCGAACTGCCAAAGGAAGCCTCCGCCCCTGCGACGATAAACCCGAGCACCAAGACCGCGATCGAAGCGCCGATCGGATCGATCAGGATGCCTTCCCACTTCAACACAGACGAGATTCGCTCGGTCGGGCGCACGTTGCGCAGCAGCGGTGCGATGACGGTGGGGCCGGTCACGATGATCAACGCGCCAAACAGCAGGGCCAGGTTCCAGGGCATCCCGGTGATATAATGCGCCGCCAACGCGCCGCCGAACCATGTCACCGCCGAGCCGACGGTCAGCAGGTTGCGCACCGTCGACGCCACGCTGCGCACCTCCCGCCATGTCAGCGTCAGCGCGCCCTCAAACAGGATCACCGCCACCGCCATCGAAATCATGGGGTAGAACAGATTGCCGAACTCCTCTTGGGGATCCAGCCAGCCGAACACAGGCCCTGCCAGAAAGCCGGCGGCAAGCAGCGGGATGATGGCGGGCACGCGTATGCGCCAGGCCAACCACTGGCAGGCTATGCCGGCGGCGATGATACCCGCGACGATCAGCATTTCGTTGTGTTCCATGCAACCCCTCCCTGTACGCTGTTTGGTCGCCTTGGCCGGCTCACCGGTTGACTCTGTTCGTTGGCCGGCAACCCCCTATTGGTAACATGATTCCGCTGCGGCTTCGGTAGGCTGTCTCATATTTCGCCAGCCGGCTTGCCGCGCAACGGTTGTACAAAGTCAGTTTATCCAGATCGAATACCTGCTCCAAGCCGCCGGACAATTAAACGCGCCTTACTGACACAGGCGCTCTTTCTTTGGATACTGTCTGCGGATATCGGAGCGTGACCGTCCGCACGGCAAGAACACGCGGACGACGGAATAGAAAGGGCCTACATGAACCGTACACAGCTTGCCGCAACCAGATCCGCACTGACGTTCGTCGCCGGCGCAGCACTAGCGGGACTGCTTGTCCTTGGCGCCTGTTCGACCAGCCCCGAACTGGCGCAGGAAACAGTCGCCCCCCTCGCGCCAACAGAGGCAGTCGCACGCGCAGAGACGCCTGAGGCGAGCGAGAGGGCCGCAACGACCGAAACCGACGAGAGCGCTCCTGCCGAGTCCGGCTTGGCGCCGGCGCCCACCCCCGAACAGAAACCGGAATCACAGCCTGAGCAGTCGGCGGCGTCGCCGCAACTGGCGATAGACCAGATCGAGCCGGCCTTGCAACCCGTTGTCACAGGCCTAGACCAACCGCTCTTTGTCACGCACGCCGGCGACGGCAGCGGGCGCCTCTTTATCGTAGAAAAGCCGGGCGTCGTCCGCATCTTGCGCGACGGGCAACTTCTCGACGCCCCGTTCCTCGACATCCGCGACCGCGTAGGCAGTTCCGCCAGCGAGCAAGGCCTGCTCAGCCTCGCCTTCCCTGCGGGTTTCGCCGCAACCGGCCATTTCTTCGTCAACTACACCGACCTCGACGGCAACACGGTCGTCGCCCGCTACCAAGTGCAGCCCGAATCGCCCGACACGGCAGATGCCGCCGCCGAGTCCATTGTGCTCCAGATCGAACAGCCCGCAAGCAACCACAACGGCGGCATGTTGGCCTTTGGCCCGGACGGCTACCTCTACATCGGCACAGGCGACGGCGGCGCTGCCTTCGACCGCTTCGGCAACGGCCAAAACCCGGACACGCTCTTGGGCAAGATGCTGCGCATCGACGTGACCAGCGACCCGTCTACGCCGTACCTCATCCCGCCCGACAACCCGTGGGCAGGCGCGGAGACGGACGGCCCGCAGGTGCGCGACGAAATCTGGGCGTTCGGTCTGCGCAACCCCTGGCGCTACAGCTTCGACCGGCTCACAGGCGACCTATGGATTGCAGACGTGGGACAGAATCGTTACGAGGAAATACACTTCACGCCGTCCGGCAGCCCCGGCGGGCTGAACTACGGCTGGCCTATCCAGGAAGGCTCAGCCTGCATCGAGGGTGACGCCTGTGATCGCAGCGGCTTGGAGCAGCCGATCCTGGAATATGACCACAGCGGGCACTGCTCAGTCACTGGGGGGCACGTCTATCGCGGCGGTGCATACCCGGCCTTGCAAGGGGTCTACTTCTACGGGGATTACTGCAGCGGCGCCATTTGGGCGGCGGCCCCAGGCGACGGAAACGGGTGGCAGAGCGCGCTTGTGATGCGCAGCGGCTTGCTGCTCAGTTCGTTCGGCGAGGACGAGACAGGCGAAGTCTACCTGACGGACATCGCCGGCGGCGGGGTCTATCGGCTCGGGCTGGCTGAGTAGAGCCGATTGCCG
>JASGTU010000264.1 GCA_030058085.1 Chloroflexota bacterium
GCTGAGGCGGCTCCCGCCGAGGTTGCAGCGCCGGAGATGGACACGACCGGGCTGAACCTCGAGGTCGCCGGCGACTTTTCGTACTGGAACGGCTTCACCTCCGGCGACCGTCCGGTGATGGAGGAGAATATCGCCGCGTTCGACGCCCTCTACCCCAACGTGTCGGTTAGCATGGACATCCAGCCGTGGGATTCGCTGCTGAGCAAGCTGCTGCCGTCGCTGCGTTCGGGCAGCGACCCGGACCTGGTGACGTTGGACGCTACCCTGATCCCCCAATATGTCAAAGCCGACTCGCTGATGCCGGTGGACGACCTCTGGACCGAGGCCGGACTGGACCCGGCCCTGTTCTCCGAGGGCATTCACAACGCCATGACGGTGGACGGTAAGAAGTACGGCGCGCCGGTGATCTACCACACGACGCTGCTTTACATGAACAACGCCATGTTCGAGGAGGCGGGCCTGCCCGCCACATGCCCGGCGGACTGGGACGAGTGGATCGACGCGCTGCTCACGCTGACGGTGGACGAAGACGGCGACGGCACGCCGGAGCAGTACGGCATGTCGTGGGGCGACCACGCCGCGGTCTCGATCTGGCCGTCGCTGGTGTGGAGCAACGGCGGCGACTTCGTCAACGCCGACGCCACGCAGTCGATGCTGGACGACCCCAAGACGATCGAGGCCGTGCAGAAGTGGGGCGACCTGATCAGCCAGGACAAGATCCTCGGCCTTGGTCTGGCCGGCGACGAGGCTGACGTCCTCTTCCAGACGGGCAAGGCGGCCATGACGGTGAGCGGGCCGTGGGTGACCACGCTCTTCACCGACGCCGGCCTCGACTATCAGATCTGCATGATGCCGGCGGGACCGGCGGGCGCCTTCACGCAGGGCGCAGGCGTCTTCTTCACGGTCAACCAGAACACCGAGGCCAAGGAAGCCGTCTACGAGCTGATGAAGTTCTGGCAGTCGGATTGGGCGCAGCTCAACTGGTCCGCCAAGACCGGCTTCCCGCCCACGCGCCTCGACTTGGCTGAAAACGAAGAGGTTCTGAGCAACCCGCTCGTCAAGGCCTTTGCCGACTCGATGCCGTATGCGCGCACGTATCTGCCCGGCGTGGTGGAATACAGCAAGATCAACGACGACATCATCGTGCCGGCCATCCTCGAGGTGGCGCGCGGCAACATGACGGCTGAAGAGTCGTTGACGGCCGCCGCGGCGGAGATGAATAAGGTCCTGGCCGAGCAGTAGCCGGGATAGCGCTGCGTGTAGCTGCGTGAGGCGGCGCGCCGTCTCACGCAGCCTGCGTCTCACGGCGGAAGGAGTGACTCATGGCACAGGCGCATATGCCGGCCGGCGCGGGCAGGACGCGGCGGCCCCTGGTTAGCGCACAGGCGCGGGCGGCCTGGCTGTTTATGGCCCCCAGTCTCCTCCTGCTGATCGCCTTCGTCGTGATCCCCATTTTCCAGGCGGCGTGGATGGCGTTGCACGACTGGGAGCTGGCCGACCTCAACCCCGCCTTTATCGGCGTGAAGAACTTTGTCGACCTGATGGACGACGGGCGCTTCTGGAATGCGCTGCGCAATACGGCTGTGTATGCGGTGGGCGTTGTGCCGGGGCAGATCCTGCTGGCGCTGTTCTTCGCCGTGGTCCTCAATCTGCGCCTGCGCGGGCGCGTCTTTTTCCGCGGGCTGTTCTTCCTGCCCGTGCTCGTCTCCTTTGCCGTCGAGGCGATCGTATGGCGCTATCTGCTCGACCCGGACATCGGCTTCGTCGCCTACTACTCGCGCCTGGCGGGCTTGCCGCACATCCAATGGCTGCGCGACCCGGACTACGCCATGACGGCGGTGATCCTGATCAGCATCTGGCGCTGGTTCGGCTTTAACCTAGTGATCTTGCTGGCGGGCCTGCAAGGCATTTCGCAGAGCTATTATGAGGCGGCGGAGGTGGACGGGGCGAACAACGTACAGCAGTTCTGGCAGATCACGCTGCCGCTGCTGCGTCCGTCGCTGCTGTTTGCGCTGGTCAACGCCGTGATTGCGGCGCTGCAGGCCTTCGACCAGATCTACGTGCTGACGCGCGGCGGGCCGATGTTCAGCACCGAGACGATCGTGGCCTACATCTATCGCCAGGGCTTCACCAACTTCGACATGGGCTATGCCAGCGCCGCCGCGCTGGTCCTGTTTCTGCTCATCTTTGTCGTGACGATCGCCCAGTTGCGGCTGCTGCGCTATCAGGAGGTCCCATGAACCGCGCTGCCGGCATCCATCGGGCGCGCCGCGGCGAGATTGCCGCGCCGGCGCGCCTGCTGCTCTATGTGCTGTTGATCGTCACGGCGCTGGCGGTGGCGATGCCCTTCGTCATCATGTTGTTCACCTCCTTCAAGATCAGGTCGGAGGTGTTCACCTTCCCGCCGCTGCTGATTCCGCAGACATGGACAACCGACAACTACGTACTGTTGTGGTCGCGCCTGCCCTTCGCCAAGCTCGTGCGCAACTCGCTGATCTATTCCTTTTCGATCACGCTCGCTTCGCTGTTGTTTGACTCGATGTGCGCCTATGCGCTGGCGCGGCTGAACTTTCGCGGGCGCAACGTCATGTTCATCGCCATCTTGGCGACGATGATGGTACCGGCGCAGGTGACGCTGGTGCCGCTCTTCTTCAACCTGTTCGAGATCGGCTGGATCAACACCTTCCAGGGGCTGATCGTGCCGCGCATGACCAGCGCCTTCGGCATCTTCCTGCTGCGCCAATTCTTCGTCAGCATCCCGATCGATTTGGAGGACGCGGCGCGCATCGACGGGGCGGGCGAGTTCCGCATCTACTGGCAGATCGTGCTGCCGCTGTCGGGGCCGGCCATCGCCACCGTGTTCATCTTCCACTTCATGTACAATTGGAACGACTTTCTGTGGCCGCTGATCATCACCATGACGCAGGAGATGCGCACGCTGCCGACCGGGCTGGCGCTCTTCATGGGCGACCACAACATCGAATACGGGCTGTTGATGGCGGGCGCTACGCTGGCGGCGCTGCCGCTGATCGTCGCCTTCCTTTTTGCCCAACGCTATTTCGTGGCGGGCATCGCTCTCACCGGAACAAAGGAGTAAATCTCTCGCTATGTCTGCTATGCTTCCTGAATTTAGCTGGGGTCTTGGCATCGAGGATACCTTCATCCCACAGACGCGGCCGGGGCTGCGCCCGTTGGACGAGTATGAGTTGACGGCGCACTACCGGCTGTGGCGCGAGGACTTTGACCTGCTCGGTGAGGCGGGCGCGCAGCATGTGCGCTGGGGCGTACCCTGGTACAAGGTCAACCCCGCGCCGGGGCAGTTCGACTGGTCGTGGATGGACGAGGCGCTCGATCACCTGGTGAACAAGGTCGGCTGCATCCCCATCATCGACCTGATGCACTACGGCACGCCGCTGTGGATGGAGAACGCCTTCATCAACCACGCATACGCCGAGCGCAACGCCGAGTATGCCTATGCCTTTGCCCAACGCTACCGCGACCTGGTGCGCTATTACACGCCGCTCAACGAGCCGATGGTGAATGCGCTCTTCTGCGGGCGGCTGGGGCAGTGGCCCCCGCACCTGGAAGGCGACGACGGCTACGTCAAGGTGAT
>JASGTU010000265.1 GCA_030058085.1 Chloroflexota bacterium
ACGCCCGGAACGCTGGTCTGCATCTCCCGATCCACGACCAGGCAGCCTTCCGGCGTCGTGTCAAGCTGGCCCAACAGGTAATCGGTGATCGGCTTGGCCCCTTGCAGGTAGATGAACGCCCCTTCCACGGGCAGCACCTCGGCCTGACCGCCGCGCGCCTGAACGCGCACGCCCGTGACTTTGCCGTTGCCCACCACCTCGCGCAGCCGCGTGCCCAGATGAACATTGATGCCCGGATGGCCGGTCACTTCTTCCAGCAGGCCGGAGCGCAGATTGAGATTCGGCGTCGGCACGATCAGGTGGATCTGGTCCGTGTATTTAGCCAGGAAGAGCGCTTCTTCGGCGGCTTCGTCGTTGTTGCCGACCACGGCTACCGGCTTGTTGCGGAAGAACGCGCCGTCGCAGGTGGCGCAGTAACTGACGCCCCTGCCCAAAAACGTCTCTTCTCCCGCCACTTGGCTGGTGCGCCCCATGGCGCCGGTCGCCAAGATCACGGCCCGCGCCGTGAACGAGCCGGTTCCGGCCATCACGCTCTTAGGGTTGCTGTGCAAGTCCACGCCGATCACCTTGTCCGTCAGGAACTCGGCGCCGAACGACTCGGCCTGGCCGCGCATGATCTCGACCAACTCCGCACCGCTAACCGGGCCGACGACGCCCGGATAATTGCTGAGCTTGGCGGTCACGCCCAGTGCGCCCGCGGTCAGCCCCTTGTCGATCACCAGCGTCTTCAAGTCGGAGCGCGCTGTGTAGATGGCCGCCGACGCGCCCGCCGGCCCGCCGCCGATGATGATCACATCATAGCTTTTCGGCCCTTCGCCGCCGGCCATGCCCATACCCAAGTTCAGTTCCATCTCTCATACCTCCCGGCTGTCATTCATCGCCAAGTCGCAGTGAGCGAGGGAAACCCTGCGCTGGCGGCTGCCGACCTTCCAGGAAGCGCGCTTCCTGGAAGGTCAGTTTTCGCCCTCTGCGTCTTGGCGGTATCTTTATATCCTAAGCCAACGCCTCGCGCACCTTGTCCATCAACATCTGTTCAGGCGCGGCGCCTTCAATGTACGTATCCTCGTTGATCACCGTGCGGGGCACGCCCATCACCTGATACTTGTTGGACAGGTGCGGGAACTCGATGGCCTCCACCATGTCGCCCTTCACCAGGTCGCTTTCCATCGCCATCATATGCGCCAGCCGCACTGCCCGCGGACAGTAGGGGCAGGTCGGCGTCACAAAGACCTGCAAATGCAGCGGTTCGCTCAGATCGTGCAGCAGCGCCTTGGTCTCGCCGCTCAGCCCGGATTCGCGATGAGACACCATGAGGATGTCTTCGATCAGCGTGCTGAATTCGTAGCCCGACGGAATGCCGTACAAGCGGATGCCGTAGTCTTTGGCGTCGTCGCCGTCAGCCACAATCGCCACAGCCGGAATCTTGTCGATGCCGTACTCGTCGGCCAAGGCCTTATCCGCCACGAAATCGTAGACCTCCACGCTCAACTTGTCCGAAAGCTCGGCGACTTCCTCGACCAGTTCGCGCGTTTCCGTGCAATACTGGCATTCCATGTCCTGCGTAAACACGACCAGCTTGACCGAATCGGTCAGTGCGGCAAATTCATCCTGGACTTGCTTGCGAACCTCTGCGTTCAACAGACTCATTTTTCTCTCCCGATTTGTTTAAGGGGCCGGCCAATCGCCGCCCGTGAATTCCGTTTACACCAAGTTAGATGCACGCACGCGCAAAAGGTTACAAGCTCGGCGCGCAACAACAGCCGCATCCGGCTATTCGAAGCGGATACGGCAGAACTTCGCCGAAAATGGGCGGGCGGATCGCTAACGGGGAGGGAGGTCCAGGTGCAGCACGCGCCACAGGCGGCGACGCGCCTCATCCGGCACGTCCTCTTCGGGCAATGTGTGGTAGAGGGAAATCGTCTTGCCGAGCGTATCGACGACCGCCTGGCAGTTGGGGCAGCCCGCCAGGTGGCGTTCGATCTCGCGACAGAGTTCGGGGGAAGCCTCGCCCTCCAGATAGCTGGACAATTCGGCGAGCAGTTGGCGGCAATCAGGCTTTGGCATCGGCGGGGCCTCCCGTCCGGCTGCCGGCCCGGCTTTCGGCATAGTAGTGCGACAGCAGTTCGCGCAGTTGCAGGCGCGCGCGGTGCAGGCGCACCTTAACCGCCCCCTCGGAAATGCCGAGAACCTCCGCCGTCTCCGCCGTGGACAGGCCTTCCAGGTCACGCCAGATAAAGACAATGCGCAACGCTTCGGGCAGTTGGGCGATGGCGTCCTCCATCACGCTGCGCAGCTCACCGTCCAGCAGCACGTCGTCGGGCCGCACAGACCAATCGACGAAGTATTTGGGCGGGTCGAACTCATCGCGCTCCTCCTCGCCGTCGTCCAGCGAGGTCATATCCGCGCCCGCGGCCTGGCGTCGTCGCTGCATCAGGCAGGCGTTCGAGGCGATGCGATACAGCCACGTCGATAGCTGAGAACGCCCCTCGAACTTGGGCAGCGCCTTGATCGCGCTCAGGAACGTCTCCTGCAGCGTCTCCTCGGCATCGTGCGGGTTGCCGCACATGCGCAGCGCTACGTTATACACTGTGCGTTGATGGTTCTCGACGATGGCGGCCAGGGCCTGTGCATCGCCCTGTTGGGCGCGGGCAATCAACGCCTGCTCGTCAACTGCTTCCCCGTTATGCGCCGTCATGCCCGCCGCTCACCCGCATCGTCGTCTTGGGCGTCATCATCGCTACAGCCATCGTCGCCGCCCTTATCGCCGGTTTCATCGTCATCCGGCGTAAAATAATCGTCCAGGCGGCCCGCCCACACGCGCCCCACGGTGTCCGTCTCCTGTGCTAAGCGGTAAGCCTCGGCCCGAATCTCGTCCGGCCTGGCGCGCAAATGCCGGACGTCGTCCACCTGCAAAATGCGCCGCATCTCCGCGTCGCTGAGGTTAGCCAGCTCCCAATAGGTCCCTACGCCGGCTGCGAAGAGACGCTGCTCGAAGATGGCGCCGATGCCGGTGACCTCATTCAGGTCTTGCGGCTGGGCCAGCTCGCCCGGCTCCACGCCCAACGTCCAGGCTGCGTTCAGCGCAACCGCCTTGGAAGGCGGTTGTCCGGCGACATCCGGCGCAGCGCCGCTCTCAGACGCCTGGGCCGGAGGAGTGCGCTCCGCTGCGGACTGCATCGCCTCCGCCAGCGCCTGTTCGAGATCTTCGTTCAGGGCCAGAATCTCGGCGTCACGCGCCTGCAGCAGCGCCTCCAGGTCGGCTTTGGCGTCGGCCAGCTTGTCCGACTCGCTGTGCACCTGGCCCAGCAGGATGTTCAGCGCGCTGAACTCCGCCTCGCGCGCCTGAAGCTGCGTTTCCAGGTCGATCTTCTCGTCGGCCAGTTTGTACGCCTCATCCTGCGCCTGACCGAGCAGCTTGTTGAGCGCGTCGACCTCAGTATCGCGTGCGTGGAGCTGCGCCAGCAGTTGGCTGCGGTCGTCCTCCGCCTCATCGGGCTGTCCGGACGGCTCCCGCCGGCTGCGCAGCGCGGCAAGCTCCCGGTCGCGCTGTTCCAATGCTGCGGCCAATTGGGCGGCAATGGCCGACAGCGCGCTCACGCTCTCACTCAGGCTTGCGATCTTGGACCTCGCCTCGGCGAGCTTTACTGTCTCGCGTGCGGGGGGTGCGCCGGGCGACGCCGTCTGCTCCGCAGCGGCGTCCTCGCTCTGCTCGGCTGGGGTATCCTCCACAGGTTCAGGCTGTGGCTCCGCAGCCGGAGACTCGGCCTCGGCTTCCGGGGGGGACGTGTCCGCAGCATCATCTTCAGGCTCGTCAGGCTCCGCCTCTAGCGTAACCTCCGAGACGCGCGCGGGTTCGGCGTGCGCATGGACGCGTTCTTCTCGCTCCTGGGTGAGCGCCAGTTCCAGTTCCTCGATGCGCGCCGCAGCTTCGGACTGCGCCTGCTCCCACTTGGACTGGAATGCGGCCCGCTCCGCCGCCAGTTGCTCGGCCCGCTCGCGCTGCGCCGCCAGTTGCTCGCGCACCGTCTCCAGGTCATCCTCGCGACGTTTCAGCGCCGCCTGAGCGGACTGCAGCCGCCCCGCATAGCCGGCCTCCATCTGCCGCCGCGCCGACCGTCCGATCAGCCACGTAAGGAGACACCCGATCAGAAACGCTCCCGCTACAATCCCAATCTGCGCGTATTGGGACAGATTCTCCATACAACTCCTCCCATTGGTTGATGGGACGAATAGGACAGCCCGTGTTGCGCCGCGGAGCAGCCTTAGCTGTCGCGCGCCTGCTCCAGCTCCTTCGTCAGCTCGGCGATGCGCGCGTTCGCTTCGTGGAGGGCGTCGTCCTTCAGCTTCATCATCGTCGACGTGAGCGAGGCCAATTCGCCCGCGGCATCGGCGCGGGCGCGCTGGATGCGGAACTCCATCTCCTCTTTCACATCCGACAGCGCCGCGATCTCGTGACGCAGCCCTTCCAGTTCCGCTTGGGCCGCTGCCAGCTTCTTCTCGCGCTCGTCCAGTTGCCGCTGCAGCGCCACAGCCCGCTCATAGGCCTCCGTCAGCGCCGTGTCCTTGCTCATCGCCGCTTGGTCCGCCTTGTCGGCGCGGGCGCGCGCCTGGTCTAGCTCGGCGCGCAGCTGTTCCATCTCGGTTGCGCTAACGGACGGTTCGGGCTGTGGCTGGGCGAGTTCGACCTCCTCCCCGGCGCGCACAAGCTCCGGGTCGCCTTCCGGCGGCGCATCTTGTTGCAGGGCAAGCTGCATCTTGAGGTCAGCCGTCTCACTGGCGCACGCCTCCAGCTGCGCGGCTAGATCGGCCTTCTCCTCCTGCGCCGCCGCCAACTCCGCCGCCAGCGATTCCGCCTTGCCGCGCAGTTCTGCCAGCTGCTCCTCCGCGGCCGTGGCACTGCTCTCAAGACGGGCCGCCTTCTCAATTGACTCGGCGGACTGGCGCTCAATTCGGCGGCGCTGGGCGTCCAGTTCGGCGGCGCGCTCTTCGGCCTCGTTAATGCGGCGCCGCCAGCCGATGCGCGTGAACAGCCACCCAATCAGCAGCCCGATGATGCCGGCTGCGGCATAGGGCGCGTAGAAATTGCTGAGCAAGTCGGTCAACGTCATGGCGCCGCCTCCTTCTTATGTGATCCGCCTAAAATAATCCGCCAAATGTGAACGGCTAGGTTAATCAAACCTACGGCGCAGCGCGCCGCAGCAGTTAATCTTTGCGTTGTGGCGTTCGTCAGCCGGTAGGTGACCGCCCAGGCGCCCGCCCCTTCGCATGCAACAAACGCCGCGAGAAGTCATCCTTCACACTACCGTATAGCTCGGCGACAAGCAAACGCCGCGAACGACGTACGACTACCGCACTAATGCCGTAGAGCGAAACGGGGCGGCAGAGGTGATACAACTCAGCCGCCGGCAGGCTCATGGGACGAAGATCACCGAGCCGTAGCCGACCACTTCGCTGCGAGGGCCGCACGTATCACCCGAGTTGCGGTAGTCCAGCACATGGGCGGTCCAGCCAAGCTGCCGGGCCAGGATCATCAGGCACAGGATCGGCTGAAGCCCGCAGGCTTGGCCTTTGGCCGCGGTTGCGACATCGCCCGACGCCACCGCATCCAGAAAGGTGCGGTCGACCTTCTGCGCCTGGGCGTAGGGCTGATAGTGGCTCAGGTCAGAGCTGACCACGACGATGCTGTGCGGGTCGCTCGCCAGCCGTTCGCCCAGGTCAGCGGCGATCCGCTCCGGCTGAGCCCCGTCGTCGAACAACATGGGCACGATGCGACAGCCCGGCAGCGCCGTCTGTAAGAAGGGCAGTTCCACTTCCAGGCAATGCTCCGGCGCATGCGCCGCGTCGGACAGGCTGTACGGCCTGCCGCGCGCCGCCAACGCCCGCACCTGCTCCGCGTGGACAGAAACCGCGCCCAGCGGCGTCGTGAAGGCGCTTGCCGACGAAAGCCCCACGCCATAGACCGGCAGCCAATGCGCCGGCCCCATCAGGTAGACAGTATGCTCGGCCTGCGGGCGCGCCGACAACGCCTGGAAGCCGGCCCCGGCCACAATGCCGCTGCACACATAACCGGCATGGGGCGCGATCACCGCACGCGGCGGTTCCCAGCGCGAAGGCGACGCCTCGCGCATGAAGCCGCGCACCATCTGTTCCAGCGTGGCCGGGTCCGCCGGATAAAAACGCCCCGCGACGGCTGCACGCCGGACAAAGCCGGCCTCATCTGCCGCACGAGATTGTTCAGGCATATCCCTTTCCTGCTTCATCCCCGTCTGACCGATGCAGTCTTCTACTGCCACACGCCGGCAATGGCGGCGCCGCACCGGTGACAGACGCCCGGCGTCTGCCACAAGGAGCGTACAGCATACCCATCGCGCCGGATCAGCGTCGCGCCGCACGCGGGGCACAGCGTATCGGAGCAGTTCTCCAGCAAGGGGCTGCCCCATACGTTGCCGGTATACACGTAGCGCAGCCCCGCTCCCTTGCCGATCTGCCAGGCGCGGTGCAGCGTCGCCGCGGAAGTGGGCGGCCGGTCTTGCATGTGGTAATGCGGCACAAACCCCGACACATGCCACGGAATATCCGGGCTGACGCCGGCCAAGTACTCGGCGATGGCGCGCAATTCTTCGTCACCATCGTTCAGCCGGGGGATGACCAGCGTCGTCACCTCCACCCACGCGCCGCTTTCCGTCGCCAGATGGCGGATATTGCGCAGCACCGGTTCCAACCGTGCGCCGCAATAGCGCCGGTAAGTCTCGTTGTCGAAGGCTTTCAGGTCGACGTTGATCGCATCCAAATAGGGCGCGATCGTCTCGATGGCCTGGAGGGTCTCATAGCCGCTCGAAACCATGACCGTGCGTAGACCGGCTTCGTGCGCCAGCTTGGCCGTGTCATAGGCATACTCGAAATAGATCGCCGGCTCGTTGTAGGTAAACGCCACGAGCGGGATGCCCTGGCGCAGGCAGAGATCGACGATCTCCTGCGGCATCAGCCTGCGACCGAGGGCGTCCGTTTCCGGGTCGAAATCGCGGAACTGCGAAATGTCCCAGTTCTGACACCAGGCGCAGCGCAGATTACAGCCCACCGTGCCGATCGAGAAGATGTCGCTGCCGGGCAGGAAGTGATGCAGCGGCTTCTTCTCCACCGGGTCGACGTGGGCGGCTACGGCGCGGCCATAGACAACGAGCCGCAGCGCGCCGTCGAGGTTGCGCCGCACGCCGCACTTGCCGGCCTCGCCCGGGGCCACCGCGCACCAGTGCTCGCAGGCCGTACACTGTATCATTCCCTTGCGGAGGGGTCGAGCCAGCATCACTTCGCGAAACACGCGTCAAGCCTCCCCAGGAGGAACCGCCGCAACCCAACGCCGCCGGGCTCTAGTCGTTCTCGGCGGCGGCAGTCTCGCGCCAAGCCTCGATCTCGCGCCGGTGGTTGTCGTAGTCGTCGCTCAGGAATGTCACGAACTTGTCGATCGTGAGGGGCGCGCCGCCACCCAACTGGACGCCGAAGTCGGTCGTCCAGTCCGCCAGATCCAGCGTGTAGCACTTCCGCGCCAGCTCCTGGAACGACAACTCCAGTTCGCGCAGGAGTTGCTGCGGGTCGGTCGAGTCATATTGAGCGACGAAGACCGCATTGATCTTGCAGCAGTCCTCGCCCGGGTCGACCAGGGCGGCGGGCATTTCGCCGCGGCGAATGGCATCCGTACCGTCAAGCGTGGCGCGGTTCCAGCCGATCAGGTGGGCCGTCACGTCGCGCGGCGCCCAGCCGTTCATCTTGGTCAAAAACTGCTCGGTCGACAGCGTCCGCACCGTGCGAATGAAACTGTGAACGTTGCGCTGAAGTTGCTCCAGCAACATCTGGTTGATCATCTTGCGCTCCCAACTAGCGGCGTCGATAAGTTTGGCATATTTTGAGCAGGATTCGAGGTGAGACAGTGAAGTCTGCCTGTTATCTTACCGCAGGATCAAAGCCGGTCGAAACTGCCCGGCCAATCGGACGGGCGGTCGCCCGGCTATTGCAGTTGCAGCGCCCGCACGCGCACGCGGTGCTCCTCGGCCTCGTGCCAGGCAAAGAGCGCCTCTGCACGCTGGGCAGCCAGTTCATGGAAATACGCGGCCTTAAGCGGCTCGTCCGCCGCCTCGTAGTGGTAGGCGAGGGCGTCGACGGCGTGACGATCCAGTTGTTCTAGGGCGCGCCCGGCGCGGCGGTGGAGCAGACGACGGCGCAGCGGGCTCATGCCGGTCTCGACGACGCGGCGCACCAGGTCATGCTGGAAGCGGTAGACATCGCCGCGCGTGTCGAGCAGGCGGCGCGCCGCCAGGCTGTCCAACGCATCCAGCGTTTCCAACTCGCGCCGGCCTGCCGTCAGCCTAACCAGGTCGAAGCCGAAAGCGGGCGCCAGAATAGCGCAGGCTTCGATAACCTGGCGCGCCACCTCATTCAGCGCCCCTAGGCGCGCTGCCACCGCGGCGCGGATAGAGGACGGCAAGGGAAAATCACCCAGCGCCGCCCATTGCTCCGGGTCTTGCCCGCTCTCCAGCAGATTGGCGACGATCTGCAGCAGGTAGAACGGGTTGCCGCCCGTGGCTGCGTGCAGACGTCGGGAAAGCTGCCCGTCGATGGCGTGGCGACCGGTCACGTAGCACAGCAATTCCTGCACCTGGTCAACCGTCAAGCCGGCTAGTTCCAGTTCACTCAGGTTGCCCAGCCGGGTCAAGCCTTGGCGCAATTGGGCCAGGCCGGCGCATTCATCACTTGGGCAAGCGCCGATGATGAGCAGCGGCAGGCCGCGCAGTTGCGTGCCGAGATAGGCCAGCCAGTCGAGCGTGGCGCTGTCCGCCCAGTGCAAATTGTCCAAGCACAGAACAGCCGGCTCTGCGCCCAGCGTCATAGCCTGGATGAAGCGGATAAGGCCCTCGAAGAGGCGCAGGCGGGCCTCATCACCCGGCAGTTGCGCGTTCCTGGCGGGCGCGAAGCCGCCCGTCTCCAACTCCGGCAGCAGGCGCGCCACCTCCGCCACCCACACAGGGGAAAGGCGGTAGGATGCCGGCGGCGAGCAGCCTGACTGCGCATCAATCCTGAGGCGCGACCGCATCGCCTGGGTGATCAGGCCATAGGGCAGTGACTGCGCCCCCGGCTGGCCCGCCGCCACCAGCACGATGGCGCGGGCGGGCAATTGGGCGGCGAAATGCTGCAACAGGCGCGATTTGCCGATGCCCGCCTCGCCCGTGATCAGCACCATGCCGCCCTGACCGCCGGCGGCCCGCGTGCAGGTGCGACGCAGCTCCTCCAGCGCCTCGGCGCGCCCTACCAGCGGCGCATGCGGCCCCGGCAGCGTCGTCCACAACGCGGCCGCCCCAACAGCCTGGCGCGAGGCGCGCCCCTTGAGCACGACCTCATAGAGCGACACAGTTTCGGGCAGAGGCTGCACGCCCAACTCCCGTTCGAGCAGGATGGCGCACTGGCGATACTGGCGCAGGGCGGCGGCCCGGTCGCCCCGCGCAGCATACAGTTCGATCAGGCGGCGATGGATCGACTCATCCAGGCGATCAACCGCCAAATAGCGGTGCGCATACGCTACAGCCTGGTCATATTCGCCGGATAGGGCAAGCTGATCGATCAGGGCGGACAACGTCTCGCGATAGCGCCGCTCCAAAACCCGCCGCTCCAACAGCATCCACGACTCATACTCCGGGCAGTGTGGCGCCGACAGCCCATCCAGAAACGGCCCCCGGTAAAGACGGGCGATCTGCGTGAGCGCATTCAAGTCCCTATCCGCGCCGGCGGAATCGGACAGCCGCCGGAACTCCTCGACATCGGACCATGCCGCATCGGGGTTCAGATACACGCGATCGTCGAAGGTGCACAGGATGTCGTCGGCGGGTAGGGCCTGGCGCAGATGTGTCAGGAGATGGCTGAGGTTGCGCCCGGCTACAGCTTCGGGGACATCAGGCCAAAAGAGGAAGCAGAGGCGCTCGCGCAGCAAGGGCTGGCCGAACATTGCCAGCCGGAAGAGCAACATGCGCGTCTGCCGGCGCACGATCGACAGCGGAGCGCCTCCCCAATGGACCGTCGGCGCCCCCAGCAGCCGTATTTCGAGGACATTCATGCGTCCCCCTACATGCTGGATCCCCC
>JASGTU010000266.1 GCA_030058085.1 Chloroflexota bacterium
GCGTCCGCATCGAGGCGGGCATGGAGGTTATCGGCTTCTCCGGCGGCGGAAAGCGCATCCGCTGGGTAGAGACCGAAACCAGCGCCCGGCCCTTGCGCCACCACGCCGGCGCCTACCTGCTGGCGACGGGCGGCATCCTCGGCGGCGGCTTCTCCAGCGATGCCGCAGGCCGCTTCTGGGAAGTCGTGTTCGACCTTCCGCTCAGCGCGCCGCCGGATCGCAGCCAGTGGTTCCGCGGCGATTTCCTCGACCCGCGCGGCCAGCCGATCTTCCAGGCCGGCGTGGAAGTCGACGACGGCTACCGGCCCGTCGACGCAGACGGGCAGCCCGTCTACGACAACCTGTGGGCGGCGGGCGGGCTGCTCGCCCATGCCGACCCGCTGCGCGAACGCAGCTTGGAAGGACTGTCCATTGCCGCCGGTCGCGGCGCGGCCCTCGCCTTGATCCGCAGCGCCGCACGCCAGCCGGCCCAGACCTAGGCGCATCCGTACGCCGCCGATGGAGCATCATGCACGGAATCTCTTGGCAATCAGTCGATCACACGCTCGACGCCTGTATCAAATGTAACATCTGTACGACCTACTGCCCTGTGGCCGCGGTGACAGACCTCTTCCCGGGTCCCAAGTATGCCGGCCCGCAGGCGCAGCGCTTCCGCGAAAACGGGCAGCCCATCTCGCCTGATCACGCCGTAGACTACTGCTCCGGCTGCCGCGTCTGCAACGAAGTCTGCCCCACCGGCGTACGCATCGCCGAGATGAACGCCCGCGCCCGCGCCCAGATCGCAGAGACCGAGGGCATCCCTCTGCGCAACCGGCTGCTCGGCCGCAACGAGCTATTGGGCATGGCAGGCAGCTTCGCACCGCGCCTCGCCAACTTCGGCCTGCACAACCCGGTGAGCCGCGTGCTGGCGGAAAAGGTCATGGGCATTGCCCGCGAAGCGCCCCTGCCCCGCTGGAGCGTCGACGGCACGTTTGGCGACTGGATGCACGCCACGCGCCGCGCCCGACTCAAGTCGGACAAAAAAGTCGTCTATTTCCACGGCTGCGCCACCATGTACTACGAGCCGTTCGTCGGACAGGCAGCCGTCGCCGTCCTCGAACATAACGGCTACGAGGTCATCGTCCCGCCGCAGAACTGCTGCGGCCTGCCCATGCTGAGCAACGGCGAATTCTCCGCGGCCGAAGCCTATCACCGGCGCAACACGGCCCGCCTTAGCGGCTATGCCCGCGCCGGCATCCCCATCGTCGGCACCAGTACAAGCTGCACGCTCACCCTCAAGGAAGAGGCGCCCGAACTGCTCGATCTGCACGACGACGCCGTCGAGACGCTGCGCATGGGCGTCTGGGACCTGTTCGAGTGGCTGCGAGAGCTGTATGACCAGGGCGAGTTGCGCACTGACTTCCGGCCCATCGAGTTGACCGTTCCCTACCATGCCCCCTGCCAGCAGCGCGCCCACCGCGTGGGCAAACCCGCACTCGAACTGCTCAGCCTTATCCCCGGCATCGACGTGCGCGAGAGCCACGCGGCCTGCTGTGGCATCGCCGGCACCTACGGTTACAAGACGGAGAAATACCGCATCGCCATGGACGTCGGCGCAGAGTTGTTCGACTTCGTGCACGCGCAAGGCCCGCACATCGCCTTCTCCGCCTGCGATTCCGAGACCTGCCGCTGGCAGATGGAACACGGGACCGGCATCCCCAGCCGCCACCCCGTCGAGTTCCTCGCCGCGGCTTATGGCCTCTACGACCTGGAGCGGCGAACGCCCATCTCGCCTGCCTGACCCAACCATGCAGACCTACTACGAGGATCACGATTGAAAGTACTGATCATTGGCGCAGGAGCCATCGGCTGTTTGGTCGGCGGCAAGCTGGCACAAGCCGGACACGAGGTCACGCTAGTCGCACGCCCCGGCACGGCTGGGATCATCCGCCAACAGGGCATCGAACTGCACGATAGCCGCGGCCAGCACCGCATCACAAGCGTCGCCGCCGCCGGCTCCATCAGCGCCGCCCTCCACGTAGCCGCCTACGACTTGGCGGTGCTGACCGTTAAGAGCTATGACACCGCAGCGGCTCTCAACGAATTCGTACAGGCCGCGGGCGGCGCGCCGCCGCCTATCCTCAGCCTGCAGAATGGCGTGGGCAACGAAGAAGCCCTTGCCGCCGCTCTGGGCAGCGCCAACGTGCTCGCCGGCGTGATCACGACGCCGGTCTCCGTGCTGGGGCCGGGAGCCATCCAGGTCGACAAGCCCGCCTACACGCTCGGCCTCAGCCCGTGGCACGCCGATGTCCCCGCCTCGCTGGTCGATGCGACCCAGTCTGCACTGACCGAAGCCGGCTTCAACGTGAAGCGCTTCGCCGCCGCGCAGAGCATGAAGTGGACCAAGCTGCTCATGAACATGGTGGGCAACGCCGCCTGCGCCATTCTCGACATGACGCCCGCCCAGGAAATGGCCGAGGACGTGCTCGTCGACCTGGAGATCGACGCCTGGCGCGAAGCCCTCGACGTAATGCAGGCCGCGGGCATCCACCCCGCCAACTTAGGCGGCTACCCCTTCCGCCTGCTGGCGCCGCTGATTAGAATGCTGCCCAAGCCGCTCCTGCGCAGCGCCCTGCGCGCCAAAGCCGGCGGCGCGCGCGGCGGCAAAATGCCAAGTCTGCATATCGATCTGCACAGCGGGCGGAAACAGAATGAGGTCGCCTGGCTAAACGGCGCAGTCGTAAAAAAGGGGGAAGAAGTAGGCGTGCGTACGCCGATCAACCGCATGTTGACCGACGTTCTGTTTGGGATGATCGACGATGGGGGACGTCGCGCCCGCTGGCGACACAATCACGCGCGCATACTGCTCGCCGCAGAGGAATACCGCTCCCGCTCAGGATACCGTTAAGGTAAAGCCCGGCCCTACTAGCGCGATCAGGATCAACGCCACCACGGCAAATACAGCGAACTCGATCATCACGCGCCGGGTAAGACGCCCCTGCAGGCCGTGTTGGGCGATGCCGATCAACAGATAGAAGATCAACAGCAGCAACAGCCCGCCCGTTAACCCCGGCAGCACCCAGTAGTTCAGCGCCCACGTTACCTCGCCCAGCACCAGCCCGACGATGCCGCCATAGACCAGGGCGACGCGCGCACGCGGCGTCACGCTGCGCAGGATCTCAATCGCCAGCAGCATCGCCGTCGCCGCCACCAACGTGCCGGAAAGCAGGCTGCGCGTACGCGTCTGGTACACGAACAAGAACAGCAACAGCGCGCTGCCATAGGCGAGTGAATCCAAGAGCAGCCTCGCCCGCCGCGAACCAGGTGCGCCAGGCTCGACCGTGGCATAGAGGCCCGCATACGCCAGCGCGATCAGCGCCCCGCTCAGGGCAATGGCAGCCAATTGGATGACCGGGCTCGGCCCCAACGGCAAGAGCAGCACGGCGATGCTCGTCAAAGCCATCGGCAGCGCCCAATAGGGCCAGTTTTCCAGGCCCAGCACGCTGATGCGGTTGGCATTAGCCGGATGCGCGGCGACGACGCTTTGTGCGCCTGTCGCAGCCGTCAACGCCAGGAAGATGGCGAACCAGATCGCGCCAGTGAACGGCAGCGTGATGGGCGAGCCGAACGCCCAAAAGCTCACCACTGCAGTCGGCAAATCGATCACCAGGCTCGCGCCGAGGCCCAACACCACCAGCCACGTCGCCACACTGATGCGGTCGCGGTAATCCGCCCCAGGACCGGTGCGGTTGCGCAGCGCGCGCCCCAGTTGCGTCGCCGCAATCTGCGCCGCAGCCGAAACCTGCCGGCCCAAACGTCCCGCCCAGGCAGCCCCGCGCCCCGTTGCCGCTCCCAACAAATCCGCACGCATCTGCTTCGCCGTATCGCCCTCTTTGCGCATCAATGTCAACACTCCATACCGCTTGACCCGCCTAGACCGTCATGATAAGGTAGGCAGAGTCATTCTAAGAGCCGGACAGAGGCCTGTCAACAATGACGCGTTGCAACTTCATCGACTTCGACATCACCCTGAGCGGAGACGCCGCGCCCTATGCGGTCGCCGCTCGCTATCGACGTCAGTCGGCGCAAGGCGCCTTCGCCTGCGACATCAACCAAGGCGACTGGCCTAACCTCGCCGGACGTATCGAGCGCACCATGTTCGCGCCCGACGCCAAGCTGCTGACCGATGCAGGCAGCCGGCTTTTCACCGCGCTCATGCGCGACGACGTGCGCGACCTGTGGATCGCCGCCCGTTCGGACCTGGACCAGCAGCGGATAGACGGCCTGCGCATTCGCCTCGCCCTGCATCCGCCCTCGGTCGCCGCCCTCCCCTGGGAGACGCTCTACGACCCGGATCGTCGCCAAGCTATCGCCGCCAACGGGCGAACGCTGTTGGTGCGCGTCGAGGAATCGCAACGCCTCGTGCAGCCGCCGCGCCCGCTGCGCATCGCCTGGCCGCTCACCATCCTCGTCGCCGCGCCGGATGATGCCTCAGGCCAGATCAACGCCGCCGCCGAGATCCAGGCGGTCAAGCGCATGCTCGAAGGCTTCGGCCCGGATCGCATCCGCGTCACGACGCTGACGGGCCGCTTCTCAGTCCTCGACCTGCGCCAGGAGTTGGATGCACTCAAGCCCGACATCTTGCACCTCATCACCCACGGCGGGCCGGGAGGGTTGGAGCTTTGGCAGCGAGGCCGATCGGTCATGACGCCCTCCGCCTCGTTGCAGACTATTCTGGAACACGCCCCTTCGGTCAAGCTGGCCTTTCTCAACGCCTGTCTAGCCGGCGTCAGCACCGGCCACTCGCCGCTCCAGAGCGTAGCCGGCCGGCTGCTGCAAGCCGGGCTGCCCGCGGTCATCGCCATGCAGGCCGAAATCCGCGACGATGCCGCCATCCACTTTGCCAACTCCCTCTACGAAGAGCTGACAGCCGGCGCCTGTCCCGGCGCCATCGACGCCGCGGTCGCCCTCGCCCGCAGCAGCCTCTACGCGCTCAACCCGGGCGACTTCAGCTATGCCACGCCCGTGCTGTGGCTCAACGCCGGCGACGGGCTGATCTTCACGACCGCCGGCGACCCCGGCACGCCTGTGCGCGCCGAGGAAAACGTGGCGATCAACGCCGAACGGCGCTGGCTGGTGCAGGTGGCGCAAGACGTCGACACTTCCCGCCTCCCGCCTGACCTGCGCTTCGTGGCGCGCGACTGGGAGCGCACGTTGAGCGATCTGCACGGCCTGTTGGACCAACTGCGCTACGTCCAGTTGCACGGTTCCGCCGGCGCGTATCAGGACAAAGCGCGGCAGTACCAAACCCGCAAAGCCGCGTTGTTGCGTCTACAAAGCTATATCGACGAATTGCCGAAATAGACCGACCGACTGCACCCCTCCACCTTGCACCCAGATGGCGCAGCGCGCTAGCCGCCCTGCGCAGCGTGTTGTTGTTCGTCGCGCTCTGCGTGTTCAGCCT
The DNA here is from genome assembly GCA_030058085.1 of Chloroflexota bacterium. Taxonomy (GTDB): domain Bacteria; phylum Chloroflexota; class Anaerolineae; order Caldilineales; family Caldilineaceae; genus JASGTU01. The sequence continues at coordinate 5,444 of JASGTU010000266.1, forward strand.
CGCCGCGCTGCTGCAACTACGCGCCGGCGAGCAGACAGGCGCCGGCCTGCCGCCTGCCGACGACGCGCCCCTCGGCGGGTTGCCGTTCCTCGGCATCAACATCGCCCTCGAACAATCCGACGAAGCCGCCCAAGCCGAGACGCTCTCCGAGCTTCAGGCCGCGGGCTTCGGCTGGGTGCGCCAGCGCTTTGACTGGGCTGCTCTGGAACCGGAGCCGGGCCGCTTCGACTGGGCTTGGAGCGACGGCGTCCTGCGCGGCATCGGCGCCGCCGGCCTTGTTCCCATCGTCGTGCTCGACGGCAGCCCGGCCTGGGCGCGCGCCCCGCAGGATACCGGCCCCGGCGACAATCGCCTGGCGCCGCCCGCCCACAGCGCGGACTTCGCCCGCTTCGCCGCCGCCTTCGCCCAGCGCTACGCCGCCGACGTCCGCTATTACCAGATCTGGGACGAGCCGAACATCGCGCCGCACTGGGGCAATCGCTGGGTTGACCCGGTGCACTATGCCCAACTGCTCAAGGCCGCAGCGCCGTCCATCCGCCAGGCCGACCCGGACGCGATCATCCTCCTGGCCGCGCTCGCCCCGACCGCGGACCGCGGCCACCTAGCCGTTGACGAGGTCTACTTTCTACAGCGCCTCTACGCAGCCGGCGCGCAGCCCTATTTCGACGTCGCAGCCATCCAGCCCTTCGGCTTCGGTCACGCGCCGCAGGATGCGCGCGGCCAGCGCGACATTCTCAACTTCCAGCGGGCGCGCTGGGTGCGCCGTGCTATGGTCGCGGCCGGCGACGCGCAGACGCCCCTGCTCGCCGTGCGCTACGGCTGGAACCGGCAGCCTAACTCGACCTGGGGCGCGGTAATCTCGCCCAGCCAAGCCCGCTTCGCAGGCGAGGCCCTGGACATCGCCTATGCCCGCTGGCCCTGGATAGGCGGCATGGGCTGGGCGGCTTACCGTCCCGACGCGCCGGCATCCGACCCAATCTGGGGCTTCAGCCTCAACGACGCAACCGCCCGCGCCCTGGCAGAATGGCGACAGACGCAGCCCGTCCGCGCCGCCGCCCTTGCCGCGCATCCCCCGCCACAACGTGACTGGCCGCGCTGGCTGCTGCTCCTGGCGGTGACCGGCTTGGCAAGCTGGCGGCTCGTCGCCGCCGCACGGCTCCTGCCCTGGCAGCGCTGGCAACGCGCCTACCTGAACCTGCCGCCCGCCTGGCGCGCCGCCATCTGGCTGGCCCTGGGCGTGAGCTACTACTTCGCCGTCTGGCCTCCGCTCATCATCCTGCTCTGGATGGCGGCTGCACTGCTGGTCCTAGCTGAGCCGCGTACGGGCATCTGGCTGGCCGCGGCGCTGCTGCCCTTCTACTTCCGGCACAAAGAGATCCACTGGGGCCAACTGCACCTTGCCGTGCCGCCCGCACACGCCGCGGCGCTCTGCCTCCTGCCTGCCCTGACGCTCCACACGCGCCGCGCCGCCCGCCTCCTCGACCGCTGGGACGCCCTGGCATTAGGTTGGCTGGGAGTTGCGCTGCTCAGCGCGGCCGGCGTGTGGCATTGGCCCGCCTACGGCCGCGGCTTCGTGGACTTGGTCGCCGTCCCTCTCGTCCTCTACTGGGCCGTACGAACGTGGGCGCACACGGCAGAGCAGCGCGAACACATCCTGATGGCGCTGGTCTCCGGGGGCGTACTCGCCGGTGCATGGGGGCTGATCGACTGGCTGGCCGGCGGAGGGGGCGAAGCCGACGGGATGCGCCGCCTTGCCGGCGTCGTCTACTCGCCCAACCACGCCGCGCTCTACCTGGAGCGCACCCTGTTCACCGCCCTGGGACTGGCCCTCTACTTGCGGACGCGCCGCCGCGGGCTCTGGGCCGGCGCAGCCCTGCTCGGCGGCATCGCCTTGCTGCTCACGGGCAGCCGCGGCGCGCTGCTGCTAGGCTTGCCCGCCGGCCTGCTCGTCTTCGCCGCCTGCACGCGTGTGCGGACACCGCGCAGCCTTGCCCTCCGTCCCGGGGCTCTCGTCCTGGGCGCAGCCTTCACAGCGCTGGCAGCCCTGCTCGTCGCCGCCGGCCTCTCGTGGGAGCGGCTCAGCAACAGCGCCACCCTCGTCGAGCGTGCAGCCCTATGGCGGCAGAGCTGGCTGCTCTGGCTGGATTACTGGGGGACGGGCGTCGGGCCGGGCGGCTTCCTGTGGCGCTTCCCCGCCTACATCCCCGAAGGCGCGCCCCTCGACCCGAACCTGCAACACCCGCACAACGTCTGGCTGGAATTCGCCACAACTGCGGGGCTGCCCGGTCTGCTCTGGCTGACCGCGGCGATTCTCCTCACCGTCGACGGCGTTAGCCGGGCGCGACGATGTGGTTGGCCGGCGCGCAGTTGGGTTGAGGCGGGCTTGCCGGCTGCGCTCGCCGCGGCCTTCGCCCACGCCCAGGCCGACGCGTTCGCCGCACTCCCCGACCTCGCCGCCTGGAACTGGCTGGCCTTAGGTCTGCTTGCGGCGAGTCTAGCGCTGCATCCCCCGCCCGCACCCCCATCCAGCCAATAACAAAGCCGCCCCGGAAATCCGAGGCGGCTTTCGCTTCCCTGTCAACCGGCGAGGGACTTATTCCAGGTTAAGCGTCACATCAATCTGCGCCAGCGGGGCCAACGGCAGAATTTGCTCGCGCAGGAACTTCATCATCGTCGGGTCTTGCAGAACGGGAGAATCGCCCAAGAACGGCATCGCCAGGTCCAACACAGTGGCCAGCGATTCGCCGCCATAGTCAATGCCCAGCGCCTTCTCGCCGTCGAGCAAAATCTCAAGCTGGCTGTCGCCGCTCTTGATCTGAAGCTGCGACACGCCCTGCGCCTTCAGAACGCCCATCACTTCCGGCGGCAGCGCCGGCAAGCTCACGCCCAGTTGCGCCAGCGTATCGGCGGAGAGGCCGCCGACTTGCGTGAAGCCCTGGTCGCCATAGGCAGCTTCCAGCTTGATGAACGGCACAGTCATGCCGCTCAGGTCTACGGGCTGGGCAGCCTCTGCAGGCGCGGCCTCGCCGGCAGCCTCAGGCAACTGCACGTCGACGTCGATGCCCAGATTGAGGACCGTCCCCATCAGCGTATCCACCAGTTCGGGGCTGAGACCTGCCAACGGGCCAACCAGTTCCGCCACCGTCTGCATGGATTCCTCGTTCCAGGTGATGGCGGGCAGCGCCCTTTCCCCGGCCATGATCGACAAGCCCTCGGGGGCCACCTGGACGCTCAACGAATCGACATTGGCCGCGCCGAGTTTTTGCACCACGTCCGCAGGCAGGGCAACACCGGCGGGCAGCGGTACGCCGGCGACGCTCTCGACTGCCCCGTCAGCGCCGACAGCGACCGTAATCGCGCTCAGTTGCGTCTCCGCAGCCGGCTCGCCCGTAAAGGAGATCGCCGCGCTGATGTCCGCGCCGGGCAGCAGCGGCACAACCTGGTTCACCATCTCCAGCATGGCCGGATCGGGGATGAACGCGCCCAGCTGCGCCTGGAGACGGCCCAA
>JASGTU010000267.1 GCA_030058085.1 Chloroflexota bacterium
GACCCGCGAAAGGAAGAATGTATGTCCGCGTAATTATGAAACAGAACGGCAGCTGTTGGTAGAGGCGCTAGGCGTATCTTTCCGGCTTTTTGACCTAGGCCGTAGTCGCCAATATCACGGCAACACACCGGCAACGTTCTCGAAAGGCTGTCTCGTGCCCGCGGCCTTCACTCGTCTTGGCGTGTGCAGCTCACACGAAAAGACGCCGTCTCCACATACATGGATAGGGGCATAAACCAATCTTGCCACAGAACGCGCCAAAGCCAAACACGCGAAAATCCGCGCCGGCAACGGTTTGACAAAGGGTGAAAGGGCAACGTTTAATTAGGGGGAACCTGCCCATGACCTGAACGGATCGGTGCGTGAGCGTTTACGTTGACCTCGTTCGTAACAACCTCGAATACCGGCGGCTCTGGTTAGCCAGAGTCATCAGTAATTTCGGCGATTGGTTCAATCTGCTTGCCTCTGCCGCCCTGATCACTTCGTTGACGGGCGCCGGCGTCGCGGTAAGCTATCTGTTCCTGGCCCGCTTTCTGCCGGTTTTTGTGATGAGCCCCTTCGCAGGCGTGCTCGCCGACCGCTATGAGCGACGCCTAATCATGGCCGCGACCGATGTGTTGCGCGCTGTCACGGTGCTCTGCTTTCTGTTGATCCGTACGGCGGACCAGTTGTGGCTGCTGTATTTTCTTACGGTTGTCCAATTCGTACTCAGTTCGCTCTACACGCCGGCGCATTCGGCTTTGCTGCCTAGCATCGTGGCGCCGCGTGACCTGGTAACGGCCAACGCGCTGGACAGCTTCACCTGGAGCACGATGTTGGCGCTCGGATCGCTTTTCGGCGGGTTGGCTGCTGCGGCGCTTGGCCTCGCCGCAGCCTTCGTGATAGACGCCCTGACGTTCTTGCTGTCGGCCTGGTTCGTGCTGCGCATCGGTTCCGTGCCCAGCGGCGCCGACTATGTGCGCCGCGCCGGCTTCTTTGATTTCGTCGACGGGTTGCGCTATCTGCGCTCGCGGCGTTTCATCCTGGTGTTGAGCCTGGTCAAGGCTGCCGGCGCGCTGGTGTGGGGCGCAATCAACGTATTGGAGATCCCGTTGGCAGAGCAGGTCTTTCCCTTTCGGGGCAGCGGCAGCGTCACCCTGGGCATTATCTATGCCGCCACGGGCATCGGTACGGGCCTTGGACCGCTGATCGCGCGGTACTTCCTCGGGGATGGACGGCAAGCGGCGCTGCGCGCCATCACGGTTAGCTTCGCCGTTTTGACTGCGGGCGTGCTGCTTCTGGGAACAGCGCCGACCCTCCCGTGGATTGTGACGGCGACGTTGATGCGCTCGGTAGGCACGGGCACACTCTGGGTGTTTTCGAGCACGATCTTGCAGTCCACCGTCGAGAACCGCTATCGGGGCCGGGTTTTCGCCTTTGAGTTCGCGGCGCTGACCTTGTTGCAGTCCGTATCTACAATGTGGGCGGGCGTCGCCGTCGACCGCTTGCAGTTGGCTGTGCAGTCCGTGTTTGTGTTGACGAGCGTTGTCAGCCTGGCGGTGACATTGGCCTGGCTCGCATTTCAACTGCGCGTGTCGCGCCGCCCGGTCCCCGCTGTCTAGCCGGAGACGGCTATCTCCGCATCTCTGCTAATCAATTGCGATAGAAGACATGGATAGAAGACATGGAGGAAGGTCGCATGTTCGGACAATGGAAGTTGCAATACTTTGACCCTGGACAGGGTAAGGCTGCAGGCGCTCAACTGGCGGAGTATGACCACAGCGCCTGGATCGACGTTGACGTGCCCGGCGATGTGCACCAGGCGCTGATGGCGGCAGGCGTGATCGAGGACCCGTTCTACGACCGTAACGAGGAAACCTGCGCCTGGATGGAGGACAAGGAATGGTGGATCCGCACCCGCTTCACCGGCCCGCAGGATACGACGGCCCAGGACGAGCGGCGGCAGTTGATCTTTCACGGGCTGGATACCTACGCCACGATCTGGCTGAATGGCGAGGAACTGGGGCGGCATCGCAATATGTTCCGGCCTGCGGTATTTGACGTCACGACCACGTTGCGGCCTGGTGAGGAGAACGTGTTGGCGCTGCGCTTCGACCGTCCGCTGGACCAGATTGCGGAGTTTGACATCAGCCATTGGTGGCAGGGGACGGCGCCGCGCGTCGCCATGCGCAAGGCGCAGTTCGGCTATGGCTGGGACTGGGGCCCGCGCCTGCCGACCGTCGGCATCTGGCGCGAGGTGGAGATCCGCCATAATCGCCGGGCGGCGCTAGCCGGCGTTCACTTCTACACCGTCGAGATCGACGCGGATCACGCGCAGGCGGTCGTGGCGGTGCGCGTGGAGGCGGAACGCATCGCGCGTGCGGCGGAACTGGGCGCGCATGTTCGCCTGGCGGACGGCGGGGCGACGGCAGTCGAAGGTGAACTGGCGCTGCGCGACCACGGTTCTTATGCCGACGGGATACTATACCTGACGGTGAAGGAGCCGAAATTGTGGTGGACGCACGACCTGGGCGAACCGCATCTGTATGCGCTGCACGTCGACCTGCTCGCCGGCGGTGAGGTCGTAGAGCGGCAGACGGTAGAGGCGGGCATTCGCACAATCGAGCTGGATCAGTCGCCCGATCCGGACGAACCCGGCACGCGTTTCTTCCGCTTTGTGCTCAACGGCGTGCCCATCTTCGCCAAGGGGGCGGACTGGATCCCGGCGCACTCGTTCGTCGGCGGTCTGAAGCCGGCGCGCTACGAGCTACTGCTGACGATGGCGCGCGACGCCAACATGAACATGCTGCGCATCTGGGGCGGCGGCATCTACGAGCACGACGCCTTCTACACGATCTGCGACCGGCTGGGCATGCTGGTATGGCAGGACTTCATGTTCGCCTGCGCCATGTACCCGGAAAGCCCGCAGTGGTTCGTAGACGAAGTGCGGGCGGAGGCTGAGTACCAGGTGCGGCGGCTGCGCGGGCATCCTTGTATGGCGCTGTGGTGCGGCAACAACGAGAACCAGTGGCTGCATGAACGCGCCCGCTGGCAGCAAAAGGATCCGATAGCGCCGGGCGCGCTCTACTATGACCAGATCTTGCCGGAGGCGGTGGCGCGGCTGGACGGTCGCGTCCCCTACTGGCCTGGCAGCCCCTACGGCGGCAACGACTACAATAGCGAAGCGGACGGCGACAGCCATAACTGGAACGTGTGGCACGGCAATTCGCCGCGGCAATTCGGTGAGGAGCCGACCGTCGACCATTCGCCGCAGGGCGTGACCTATCGCCGCTACGCCGAGGACCAGAGCCGCTTCGTCAGCGAATTCGGCATGCACGCCGCGCCCGTGTTCGAGACGCTGCAGCGCAACATCCCTGCGGACCAACTCTTTCACCACAGCCCGTCGATGGACCACCACAACAAGGATAACCCCAAGAACAAGGGCGATAACTTGATGCTGGCGATAACCGGCTTGCCCGAAACGTTGGCCGAATACATCGACTTCAGCATGGCGGCGCAGGCGGAGGGGCTTAAGTTCGGCATCGAGCACTACCGTCGCCGCAAGCCGCATTGCTCGGGCGCGCTCTTCTGGCAGCTCAACGACTGCTGGCCCGTGTTAAGCTGGAGCGTGATCGACTACTACGGTTTCGGCAAGGCGGGCTACTACTACGCGCGGCGCGTCTTCGCGCCGGTGCTGGCTTCGTTCAAGGAGTTGCCGGACGGCGAGGTGGCGCTGTGGGTGACGAACGACACGTTGGCCGCGGTGCACGACCGGCTGGACCTGCGTCTGTTGACCTTCGACGGCCAACCGCTCTGGCACGCGCAGATCGACGCCGCCATCCCGGCCAACAGCAGCCTGGAGGTGTGGCGCGGCCGCTTAGAGGGCGGGCTGGACCGCTTCCTCTCCGTTCGCGGCGAGTCGATCCCGCGCAACCGTCATTTCTTCGCCGACGTCAAGGACTTGGCGCTGCCGGAGGCTTCCGTCTCGGTGGAGTACGAACAGGTCGACGCGCACCGGCTGGAGGCGCGGCTGCTTTCCGAGCAATTCGCGTATTTCGTGCATCTGTCCACCGGCCTGGAGACGACGGCGTTCAGCGACAACTACTTCGACCTAGAGCCGGGCGTGGCGCACACGATCACGGTCAGCGATGCGCATACGGACTTGCGACCTGAGCAGATCACGGTGCGGCAGTATTTGCATTAGGGAGGGCGACAGCCGCAATTGCGAAGGTGCGGCTGTTGATGTCATGTAGGAGGGGGTCGGGTGATGCATTCGCCCGGCGGAAAGGGATTGGCGATGATCGATCAACAGCGCATCTCGGTATCGACTTGGAGTCTTCATAGGACGCTAGGCCGGCCTGCTCCCTATGGGCCGGATAACGAAGCGGCGCGTGGCGGCATTGCCCCGCTCACAAGTGCGGCTTCGCTGCTCGAACTGCCGCGCATGGCGGCCGATTTCGGCATTCACAAGATGGAGATATGCCACTTTCACATCGCCGAGCGTACGCCGGAGTACATAGCTTGCTTGCGGCGCGCGCTGGACGAAGCGGAGGTCGAACTGTGGTCGCTGCTGATCGACGGCGGCGACGTGACCAATCCCGTCGACGGCGCACGCGACCAACGCTGGATCGCCGGCTGGATCGATACGGCGTGTGCGTTGGGGGCGCGCCACGCGCGTGTGATCGCCGGCAAGTCCGCGCCCGAACCGCGCGCCCTAGAGGCGAGCAAGCAGGCCATGTCGTATCTGTGCCGCTACGCCCGAGCGCGCGATGTGCGCCTGGTGACCGAGAATTGGCATGCGCTGCTGTCTACGCCGGATGCCGTACTCGCCTTGATGGAAAGCCAGGGCGGAGAACTGGGGCTATGCCTGGACTTCGGCAACTGGGAGGGGGAGAGTAAGTACCGGAACCTAGCCGCCATCGCACCGCTCGCAGAGTCGTGCCACGCCAAATGCCATTTCGACGAAGCGGGGCGGCCCGATCGCGATGACTACATGCGATGCCTGGACATTCTGGAGAATGCGGGATTCGACGGCCCCTATGCGCTGATCTACGACGGTCGGGACGCAGACGAGTGGGCAGGGCTTGCCGTCGAGCGTGAGATGGTCCTCGGCTATCCGTCGCGCTAGACAAATGGATAAGAGAACAACTATCTGGGGAAGGAAATTGACATGGATCGGTTGACCGGCATTGTGCCGCCGTTGGTGACGCCTTTTACCCGCAATGAGGAAATCGACGAGGGGGCGGTGCGCGCCGAGGTGCAGTATATGGTCGAGGAGGTGCACGTCCACGGCCTGGTCTTAGGCGGCAGCACCGGCGAAGGGCACACGCTCGGTACGGATGAGTTGCAGCGTCTGGTGCGCACGACAATCGACGCGGCCGCCGGTCGCGTGCCCGTCATCGCCGGCATCATCGTGGACAGCACGCGGCAGGCCGTGGAGCGCGCCCGCGCGCTGGACGATCCCGCAGTGGCCGCGCTGCAGGTGACGCCGGTCCACTATCTGTTTCGTCCGACGGATGACGCCATGCACGAGCATTTCACGCGTATCGCCGAGGCGTCGTCGCGACCGGTGATGATCTACAACGTGGTGCCCTGGTCCTATTGCTCGCCCGCGCTGCTGACGCGCATCATCACGGAGGTGGACAACGTCGTGGGCGTCAAGCAGAGCGCCGGCGACATGAAGCTGTTGGCGGACCTGCTGCTCCTGCTCGAAGGACGCGGGCTGGTCTTCTCGGCGGTGGATGCGCTGCTATACCCGTCGTTTGCGCTGGGCGCCGACGGGGCGATCGCCGCCATCCTCACCGCCGCGCCGCGGCTGTGCATGGATCTGTGGAGTGCAGTGCAGACCAACGACCATGCGACGGCGCGGCGCGTGCACGAGAAGCTCTTGCGCATTTGGAATGCGCTGCTGGGCGACAACTTGCCCGCCAACGTCAAGACGGCCATGCGCCTGCAGGGTCGCACCGGAGGCGTCAGCCGTGCGCCGATGCCCGCCAGTTCGCCCCAGCAGGAAGCGGCGATCCGCGCGGCGTTGGAAGAGGTCGCGGCGATGGGCTAGGCGCGCTTCGGTCGTTTGCAGCACATCGTAGGCAATACAAAAGGGGCGTTCGCACGGTTAGTTGCGAACGCCCCTTCGTGTTGCCACTGGGCAGACCTGGCGCCGGTCTAGCCCTCTTCGGGCTTGTCCTCGCGTGTGCGGTTGTTGCGGTCGATCAGCCGCTCAATCTGGGTGACGAAGTCCTCGGTGATCTGCTTCAGATCCTCTTGGATCGTCTCCAGGTTGGTGGCGTAGACGAGGCGCGCCCAATAGCTGTTGTAGATGACGCCGAGCCAGGTGATGAAGTTCAGGTTCTCTTCGAGTGAGCGTAAGGGCCGGGTCAGGAAGTAGGTGATGAACGAGGCCGCGGTCAGGCCGCCGAAGACGAGGGCAAAGATGGCTTCGCGCGTCCAGATGCTCAGGGCGACGGCGACGACAAAGGACGCTAGGCCCACGCCAAACAACATGCGATACATGCGCACCGTGGCGTTGTAGGGGTCCATGAACGCCTTGAGCACGCGGTCGAACATCTCCTGGTTGTTGCGGAAGCCCTGCACCATATGCTCGCGCCAGGCTGCGTACAGCTCGGGGTCGGTCGTCTCTAGCGTGGGCGGCGCAGGCGGGTAGGGCAGGCGCGGCTGTGCGGTTGCATCGTCTTTGGCGCCGGAGGCGCGCGCCTGCGTGATCAGGCGGCTGTAGGTGCGCGCTGCATCGGTGATCAGGTTGCTATAGTGCTGCGCCTGGCCTGCGCCGTTGTAGGCGGCGGCGAAGCGATAGAAGTCGCCGTTGCGCAGCGACCAGATTTGGATCGGTTCGGCGCGGATGAAGTCGAAAAAGCCGATGATCTGGGCGTTGGCGCTGTCGCGGAAGGCGGTGAACATCTCCTCCACCGACTCATAACCGGCGTAGCGGTGATTGAAGCCCATGATCTGCGGCAGGCCCATGCTGATCGACAGCTTGGCGGCACGGGGATCGAAGCGGGTGCGCGCCAGGTTGAAGGCGTTCCACTCCGCCTGGTGATTGCCGTGCAGCGTTCGCCACTCTTCTTTGGGATCGGGCCGCCACAGGTGGTCCTCCCAGGGGCGGTCCAGATTGAACTGGAAATGCTGCGAGAAGCGCTCCGGCTCGAGTTTGCCGTACTTGTCGAAAAAGATGTGGTTCTCGAAACGGATCAACATGCGCCCGTCGCCGGCAAAGGCTGTACCGCCTGACTCTACAGCCATCACGCCTACGGCTACCGCCGGGTCGAGGTCGAGAAATTCGGCGAGCTTGAGGATGAGCGCCCCGAATTGGTTCCATGTGTTGGCGACGACGATCTCCGTCCAGGTCGCCTGCGCGGAATTGAGGGAGATCTGTCGCTCTGCGGGCGGGGCAAGCGGCGCGTCGATGAGCTCGGCGCGGGTGCGCAGGAAGCCGCCTTCGGGCGGTTGGAACTCGTCCTCTTCCGCTTGGCGGCGGATGAAACTGCGGTGTACATAGCCGGTCTTGCCGACGGCTTCGACGTACAGCCAGTCGTCCAGTTCGGCCAATACCATAACGAGCGCGCCGTTAGGCAGGATTTGGATCACGGTATGTTGCGTGCTGGGTCCGGTGCGCAGATTGAGGCCGAGTTCGGCGGTCACCGTACCCGTCCAGCGGTCCTGCTTGGGAAGCAGTTGGCCCGGTTCAATCACGGTTTGAGGCGAGGAACGTCCCGGCAGCCGCACGGCGAACGATGCCTCGGGTTTGGCGCGCAAAGCCTGGCGGAAGTCCTCGATGACGCCGGGACGGTTCGAAATGGACCATTCCGGCTGGTCGCCGACGACGGGCCAGCGGTAGAGGATAAGCGCCTGGATCGGCTGGCGATCCGGGTCGCTGTTCCAGGCGGAGATCTCGCGGTAGGCGGCCTGCACCCAGCCGACGTTGGCGCCCGGATTCCAGCCCTTGTGTCGCGTGGTCGGATCCGTTTCGGTGATGAAAACGGGCAGGTGGCGGAAACGGTCCGGGATGGCGTTCATGTAGTCGCGATAGGTGCGGAATTCGTTGCGCAGGTGCGTGTAGCCGGGCTGGGTGTGGAAGAAGTCGCCCGTGATCTGCTGCGGGTTCAAGTCGTGCGTGTAGGTGTGGATGGCGAAGCCGTCCACCTCTGCGTCGCGCAACTGCTGGAGCACGTCGACGAAGTAGCGTATCCAGTCGCCCTTCTCGTTGCCGGGGTAGGCGGTGGTGGCGTTCCACGGGGCAGAGCCGGCGACCAGCACCAGGTCTTGGCCGTGACCGGGCAGGCGGCGGATGGCGGCGCGCACCTGGGCATAGGCGAGTGCGTATTGTGCGGGGTAGATGGGGCGTCCGTTCGGGCGTTCTACCTCGTGGTTGGGCTCGTTGCCGACGATCCAAATGTGACAGCCATGCGAGCGCGCCACGTAGCGCGCGGCTGCGGCTGCAAACTGCGGGTATTTGTCGGGCGTGGGCAGCGTACCCGAACTGCCGTAGCCGTGATTCAGGCGCGTGATGATGCCGAAGCCCTGATCGGCGAGGCTGCGAAAGTCGGCAGACCCCTGTGTGCCGTCGAGGCCGACGGCGGCGAGGTGCAGCACCCAGCCGATGCGTCCGGCCTCGCGCATCAGGTGTTCGCCGCCTGGTTCGTGCAGCCCATAGATATAGGGCGGGTAGGCGACGACTGCCTGGGTTTCCGGGGGGCTGCCCGGCGCGGACGACTGCTCGACCGGCGCCTTTTTCTGTTGGGCTCTACGCGTCTCGCTCAAGGCGATCTCTCCCTCGTTGGCTGTCGCGGCGGGCGCCTTTCGCAGCTTGCGGAAGACGAACCGTCCGTCATTCTCTTGGTTGTACGTACTGCCGCCGAATTCGGAGCAAATCGGTACCTGGCGGCAGGGCAATCTGCGGCTGCGACAGTCGGCAGCCCTTCACTTATGTAGACGTAGAGACCTGCGACAGGATACTGCGAATTTCAATTGTGACAGAGAAATGGGCGGAGAATATGGCCGGAAAGTGTCGAATTTGCGTGATAAATGTGCATGGTGCGCATGTGAAATGGGCGGCGGCGCGAGCAGCAACGCCGGCGCCAGCCGCACCCGTCTACGGGAAACGGCGCCGCGCCTGTTCCAGTTCGATGGCTTTGGCTGAGAAGCGATAGAGCTTGGCGGGGCGGTGATCGCCCTCGCGCAGGTTAGATGTCTCTTCGAGGACGCCGGCGGCAAGCATCTTGCGGCGAAAGTTGCGCTTGTCGAGCGGTTCGTTGAGGACCGTTTCGTAGACCTTCTGCAGTTCAGAGAGGGTGAATTCGACGGGCAGCAAGAGGAAGCCGAGCGCCGTCCATTCGAGTTTCCAGCGCAGGCGTTGAACCGCATAGTGCAAGATTCGACCGTGGTCAAACGCCAATTCGGGCGGGGAGTAGACGTTCCACCAGGCGGCATCCGCCGCATCGGAGGCGCCGCGCAGTTGCAGGCGGTCGACCTGGTCCTTGCCGAGCAAGGCAAAGTAGGCGACGCTCACCACGCGCGTGCGCGGGTCTCGTTCCGGCGCGCCGAAGGTGTAGAGCTGTTCCAGGTAGACTTGGCTGACGTTGGTTTCTTCGTATAGCTCGCGCTGGGCCGCGGCGTCCAGGTCCTCGTCGATCTCGACAAAGCCGCCGGGCAGCGCCCATTTTCCGCCGAAAGGATCGTGCTTGCGGCGGATTAGCAAGAC
>JASGTU010000268.1 GCA_030058085.1 Chloroflexota bacterium
AAAAGACGGCCCGGCTGGAGAGAAAGATGAAGCGCTTCACGCCGGCCTCGCGGGCGGCTATGAGCAGGCGCAGAGAGCCGGTCAGGTTGGCGTCGAGCCAGGCAGCCAGGTCGGCGCCTTCGCCGCCGCGGTAGCGTCCGGGAGCGTGCTCGTAGGCGAGGTGAACGACAGACTCGGCCCCGTCCGCGAGGGCGGTCAGCGCATCCGGCGAGCGCAAGTCGCCTTCCAGCCACTCGATAGGGGCGGAGATGCCGTCGCGGTCTGAGCCGGGACGCGTCAATGCGCGCACAGCGCGACCGCGGCGCAGCAGTTCGTCGACGACGAAGCGGCCCACGTAGCCTGTGGCCCCGGTCACAGCGACGATGCGGCTCATGCGCCGCCGCCGTTGTTGCCGTAAGGGACCGCCAGAGACGGCAGGCGTACTTCGTCGAGGCGGCTGATGACCTCGTGCGCGCCGGCCTGGCGCAAGGCGGTGGCGTCGAAGGAGGTGGTCAGGCCGATCACGCGACCGATGCCGGAGTCGAGGGCGTCTGCGATGCCCGACAGGCTGTCCTCGACGACGACGCAGGCGGCAGGTTCTGCGCCCAATGCCCAGGCGGCGCGGGCGTGGACTTTGCGGTCAGTCTTTGGGTCTACAGCATCCTCCAGGGCCAGGATCAACTCGAAAACGGCGGGGACGCGCGCCAGTTCGAGGGTGCGCAGGAGGCGTAATCTGCGTCCACGCGAGGCGATGGCGGCATACCAGCCTTGGCGCTGCGCATCGCGCACCAGGTCGGCGACGCCGGAAATGGGCTTGAAACGCCCCTCGCCGACGGTAAAGAAGAGGTCGGTCTTGGCGGCGAGCAGGCGTCGTCGTAGGTCGATGGTCAGGGGGACGGGGGCGAGGGGGCGCCACATCTCGAACAACTCGTCGAGCGTCAGGCCGACGACCTGGGTATAGTCGCCGGGTAAGCGGACGCCGAGCTGTTGGCGGAAGGCTTCGCGCCAGCTTTCGAAGTGGACTTCCTCTGTGTTCACGACTACGCCGTCGAAGTCTAGGATGAGGACGCGCCGGGGGGCGTCGTCCGCCGGCGATTGCGTCATGGTGATGGCTCCGGAGGGGAGGGCAGGTGGGGCGGCAGTGTGCCGTGCTCATAGACGTGCCGCCAGGTCTCGATCAACGGGCCAAGCTGTTCGCGTTTGGGGTGGTTCTCTTCCCACGGCTTTTCGTATTGGTAGTGGATCACGCGGATGGCGTCCCACTTCCACAGTTGCGGCAGGTTGAACCACACGTATTGCAGGGTGTTGTAGATATAGGGCAGGCCGTGCCAGTCCGGGAAATAGGTCTGCAGAAAGGTCTGGTCGGTGCGCGGCCAGAACGCGTCCGGCTGGTCGAGGGCCTGCAGCATGGCGTCGAAGGTGCGGCGGGAAGGTTGGGCGACGAAGACGCCGCTGTTCAGACGGTGGAAGTCGGCGAGCGACTCGTAGAGATTGGGCGCGGCGGCGAATTCCGGGTAGCCGAAGAGCCGGTCGATGTTGTGGATGACGATGGCGTCCGCGTCCAGAAACACGACCCTGTCGAACTCCTCTAACTGCCACAGCCGCAGCTTGGCGAAGTTGTCCAGGGGATCGTGGAAGGCCGGCTTGTTGCCCTTCGTGAAGGGCGCGCGGGCATGTTGGCTTTGGCGGGAGTGGCGCTGGCGGAAGCCGGCGGAGAGGGGCGGCGGATCGGCCTGCACGATGCGGCAGCCGGCTGCCGCCAGAGCGTCGAGGCCGGGCGCCTCGCGTACCGCCAGCACGGTGAGCGGCCAAGCTGCGTTGGTCATGGCGAGGGAGCGCGCCAGGGCGAGCGCGCCCAGCGCATAATCCTCATTCGTCACTAACGTTACATAACTAAACACGTTGCGCCTTGATCTGCTGGTTACGGCCATACCGCCTTGCGCCAACGAACCCGAATCTACCGCAGAAACGCTTTGTAGGCAACCTGGGGGAGGCTTCTGTGCAAAAACTGGACAAGTTCGCGCCGTGTCGGGAATGGAATGAAACGACGCTCACCTCGGAGGATGAGCGCCGCGGCTGGGCGTAGGTGACGAATGCGCGCCGGATAAGGCCGGTATGCTCAAACGCGCAGGCGCGGGTCGAGCGCGTCGCGCAGTCCGTCGCCAAGGAGGTTGAAGCCGAGCACGGTTACGAGGATGGCGAGGCCGGGAAAGGTGGCGACGTGAGGGGCAAGCATCAGGTACTCGCGGCCGTCACTGAGCATAGCGCCCCACTCCGGTGTAGGAGGTTGGGCGCCCAATCCTAAAAAACTCAGGCTTGCCGCCGTCAGGATGGCCGTAGCGATGCGCAGCGTGGCTAACACCAGTATCGGGGCAAGGACATTGGGCAATAGGTGCTGCGTCATGAGGCGCACATCCCGCGCTCCGACGACGCGCGCCGCCAGCATGAACTCCTGCTGTTTGGCGGAAAGAATAGAGCCGCGCACAAGACGGGCGAACTCCGGCATTGAGAAGACGCCCACGGCGATAATCACATTCTCCAGTCCGGGCCCGATAGCCGCGACGATGGCAATGGCGAGCAGCAGCCCGGGAAAGGCGAGCAGCACGTCCATCACCCGCATGATCAAGGTGTCGGTAAGACCGCCATAGAAGCCGGATATCAGCCCGAGTGTGATGCCGATCGTCGCTCCGATAAGGGTGCCCAGCGCGCCAATGCGCAGCGAAATGGCAGCTCCATGCAGTACCCGGCTGAATATGTCGCGGCCGTGTACGTCCGTGCCGAAGAAATGAGTAGGCGATGGTGGCTGCAGGCTGGAGCGCAGATCCTGTTTGATGGGGTCAAACGGCGCAATCAGGGGCGCGGTGAGCGCCGCCAGTATGAGCACAATGACGAGCACGCCCCCAAAGACCGCGGCGCGATTTTTGAGGAGGCGGGCCCAGGCGTCACTCCACAGGCTGCGAGGCCGGCTGCGGTCGACCGCCAGCGCCGGGGCCATGTCAGCGGCGGCTTTCATAGGAAATCCTCGGATCCAGGTAGGCGTATAGAATATCGATTGCCAGGTTTATAAGGGCAAACTGGAGCGCAAAAATGAGCAGAATCGCCTGCACCACAGGAAAATCCCTGAAGCCGATTGACTCTACCAGGAGGCGGCCCATGCCCGGGTAGGCGAAGACGGACTCTGTGATGACGGCTCCCGCAAGAAGATAGCCGAACTGAAGTCCAATGATAGTCACCACCGGAATCAGCGCGTTCTTCATGGCGTGGCCCAGAATCGTGGCGCGTTCGGACAGCCCCTTGGCCGACGCCGTTCGGATATAATCCTGGTTCAGCACTTCCAGCATGCTGGACCGTGTGACGCGGGCGATGATGGCTGCCGCGCCCACCCCGAGGGTGATGCCCGGCAGGATCAGGTGCTCCCATGATCCGCGCCCGCTGGTGGGGAACCAGCCCAGCCATACCGCAAACACCAGCATCAGCATGAGGCCGAGCCAGAACGACGGCGTGCAGATGCCCAGCAACGCCACCACCATGCTTGTATAATCGATCCACGAGTTGCGGCGGATGGCGGCGATCACCCCGGCTGCCAGACCGACGATCACCGCAATCACAATGCTGATCGCCGTCAACTCCAACGTCGCCGGGATGCGCAGACCCACTTCATAGGAGACAGGGTTGTAGGTACGAGTGGAGGTGCCCAGGTCCCCGCGCAACAGATCGCCGATCCAACTTACATATTGCACCCAAAGCGGTCGGTCCAGCCCCAGTTCCGCCCGAATCAGGGCGATGTCTTCCAGGGTTGCATCGGGCCCGGCAACCATACGGGCCGGATCGCCGGGCACGACTTTAAGCAACAAAAAGATGAGCACGGTGACGCCAAACAGGGTAGGCGCCAGCCCGATCAAGCGTCTAAGGATGTATTGGAACATGGAATCTGAACCTGTCTGGTGGCGTCACGGGCGGGAAGAGGCGGCCTCTTTTCCGGCGAAGGAATGACCGTCTGACGTCCAGTCATTTGAGCCTGCAGGGACGGGCCCATACCCATCCCTGCAGGGGAGTATCGTTACCTCCGGGAACTCCGATGCGGTTACTCGACAAAGTGCGCTGTGCGCATGTACGCGATGCCGTCGCCCTGGATGAGCATGCCGCCAACCTCCTTACGGATGCCGCCAAGGGTGGTTGGCACCCACAGGAAGATCCACGGCGCCTCATCCATAATGGCCTCCTGCGCCTGAGCATACGCGGCCTGTCGCACCTCCGGGTCAGCCGAAGCCAGACCCTCGGCCACTGCAGCGTCTACGTCGGGGTCGGAGAAGAAAGCCAGGTTGAACGAGGTGGGCGGAATCGATTCTGTAGCCAAGAGGGGGCGGATGGCCCAGTCGGCGTCGCCTGTGGAAGGCGACCAACCGGCATAGTTCATCTGGCTCTGGTTCTCCGCCGCCGGCTTGAAGCGCTCAGCGCTCAGCGTGGCCGCTTCCATCGGCACCACTTCCACTTGGACGCCTACCTCGGCCAACTGCCCCTGCATGGCGATGGCGGCTTCCTTGGCCTCGCTGCTGTCCGATATCCACATCGTGGTGCTGAAGCCGTCCGGGTACCCGGCGTCGGCCAACATCTGCTTGGCCTTCTCCGGATCGTACTCATAGATCATGACCGGGGTATAGCCCCACACCCTGGGCGCGATGGGCGAATCGGTGATCTTGCCATAGCCTCGCAGCACGACATCGATGATCGCCTGCTTGTCCACGGCGTGGTTGAGCGCCTGGCGCACCTGCTTGTTGTTGAACGGCTCAATCTGGGTGTTCATAGCCACCCAATAGGTATAGATGCTTTCGTTCTCGGCAAGGGCAACGTCCTCCCCGCCAACCACCAATTCAACTTGCGAAGGCGGCACCTGGTTGATGAAGTGGGCATCGCCGGCCAGTAGCATGGCGATACGCGTGCCCGCCTCCGGCACCGGCTTGATGGTGATGCGATCAACCTGGGCGGCGGCGTCCGAGTTCCAGTAGCCGTCGAACTTCTCAACGGTGAGGTGGTCGCCGGGCACCCACTCTACGAACTTGAAGGGGCCGGTGCCCACCGGATTCTTGCCGAACTCGTGTACGTCGCTGTATTGCGCCGCTGCCGTGGGGCTGATGATGCCGCCGGCCGGGTGGGCGAAGGTCGCCAACATGGCGCCGAACGGCTTGGTGGTCGTGAACTTCACCGTATATTCGTCAATAACCTCAACGGACGCAATGATGTTGTACAGACCATATCGCTTGAGCGCGTTGTCTGGGTTGATCACGCGCTCGAAGTTGTATTTCACGGCTTCTGCGTTGAACGGCGTTCCGTCGTGGAAATTGATGCCCTGGCGCAGGAAGAACGTGAACTCCGTCGCATCGTCAGAGGCCTCCCAGCGCTCCGCCAATTGAGCTTCCATTTCCATGGCGGCATTGTAGCCGACTAGGCCCTCATACATCAGCTTTTCCGGACCGTAGGACGCGTTGTCGTTCGTATCCTGCGGATCCAAGTTCACCACGTCTGCATACTGCGCTACGACAATCTCTGTGGTCGCTCCCGCCGCGGCAGGGGCGCCGGCTTCTGCCGGTCCTACCGAAGCCGGCGCGGCCGGTGCACAGGCAGCCAGCGCAGTTGCGCCGACAGCCAACCCTGTAGCGCGCAAGAAGTCGCGCCGGCTCACACGTCTTCCGTTGGATGACATTGAGTCGCTCCTTTCATGATGATGAAAATGTTTTGAGAACGGTGGGTGTGAATCTAACGAACTCTACAAGACGCCGACGAACTTGACGGGTTACAACACCTGACCGCTTCACCAGTAGAGCAGGCTCTGAAAGGAATCCGCAGGACGGTCTGCTCATATGCGGTCGTCTTCGACTAAGCAGATATTGCCTGCCGCGGATACAACGACTCTGTTGGATACGCACGTGGAAAAAAGCGCCGGTTCCGGGGCACATTATAGCCGGTGTGGGGAGGGTCTGACAAACGCGAAAAATCTGTCCCGGCTGAGCGGCAGGAGTGGGGAAAGTTTGCGTTTGGGTTCCGAAAAAGAAAGGCGCCCACCCCGCAGGATGAGCGCCTTGACAGCAATGACTATGGAACGGTCGCGAATTTACTGGCCGTCAGCGACCCACCAATCCTCGATGTTGCGCAGAAGACCGTTGGTGGTGATGATGTGGCTGGCGTTCTGGACGCGGTTGTTGATGGCGGCCAGGCGCAGAGGCCAGTAGAGCGGGACGATCGGCATCTCGTCGATGAAGACCATCTGGAACTCGTCGTAAATGGCCTTGCGAGCTTCGGTGTCAGACGTGTTGGCGCCTTCTTCCAGAAGCTCATCCAACTCGGGGATGCTGATCGTGCCGTAGTTGTACTGCCCGCCAGTCTGGAACTGCGAGCGGACGTCCGGGTCGAGGAGGCCGCCCCAGCCGATGAGCGCCAGGTCGAACTCGCCATCCTTGGAGCGCTGGATCAGGGTGGGGAAGTCCATCTTCTCGATGCCAATCTTGATGCCCAGTTCACTCAGGTTGGCCTGAATGATGTCGGCGGAAAGTTCGCGTTCCTTGTTGCCGATGGGCACGATGATGGTCATCTCGTAGTCGGGATCCCAGCCGGCTTCGTCCAGGAGTTCCTTGGCCTTTTCGGGGTCATAGGGGAAGAGACCTTCGACCTCAGGGTTGTAGTAGTAGGTCACCGGCACGATGGCCCCGTTGCCGACGACGCCTTGACCCTTGAACAGGGAGTCGACGATCTGCTGGCGGTTGATGCCGTAGGTGAGCGCCTGGCGCAGCCGCTTGTCGCCCCAGACTGAGCCGGGGGCCATGTTGATCAGCGCGTACTGGTAGCCGTTGTCCTGGTAGCTGGTGGCGGTGACGTTGGACAGAGCCTGCACGCGCTCCCAGTCGTCTAGGGGGATGTCGCCGATGCCGCCGGCAGCCGAGAGGTCCACTTCGCCCTTTTCGAGCTGGGCGACCATGGTGGCGGGGGTGACGATGGAGATGATCACCTTGTCCAGGTGCGGCTTGCCGCGGTAGTAGTCGTCGTTGCGCTCCAGCTCAATGAACTGGTCAGTCTCGTAGCGCACGAACTTGAACGGACCCGAAGCGACCGTCGGGTTCAGCCAGAACTCGTGCTTGTCGAAATCGGCAGGAGCCACGCCTTCCATCACGTGCTTGGGGAAGATCCAGACCTGGTTGCCGAGCTGCTCGAGCAGGGCCAGCGGGTCAATCGGGTTCTTGGCGATGAACTTGATGGTGTGGTCGTCGATCACCTCGATGCCTTCGACGGTCTCCACGCCTTCGGGACGCTTGCTGCCCTCGAGGCCCTTGAGGAAGGAGATGTTGGCGCCGCGGTTGGTGACGATCTCAGGGTGGCTGATGGCCCACACCGTGTACTCGACATCGGCCGCAGTGATAGGCGTGCCGTCGTGCCATTTGGCGTCCGGGTTCAGGTGGAAGGTGAACTCGGTGTTGTCCTCATTGATCTCCCAGCTATCCGCCAGGCGAGGAGCGAACTCCACGTTGTCATTGAAGCGGGTGAGGGAATGGAAGAGGATGTCGACTACGAACTGGCCGTAGCTGGAGTCCGCATTAAGAGGATTGAAGCCGTTAGGCGGGCTCCACATGGCGATGTTGACCTGGCCGCCTTCCACGATTTCGCCGGTCGCCGCTTCTTCTTCCGCCTCGGGCGTAGCCAACTGCGGCGCTACGATCTCGGCGGCGCGCGTGGCGGTCGGCATAGCCGCAGGCGCTGCCGGGGCTGCGCCGCCGCCGCATGCAGCCAACAACGCAGCCAGCATGACCAGCACGAGGGCCAGGTTGACCGTCTTGAGTGAGAACTTTGAGATCATGTGTGTCTCCTTACGGGTTGATTGAAGAACAATGGTTTCGATACTACGATACCATGTGTTGAACAAAACGCGAACATATGGCGGAAGCTACTGGCCGTCCGTGACCCACCAGTCCTCGATGTTACGCAGAAGACCGTTGGTGGTGATGATGTGGCTGGCGTTCTGGACGCGGTTGTTGATGGCGGCCAGGCGCAGAGGCCAGTAGAGCGGGATG
>JASGTU010000269.1 GCA_030058085.1 Chloroflexota bacterium
CTGAGATCGCCAGCCTATACGCCAGTGTCGGGGCTGATACCAGCGGCCTCAAGAAGGGACTAGAGGACGCCGGGAAGATGCTCGGCAAGACCGAGCAGGAGATGGGCAAGCTCGGCGGCGCCTCGCAGAAGGCCGACAAGGGCATGGCCGGGCTGGGCGGGACGTTCGGGAAAGTGGCCCTGTTACTCGGCGGTATGAAGCTGGGCCAGACGATGATCCAACTCGGTGCGTTAGGCGCTGAGGCGCAGCGCACCGAGGCGTCGTTTACGGGCGTGGCTGGTGGCGCAGAGAAGGCCACGGCGATGCTTGACGCGCTGAAGATTGCCACCAACGGCACCAAGAGCGAGGTTGAGCTGATGAGCGGCGCCACCACGATCATGGCGCTGGGCCTTGGCAAGACCGCCGATGAGATCGGGACCATCATGCGCAACGTCGAGGCGCTAGGGGCGCGCTTTGGCGGCAATATGCAGACGTTCCAGCTGATGATGAGCAACGACTCCCTGATGCGCATTGACAGCTTCGGCATCGGCGTCGAGGAAGCCACCAAGCGCATCGAGGAGTACAAGAAGGCCGGAATGGAGGCCGGGGAAGCCTTCGATACCGCCGTGATGGAACTGATGACTGAGAAGTTTGAGAGCTTGGGCGGCGTCGTAGACGACAACAAGGCATCCATCGACCGGATGAAAGCGTCGCTACAAGACCTCAAGGTAGAGATCGGCCAGGGCCTAGCTCCAACAATCGGGACGCTGGCGACCAACATGGGCGATCTGCTACGGCTCACCAACCGGGCCGGCAAGGAATACGGCAGCATGGGCTGGCAGATTGCTGACATGCTGGTTGAGGCGGTTGACTTTGCTGACTGGATTCACACTTCGATTGACGATATGGAAGAGCTGGAAGCTGCCGAGCGTGGCTATCGCGCAGAGACAGCGCGGCTGACTGGGCAAGCTGAGGAGTACATCGCCAAAGTGCGCCAGCAGGCGGAGGTAACGCTACGCCACCAGATTGCCATGCGCTCTACCAATGGCGTTGTTGTCGAGTCATTGGACGTCTGGAAGCAGTACGAGCGCGCTCAGGCACAAAGCTCAGAGGCAACCCAGGCCGCCACACGCGCTATCATCCAGGAGCGCGAGGCGCTGAAACTCGCAGCGGAGGCCGCCGACCGCAGCGCGCAGGCCACGCGCATCATCGCCGCTGTCAACAGTGACTTCTCGGACGGGCTGGATGAGCAAACACTGACGCTCGACGAGCTACGCCAGAAGCAGGCCGCCACACGCGCCGAGATCGACAAGCTCAACGCATCGCAGGGCCGCGCGGTGACGGTGTGGAGCAAGGCCGCGCAGACCGAGGCTGAGGCGACGTTGACCACGCTGCAACTGGCCGACGCGCAGTCCAAGCTCGCCGCGGAAACCGACCCGCTGAAGGCCGCGCAACTGGCGGTCAAGATCGAGGACTTGCAGGGCAAGCTCGGCGGCGCGTCCGTAGCCACCACCACGTTCATCGACAACACAAAGAAGGTTGGTGAGCTGGAGGGGGTCTACGACGACCTGCAGGCCGAGATCGACGCCGTGACCGCCGCGACCTACAAGTCGGTCAACGCCTTCATGTTCCAGCAGATGGTCAGCCGCATGGCTGCCGATGGCTGGTCTGACGCAGAGCTGGCGATGCTCGACGTGCTGGGCCAGGCGGCGGGAATCGACACCACGTTCATCAAGCTCGCCCCGCTACTGGACGATGCTGCCGCTGGTGTCGCCGACATCGGCACCGAAGCGGAAGTTGGCGCCAATAAGGGCAAGCAACTTGCGGACATTGCCGGGGACATTGCTTTCCGCGCGACGGAAGCTGGCGAAGCGTGGAGCCTGGTGGGGGCGGCCTATGAGGCCGGTGGCATCCACGGATCGAAGGTCAGTCGCGAGTTGCGCGATGACGCGCTGAACCTGACCTCGCAGTTCATCGACATGGGCAATGCCTGGTCGTGGGGCTTCACCGCCGTCGAAGGCGCTGCACGCTCATCGCTCATCAGCATGGCCGACATCCCGCCCAAGATCGCCGAAATCGGGGACGCGGCTGTGGAGTTGGGGCCGCGCTTCGTGGACTTCGCCACGGCAGCGTCCGAGAACCTGGGGGCCGTCGAAGGCGCCGCGCGCTCCTCTGCCGGGGGGCTGACGCTCATCGGCAACCAAGCGCTGTGGGCGCAGGAACAGATTGATAAGATGCACGGCAAGGAGATCGACGTGCTGTTCATCTACCGCGACGAAGACCGCCGCAAGGGCGCCGGCGCCGGGGCGACCTCCATCGGCAACCCCTACGATACCACGACCCACGAGCAGAACGCCTCCGGTGGCTGGCTGAACACAGGCAGCGTGTCGCTGGTCGGCGAGCGCGGGCCAGAGCTGATCTACGCCACCAGCGCCGGGGTGCAGATCGAGCCGCTTTCCGGGGCCGGGGCCGATGGCGGGACGCGCATCGGCTCCACCTGGACCGGCGACATCGTGATTCAGGGCGTCAGCGACCCGGAGGCCGCAGCCAATGCCGTGATCCGCAAACTTGCCGACCGGGGCATCGTGCGCGCGGGAGGCTATCGCTAGTGGTCACGGCAACCTACGCGCTCTACGCCGACTGGAACAACGACGGCGACTACGGCGACGCTGGCGAGGACATCAGCGCCGATTGGATGCAGGTGGTCATCACGCGCGGCTTCGCCAGCCCAATGGCGCGCTATCCGTCCGTGGGGCGCATGACGGTGGTGCTCCGCAACGCCGCGCAGACCTACAGCCCGCCGACAACCGCCACGACGCGCCCGCGCGTGCCGGTGCGCTTTACGATGACCTACGGCGGCACGACCAAGACGCTCTTCGATGGCCACATCGAGAGTTTGCGCCCCACGTTCGGCACCCAGCGCGAGCGGCGCGCCGTGATGGAGTGCGTGGACCGCATCGCCGACCTGGACCGTTTCAGCGGCGACGTGGCGCTGCAGACAAACGTGTGGGCCGACGACATCATCACGGCAGTCGTGGCCGCAGTCTGGACGCCGGACACCACGGCCTACGACCAGGGCGTGAACCAGTTCCCGGTCTCGGGAGACATCCACAACGGGCCGCGCGG
>JASGTU010000270.1 GCA_030058085.1 Chloroflexota bacterium
GGTGCGACAGGCGAAACGATACGTCTACCGCCAGTTCGCGTATCAGAGATTCCGCTCCCGCCGTTAACGCCAACTCCGCAGCGTTGCGAATCGGATCGATGAACAGACTGAGCGTCTGCTGTTCGGCAATATCGAACACTGTCAGCCAGTCGCGTTCCATGATCGACTCGGCAAACTGCCCCCGCAGCCGGGCGAAGCCGCCCAAAAACACGTCGCCCTGTCGCTGAAATGCGCGCGTCATGTCGCGGCGCAATTGCCGCTCTATTGGCTGCAACACACGCCGGCGGCGCGCTGCGTTTGCCGCTTCGAGGAATCTGTCCAGCGCGGGAATGAGCGCCCTAAACATTGCCCGCCTCTTGCAACTGCATCAGCGCCGCGCGCAACTCGCGCACTGCCTGCACCATCATTGCCTCAGCCTGCGGCCTAGCATCCGGCGCAGCCTGTTCTGCGTCTTCCGGCGTTTCGCCGTCGGGGAATAGGCGTTCGACAATGGCGTCGGCGTCCGACACGCCCAACGTCGTCAACAGTAGACGGCTCAGCGTCGGCAAATCGATTGTGCCTGCCGGCGTACCCGCCAGGCCCAGCGTCGCCGCCTTAATCGTGGCGTCCACCATCGCCGGCACGTCATGCTGCAAGAGCGGCGGGAATTCGATTGACACATCGCCGTCAAAATCGTCATTCCAAACGAGCCGCTCGTCCGTCTGTCCATCCTCGACACTCGATTCGACGCGGCCAAAGGCGCGCAACGGGCCGGACGGCGCTTTGACGGCCCAGCGCAGCACGTAGCCGAACATGTTGCCGAATACACTGCGCCAGAGTTGCTGGCGGTCTTCCATCATGAGTTCCGTCGGTCTGTCCAGCGACTTGGCCGTCGCCAACGTGCCGATGGACGAATCGCCAAAAAACGTTTCCGGCAAGCCAAAGCTGGCCGCCACCATGAGCAGCAAGCGCCGGCCATCCTCCGCGCTCACCGTTGCGCCGCTGGTGCGCACCGGCGTAATGTTCGCGCCTTCCGAGGCGATGAACGTGCTGCCTACGAGCGGCGGCGGATTCGACTCGCCGCCCGTCGCGCCAACCGTGGTAGACAGCCGCGACTTGGCCGCCGCTACCGCCCGGCTGCCGCCCGGCGTCGTCAGTTGGAACGCAAAGCGCCGATAGGCCCGCACGATTGTGGCCCAGTCTTCTAAGAACTCCTTGTATGCGCGCGCCCAGTCGAGCGCGTCGTAAATTTCCGACACGCCGAATCGCCAGTTCGAGAAGCCGCCGGTCTTGACATGGTAGATCGGCGTCTCCCAGCGCACCGGCACAGCACCGATTGTTTTTGGCTTCGACAGCGGCGTATAGCGCCAGTCGGGATAATATGCCTCGTGTTGCTGCGTAGTAGTCGCGCCCGTCTCTAGGTCGAAACGCTGCTCAGACCAGCGCCGCAGATAGAACCACGGCTCCTTACTGTCGTCTGGACTAAATACGATATCCTCAATTTCGCCAAACGGAATCGTGCGCACCCGCACGCGGCCCGTTGCCTGATTAATGAAAAATGCGAAAAACAAATTGGCGTCAGTCTGCAACTCAATTTCCAGTTGCATCCGCGACTCATGACTTCCGATTACGTCATCGTTTTCCGCGGCGTGCAGGAACTCGTCGATCACCGTCTGCACTTCCGTCGCGTCTGCCTTGACCGTCCACCCCTGGCCCCACACGTACAGACGTTTCACGTCTACGCCGCGCTGGATGATGGGCGATTTCAGATACATAACGCGGCATAGCTCGGAGATGTCGCGCAGACCAGTGCGGCTGAACTCCTGTTCGCTGGTCGCAGACAGTAGTCGCCAGTCCACCGACTCTAGCGCCATCTCCAAAGCGGCAAGCCGTTCTTCGAGTTCCGTCACGTAGTTTGCATCGCTCATGGTCACCGTCCTAGTACGGACTGATATATACCGGCTCGTCATAGACGACGATGCTCGGCCCCGCATTGCGCGCATTCGCCGCCCACAGCATCAGCGCCCGCGCAATCACCGTGTCATCATGCAGACCTGCCGGCGCGCTATAGCTGCTGCGCCCCGTCGCCGGAGACACCGTGCGCTCGTACGCCTCAAGCTCCGCCGTCCAGATGGCGTCAGGCTGGAATTGCCATTCCGTGCGCTCTAGCGCCAACGCCAGGTTCTCGATAAGCGGCGGCTTCGTGGAGGCTGTCGTTTGGAACGGCACGACGGGCAGGCCCTCGCGCTGTAGCACCTCGATGATGGGATCGCCGATGCTATTCTGCTCCGCCAGAATCACCTGCGGCCCCCACTGTTCACACAGCGCCGCCAGCCGCGCCCGCTGCAACACGTAGTCAACCTGGTTGAATCGGTCGCGGGCAAGCTCGACTCGGCAATCGGCGCACCCGATGGAGATCGCCGTAAAATCGTTGGCTTTCCCCCAGTCCACGCCGGCCACGATGCGATGATTGCTATGGTCGCCCGGCTGCGCGTCCGGCGCATTCATGCACGCGCCGATGTTGCGGAACACTTGACCTTGACCTTCAAGGAACTCGGCAAGTATCTCCTGTTTGTACGCTTCCGCCGTCATGTCCTGCGTGATTTCGTCCAACGCCGATTCACTCAGATACGGATTATCGTGGCTCGTAAAATGCCAGGCCGCCCAGCGTCCGGTATCGTCTGCCATTGCCCGATTGAATGC
>JASGTU010000271.1 GCA_030058085.1 Chloroflexota bacterium
CGATCCGGCTGATGCCGTCCACGCGCTCCACGCGGATCAGGTTTTGCGTCGCCTGCTCGAACGTGTCGTCGTGGCTGATGACGAACAACTGGCGGAAGCCTTTGACCTCCAGGATGCGACGGGCCAACGACTCGCGCCGCGTTTCGTCGAGGTTGGCGGTCGGCTCGTCGAAGAAGGCCACGTCGATGCTGCTCAACTCGCGCAGCAAGGCCAGGCGCACAGCCAGCGCCGCGATCATCTGCTCGCCGCCCGAGAGCTGGCCGAACTGGCGCTCGTGACCGTCCACCTCCAGCGTGATGCCGTAATCCTCATTCCAGGCCAGATGCCGCGTGTGGTCCTGCATGATGTCACTGAAGACCTGGCGGGCGTTGTCGCTGATCTGCCGGATCAGCACGCGGGTAATGTAGGGGCCGGCCTGGCGCAACATGGCGCGCACCGTCTCCAGCATCGCCTCCTGTTCAGACACCCGGTTGCGTTGCTCCTGCACGTCATCTAGGCTAGCCGCCACTTCCTTGAGTTCGGCGACCTCGCGCAGGCCGCGCTCCTGCTGCTGCGCCAGCATCTGCCGCCGCGCATCGATGCCGCCGATCTGGGCGCGCAGTTCCTGCTCCTCGGCACGCGCCTGGCGGAAGGCCTCGGCGTCGAAGCGCGTCTCCGCCTCCGCCGCCTGTGCAGCCAGGCGTTCGATCTCCGCCTTGCCCTCTGCAAGCGCTTCTTGCAACTGCGCCGCTTCCTGTCGGCGCTTCTCAAGCGTGGCGGCCACGCGCTGATGGCTCAGCACCGCCTGGTAGGCGTCCGCATAAGTCTGCAATTCGACGGAAACGGCATCCAGTGCAGCATCCACATCGGCATACTGCGCAAGCCGGGCTTGGATGTTCGCCAGCGCCTCGCGGCGCTCGTCGATGGCGGACTTCATCTCGCGCATCTTCGCCTGCACGCGCTCCGCCTGCTGCGCTCGCTCCCACGCCACGGCATAGCGGCGGCGCGGGTCGCCTAGATCCGCCGACTGCGCGGCAAGCGCGTCGGCCTGGGCAGGCGCGCCGGCAAGCTCCGCCTCCTGCGCACGCAGTTCGGCCAATGCAGTCTCGCCTGACGCGATCTCCTGCTCCGCCTGCTCCAGTTCCGCCGCCCGCGGCAAGGAGCGCAGTTCTTTTTCCGCCTGCTCATGCTCCTTCTGCTTAGCGGCAAGCCGATCCTGGGCCTGTTTCATGCCGTCCTGCACGGCGCGATACTCGTTGCGCAGTTCGTCGAGGCGCGCGGTGTTGCGCACCATCAACTCGCTGCGATGCGCCGCGGTCAACGGCTGCTCACACACCGGGCAGACAGCGGTTTCGACGTCCTCCAGCGCCGCAGTTTGCTCCTTCACCTTCGCCGCGCCAGCGCGCAGGTCGGCGTCCTCCTGACGCAGCTCTTCGATGCTGTGCCGCAGTTCGTCGAGCTCGGCCTGCACAACCGTCCGCCGCGCCTCCAATTCGACCGAGCGCGCCGCCGACGCTTGCAAGCTGTCGCGCCTCGTTGCCAGACGCTCTAGCTGCTGCGCTTGCCGCGCCACAGCCGCCTGCGCATCTTGCAGCCGTGCAGCCTGCTGGCGCGCCTCGGCGAGCAGGCGTTCCACGCGTTCCTGCTCCTCCACCGCAGAACGCAGATCCTCGGCTGTGGCGCGCGCCTGTTCGATCTCGCTCAAGTCCTGTTGCAGCCGCGCCAACTCGCTTTCTGCCAGCGCCACCGCCGTATCGCCCTTGGCGCGCTCCTCCTCCAGGCGCGTCCGTTGGCGCAGACGGGCGTCGAGCCGCTTCTGCTCCTCCTGCGCAGCCAGATAGCGACGGCTGCCCTCCTGGTTCTTCTCCACCGCCGCCTGGGCCGCTTCGGCGTCGGCTAACGCCTGTGCAGCCGCAGCCGACTGGCGTTGCCAGCCCTCCTGTCGCTGCTGCGCCTGGACATGCTTGCTCTGCAGCGCGGCCAGTTCTTGGCGTACGGCATCCAAGGCGTCGGCCCGTGCGACCGCAGCCTCCAGCAGCCCGCGAACCTCCGCAGCCTGGCGGGAGAGGCGCTCGAGTTCCTCGGCCTGCGCCGCGACCTCCGCCTCCACAGCGGGCAGCCGCTCCAACCGCGTTCGCATTGTGGCGATGGATAGGTCGAGTTCCTGCCCGCGACTCTGCACCAGCCGCAGCGGCTCCAGCAGCTTATCGACCGCCTTCTGGTAGTCATCCACCTGCAACAGCGGGCCGAAGATGCCCTTGCGCTGTCCGGCTGTCAGCAAAAACGCGGCCGTAAACGTGCCCTGGGCCACGCCGACGGCATCCTTGAAGAGCGTCTCCAGGTTTGCGCGGCTGTCCAGCCCCATGTGCTGGCGCAGAAACGCCAATACGTCCGCCTTGCCCTCGCACACGCGCTGATCGAGCTCGGGATCGAAGATATAGTGCTGGTTCGTCCCGCCGATGCGCCGCACCACATGGTATGGCCGCCCGTCGAAGCTGCTCTCAACTTCCACCGTCATCGTCGCGGTGCGCGCGCCGTTGCGCACAAACTCGCTGCGCGTGTAGCCGCTGGCGTCAAACAACACCAGCCCGATGGTCTCTAGGATCGTGCTCTTGCCCGCGCCGTTATGGCCGACGATGGCGTTGACGCCCTCGGTAAACTCAACGCGCGCTTGATCGTAGCTCTTGGCGTTTTCCAGTTCGACCGCTTTGATCAGCATGGGGGCTTACTCTTCCGCTTGGGGGATGGGCGCCTCGTCTATGGCGCGCATCTCGTGGTCCAAATCCTCGACGATCGCCTCGGGTGATGCGCCGTCCAGCGCCAGCTGCTTGAGGCCGAGCGCGAGCCGGGCATAGAGTTCGCTCTTTTCGCGATAGCGAACATCGCGGGCGAACAGGTCCGCCATGACGCGGCGTTCCAGCACCGGGCGGCTCACGTTCTCGCCCGCCTCCACGGCATATTCGGCGGCTGTGGTCAGATTACGCACCAAAGCCGTGAGCGGCGTAAACACCTCGCGCACCGTCGCCTCCACGGCGTTCATGTCCAGGTCGCTGCGGTCGAAGGGCAGTACGCCCGTCAGTTGCAGTTCCACCACCGGCGCATCGGCCGCGCCGTGTCGCTTCGCGCCCAGGTCGCGCGCCCGCCGCTCCAAATACTGGCGGCAGGCAGCATAGAACTCGTCCGGCCCGGAATAGAGATCGGTCTTCATGCTCAGCCGGTGGAAGGCGCGGCGCGGCACGGGGCGCAAGGTCGCCATGTGCTTCGGCTCGCCTTCGCCGGCGCGCGCCGTGTCGACCTCGACCACATAGCAGCCGCGTTCGGGCCAGCTCGCCTCCATGGCGGAGCAGGTCTCCAGGCTGCCCGGGTTATAGATCCACCCATCCACCTCATACGGCTTGTGGATATGGCCCAGCGCCACGTAGTCGACGTAGGGCCGCAGCCCGGCAAGCTGGATCGGAGACAGCCCGCCCATCTGCTCGGGCAGCACGCCTTCGATCCCGGCGTGCGTCATAAAAATCGTGTATTCGACGCCGTCCGCCGGCGTTTCAGCCAGCGCTTCGGCGACCGCGGCCAGGGCATTGGGCGCACTCGCCCCCAGATAGCGCAAGCCATAGACGCGCAGACCCGGTTTGGGCTCAATATAGCTCCCGCGGCGGTTGGCATAGGGCTTGATCTGGGGAACGCCCGCGGCAAAGGGCGTGTCGAGCAAGATCAACAGGTCACGGACCGCCAGGAACTGCATCCACCCCAACGTCTCCAGATAGTACTGGTGCTCGTGGTTGCCCTCGACCGCCAGGCATGGGATGCCCGCTTCTTTGAGCTTTTCCAGCCCGGCGATGGCCTGGTTGAGCGTGAGCGCGTCGATGCTGCGCTTCTCGAACAGGTCACCCGCCAGCGCCACGAAGTCCACGCGTTCGTCGATGGCAACCTGAATGACAGCGTGGAACGCCTTGGCGAAATCGTTGAAGCGATCGCGTGACCGGTACTGGAAGTACCCCAGATGGCAGTCGGCAATATGAAGAAACTTGGCTTGCATAGCAATCCTTCGTCTGTCGTTATGGGGTTGTGTTTGGCGCGGGAGCGGGGAACGGGGTGTAGTGAGCGCCACTAGACCGGCTAGTCTTTGATGCGCCGCCGCATGGTGATGAGCGTCTGTTGCGGGCGAAAGCCGAAGGCTTCCAGCGCCTCCAGGCCGGCAGAATGATCTCGGCTCAGGTTAATCGTCACCGGCGCGCGCGGGTGCTCCCACAAAGCAGCCAGCGCCCACTGCGCCAGCAGCGCTTCGTATCGCCCGTACTGCTCCGGCCTCACCCACAGATCCATCTCGTGCGCGCCGCTCCAGCGCTGGGCGGAGAGGACAAGAGCCGCCTCGAAGCGCCGCGATGTCTGGATGCACCGGCGGTAGACGCTGCGTCGCCCCACGACCCGCCAGAACCACTCCATCGCCTGCTGATCCAGGGGCATGTCGAAATCGGCGCGGCGCACGGATCGCCACCACTGGGCTTGACCGTTGAGTTGGCTGGCAGCCAGTTCGTAGAGCGGCTGCCAATGTTGGACGGAAAAAGGCCGGAATCCCAGAACCGGCTCGGGCTGCTCCACCTGCGGCAGGCGGTCCAAGCGCAGTGTGACCGTCGCCCCGATCTGCTCGAAGTCGAGACTCTCGTACAGCTTGAGCGCCACGGCGTTGTGCTCATATACCTGCAAGACGGCCCACTCGCCGCCGGACGCTTCGACATGCTCCAGCGCTTGGCGCATGAGCAGGCGGGCAATGCCGCGCCCGCGGTGTTGGGGAGCGACCGCCACGTTGGCGATCTGCCAGCGCGAGCCGTACTTGTCGGCGCGCTGCACCGTGACGTTGCCCGCCACGCGGCCCTGATCCACCCAGACGAACCCGCCGAAGACGTCGTCCAACTCGCCTGTCCCGCGGTTCAACAACTTGAGCAGGCCGCTGACATGGCTCATGATGCGCATCTCGCGCAGCGCCGCCTTGCCCCGCGTGTCAAGCTCGTTGTTGAACGCATCCGCGATCAGTTCAGCCACCGGGCGCAGATCGCGCCCGATGTCGAAAGGGCGAACGCCGTTCTCTTCAGTTTGGATCAACCGCCCGCGTGGGGCATCGACCAGCGCCATTGTTCGCCGCGGCCATCGTTGCGACGGCCGCGCCCCTCTTACATCGCCACCCGCACCAACGTCGGACGCAACACCTGGCCCTTATACTCATAGCCGGTGCGCAACACCGCGATGATGTGACCGCTCTCTACCTCGTCGCTCGGCTCGCTGGTAACCGCCTCGTGGCGCGTCGGGTCAAACTCGCCGCTGGCGTCGATCAGCGTCACGCCATGCTCGCCCAGCAAATCCAGCAGCTTTCGCTGTATCTGTCGAAAGCCATCGACCCAAGCGAGTTGATTCACATCGCCGGCGGCTTCCTCGCCCTCCGCCGCATCAACAGACGGCGCATGCTCAAAAGCCAGATCGAAATCGTCCAAGATCGGCAGCATCCGGCGCACCAGTTCGCCATTGGCGCGCTCGATTGCCTCGGTCAATTGGCGCTCTTGGCGTCGGCGGCTGTTCTGAAACTCTGCCGTCGTACGCTGCAACCGATCCAAGTACTCCTGCGCCTGGGCTTGCGCCAGGGCAAGCTCCTCCTGCAAAGCGGCGATCCGCTCTTCGGCAGAAGGTTCTGCCGCTTCCGCCTCCTCCGTTACCTCCGCGGGAGACGCCTCGGCGCCGCCGGTCGCCTCGCCGGCTTCCGGCTGTTCTTCCGGAGCGGCTTCCTTACCGGCAACCTGCGCTTCCGGCTGCTCAGATACGGCATCCTTGCTCATTGCTGCTTCCTTGTCCCTTATCCGAATGCTCAATAAGCCGCTTACGACTGCGGCCCGTAGATATCCTCAACCATCTCACTCATCAACGCGGCGACAAAACGCACCGCGCCCATGGTGCGACCATACGACATGCGCAGCGGGCCGACTACGCCCAACAGCCCGGTAGCACGGTCAATCACGCCGTAGCGCGCCAGCACCAGGCTCATGTCGCGCAGTTCCGCAATACGCCCGTTGCCGGAGATGACGACGTGGATGTCGCCGCTGTCGGCGTACTCATTCACCACCTGCTCCAGCACCGTCTGCTCCTCGAAGACCTGCACGATGCGCCGCACATTGTCGCCTTCGGCGAACTCCGGCGCCTCCAGGATCTGAGCCAACCCGTCGCGATACATCTGGCTGGCGGAGCGTCTATCGACGCGTTCCATCACGTCCGCCACGAGGAACGCAACCTGTTTGGCAAAGGGCGAAAGCAGCGCATAGCTCTGGGCGAACTCCGCGCCGCTCTTCCCCACGAGATGCTCGTTGAGCTCGTTGCTAATGCGGCTCAGATCGTGCTGCTCCATAGGCTGGTCCACGTCCAGCAAGCGCTGCTTCACCGCGCCTTCTTGCAAAACCAAGACAAGCAGCACCTTGCAGCCGTGGATCGCCACCAGTTCCAGGTGTTTATAGCGGCTGATGTGCGTGCGCGGCGCAGTAGCCAGCGCCGCAGCCTGCGTCGTGCGCGCCAAGACGGACGTGCTCAACCGCAGCCACTGGTCCATCTCCTGCCGCACTTCGCCAAACTGCACCCGAATCTCGCGACGCTCATCTGAGGGCAGTTCCTCGTCGGCCATCAGGAATTGCACATAGTAGCGATAGCCCAACTCCGTGGGCACGCGTCCCGCGCTGGTATGGGGGTGCGTCAACAACCCCTCTCGCTCCAACAGCGCGAGGTCATTGCGGATCGTGGCCGAACTCACGCCCAATTGGTAGTTTGCCGCAATCGAGTTGCTGCCCACAGGTTGCGCGCTCTGCACATATTCCTGCACGACGATACGCAGCACTCGCTGCTGGCGTTCGGTCAGGTTTTCTGCAGACATAGCGATATCCGTCTTCGTCTCTTCTCCCGCCCGGCTGCTCCGGCGGCTCGCATCAAGCTCTCCGGCAACTAGAGTAGCACTCTGGCAACCAGAGTGCTACTTGACCTGCACGCCAATCATAGCATTTGCCGTCAAAGGGTGTCAAAGCAGATAGGCTGTTCCGGCTAGGTAGTGTTGACATTTCCTCTGGTATGGACTCTCGCTTCTACCTCCAGAAATGTCAACACGGCCTAGTAGGCGTTGCGATTCATCCCGACAAGCCATTGTAGCGCCGTCCGAATCAGTATCTTGATGTCGAGCGCCAGCGACCAATTCTCGATGTACCATAGGTCGTATTTGGTCCGCTCCAACACCGACGTATCGCCGCGCAGACCGTTGACCTGCGCCCAACCGGTGAGACCGGCCTTTTCGCGGTGGCGGTCCATATAGCGCGGGATGCTCTGCCGGAACTGCTCCACGTAGACGGGGCGCTCCGGTCGCGGGCCGACCAGGCTCATGTCACCGATCAGCACATTGATGAACTGCGGCAGTTCGTCGATGCTGAACCGGCGCATGATGGCGCCCAATTTCGTGCGCCGTGGGTCGTCCTGCGTCGTCCAGCCGGGGCCGTCGCTTTCGGCGTCTTCGCGCATCGAACGGAACTTGATCATCTTGAACGGCCGCGCATCCAACCCCATGCGTTCCTGGATATAGAATACCGGGCCGGGGCTGTCGAGCTTGACAAGCAGCGCCGTAAGCAGCAGGAACGGGCTCATCAATACAAGCGTGATGGCGCTGACCACCACGTCCATGCCGCGTTTGAGCGTAAGCCGCCAGCCGCGCAGCGCCACATCGCGGATCGTGAGCAGCGGCAAGCCGCCCAAGTCGCCGATGCTGACCTCGCTCGCCATAATCTGGAACACGTCCGGGAAGGCGCGGATGCCCACCTTTTCCCGTTCGCACAAGCTGACGATGCCCACCAACTCCTGGTGGCTGCTCTCCGGCAGACCGATGATCACCTCGTCCACGTGGTACTTCTCGATGATCCACGGCAGGTCCACCACATTGCCGAGCACGGGCATGCCCGCGGCCTGAGCCGGCCTGCCGTCCCTGGCATCGACCAAGCCGACAACCTCGTAGCCGAGTTGGCGATTCTGCATCACCTTGTTGTAAAGCATCTGTCCGACTTCGCCCGTGCCGATCACGAGCACGCGGTCATCGCCGATGCCGCGCGCTTGGGCGCGCCATTGCACCTGCGCATGGATCGTGCGCACCACGGTGAGAAACACCATGTTGATGCCGGCAGCATACAGAATGAGCGGGCGGTGATACTCGAAGTCACGCAGCAGCAGCGTCAGTATCGCCACAGTCAGCAGCGTCGCAAATACGTTGTACAGGACGATGCGATACGCCTCGTCCAGATGGCTGGCAGAGCGGCGGCGCTGGTACATGCGCTGCACGAAAAACAGCCCGACCAGCACTATCGAATAGACAAAGGGAAGCGGCCAAAACTCGCTGAACGCGCCGATGGCGACGTCGGGGTCTCGGTCCAATATCTGGTGAGAGAGAAAGAAAGCCAGCCAAGTGCAGCCGATGTCCAGGACGATCAGCGCCGACACAAACAGGAACTGGGCGCGCTTCATGAACCCCGGGCGATGCTTTCGCCTGGCGTTACCGTCCGCGTAGGTCGTGGTCTCTGTGAGACTCTGTTGCATACTGGTAATGGCTTACGCTCTTCGCCTATACCGGCAATCGCCGGCGGTCATCCGGCGCTACGCCGATGTTGCCGGCGGCAGGCTGTGCTGCGGCGAGGTGGCGGCGGCACGCTTGCCCTCCTGCCGGTCCGAGGCGCGACAGAAGCGCCACAAGTGCCGGCCCACGTCGGCGCTGCCCTTGCCCACCACGCCCAGCAAGATCAGCTTGTCCAACAGCCACCCCGTGCGGCTGCGGTAGTGCTTGCGGTAGAAGATCCACATCGCTTCATAAAAGTCAATGCGCGACTTGACGCTCTGGCGGCTGGCAGCAGCCTTGACATGCGTGATCGACACCTGCCCGTTGTACCAGACTTCCCAGCCCGCATCCTTGATGCGCTTAGCCCAGTCCAGGTCCTCACCGTACATGAAGAACTCTTCGTCGAGCAAACCGGCCTGCTCGATGGCCTCGCCGCGCACCAGCATGAACGCGCCGACGACCGAATCCACCGGATGGACTACATCCTCCGGCAGATATTCCAAGTTGTAGGCGTTGAACCGCTTGCTCTTGGGAAAGATGCGGCTGAGACCCGTCATGCGATAGAAGCTGATCTGCGGCGTCGGGAAGCTGCGCCTGCACGCCCGATCCAGGCTGCCATCCGGCCTCCGCACGCGCGGCCCGGCGACACCCGCCGCGGGGCGTGCATCGAGAAATGCCGCCATGCGCTCCAGCGCATCGGGCGGCACAACTGTGTCCGGGTTCAACAACAGTGCATAGCGCGGGCGCGCCGCATCGCCGTGCGTGTGGCGCTCGCCGAAACCGAACCAGTTCAGGCCAATGTTATTGCCCGCGCTGTACCCGACGTTGTGGCGATTCACGATCAGGTGGACGTCCGGGAATTCAGCGCGCACAAGCTCGGCGCTGCCGTCCGTGCTGGCGTTGTCCACCACACAGACGCCGACCCGCAGATTGGTACGGCTTGCCAGCACCGACTGCAGACAGTCGCGCAACAAGCCGGCTGTATTGTAGTTAAGAATCACAATCGCCAGATCCAGCGCGCCTTGTGCAGCAGCCTGCACAGGCTGCGACAGATCCTGATTATGGTGCATTCACTATCCCCGGAGCCGTTTGTTCCATCCACATTCTCTGCGCGCGCCAATGGCGGCTGCACTCAAACGGCCCGAGGGGATTGTAGCACACGCGGTTTGCGCCGGTCAAAGCGAACAGGCCGGTTCGTCGGGCGCGACCCGAAGCCTAATCTCACACGCGGATGCGCTGCAGCAGGTCGCGATTGGTCGGCGTCTGACTCATCAGCTTGAGCATCCCATTCATCGCCGCCTTGGGCGTGCCGCCGGCCAGCCAGCGCCGCAGCTTGACCAGGCGCTGCATTTCGTCCTCGCTGTAGAGCCGCTCATCGCGCCGTGTGCTGCTGGACAGCACGTCGATAGCCGGGAAGATGCGCGCCTCAGCCAGCGAACGATCGAGCACGATCTCGCTGTTGCCCGTGCTCTTGAACTCCTCGTAGATCACCTGGTCCATGGCCGAGCCGGTCTCGACCAGCGCCGTGCCGATCACCGTCACCGAACCGCCGTTCTCGATCTTGCGCGCCAGCCCGAAGAAGCGGCGCGGCATCTCCAGCGCGGCCGCGTCTATGCCGCCGGTGAGCGTGCGGCCCAGCCCCCTGCCATGCAGATTCGACGCCCGCGCCATGCGCGTCAGGCTGTCGACCAGCACGACAATATTGTGCCCGCACTCCAACTCGCAGCGCACGTTCGCCAGCGTGATCTCCGCCAGCGCCATGTGTTCGTCCAGGCTCTGATCGTTCGAGCTTGCCAGCACCTCCGCCGGCGTCGTGCGGCGGAAGTGCGTCACCTCCTCCGGTCGTTCGTCGATCAGCAGGAGGATGATGCGCGTGTCGGGTTGGTCCGCATGGATGCCCGCCGCGATCTGCGCCAGGAGTTGTGTCTTGCCCGACTTGGGCGGCGCGGCGATGACGCCGCGCGTGCCCTTACCGATCGGCGCGATCAGGTCGACCACGCGCATACTCACATCGCCTGCCGCCTCCAGCCGGAAGCGCTCACTCGGGTCCACCGCAGTAAGCTGCTCGAAACGGGTGCGGGCCTTGAAGCGGTCGGGCGTCCAGTCGCAGATCGACGTGATCTCGTTCAGCGTTAACCCGTCCTTGCCTGCTCGCGCCGCGCCCGCCACACGCGCCCCTGTGACCAAGCCGGCCACTTTTGCAAGCCCCTCCGGAACCTGCACGTCGTCCCGGCTGGGTCGAAAAGACGCAACCGGGTCCAACAGCACGCCTCCTCCGCGCCGGCCTTGGCGGAAGACGCCCGTCACCTCTTGGCTTACTGCGGCAGATTTGCCCATAGCGACCTTCTAGGCGGCGACCTCCTCCAACTGGTGCAACAACATGCAGTACGCAGTCTGCCCCTTCTCGAAGCTCTGCAAGCGGAAGAACTCGTTGGGCGAATGCACGTTCTCGTCGTTCAGCCCGAAGGCGAAGTTGACGGTATAGGCATCGAGCGATTCCAGGAACATGCTGCACACAGGGATGCTGCCGCCGCTGCGCACGTAGTACGGCTCCTTGCCATACAGCTTCAGGTGAACGGCGCGCGCCGCCTCGTTGCCGCGGTGATCCAGCGGCATCATGTAGGGCTGCGCCGTGCTACCGCTGCGCTCCACTGTCACGCGTACGCCGGGCGGGGTCACTTTGGCAATGTGCGCCTCCAACAGATCAAGGATATGCGCCGGCTTCTGGTCCGCCACCAGGCGGCAGGTGATCTTGACGTGCGCCTTGCTGGGCAGCACCGTCTTGACGCCTGCGCCTTGGAAACCGCCCCAAATGCCGTTGACTTCCAGCGTAGGCCGCGCCCACCCCCGCTGCAACGTGGTGAAGCCCGGCTCGCCGAACAGCCCATCCACGCCGGCACGCGCTTTGTATTCCTCCTCGTCGAACGGGATCCGTTCGATCTGGGTCTGCTCGTCCGCGGTCAGCGGGCGCACGTCGTCGTAGAACCCGTCCACCATGATCTTGCCCTCCGGGCTGCGCATCGAGTCGATGATGCGCACCAGGGCGTGGATGGGGTTGGGCACGGAGCCGCCGTACATGCCCGAATGCAGGTCGTGGTCCGGCCCTTCGACGTTGATCTGGAGCGCACACAGTCCCTTGAAGGCCACTGATAACCCCGGCTGGTCCTCGGCCCACTGCCCGCCGTCCGCGCTGATGACCATGTCGCAGGCGAATAGGTCCTTGTGCTCCGCCACGAAAGGGGGAAGCGTCGGGCTGCCGATCTCCTCCTGGCCTTCGAAGAAATACTTGACGTTGACCGGTAGCTTGCCCTCGGTCTGCATCAGCGCTTCGGTCGCCAAGATGGGGATGAGCATGTTGCCCTTGTCGTCCGCCGCGCCGCGTGCATACACTCGCCCATCGCGCACCGCCGGCTCAAAGGGCGGGTCGGTCCACAGTTCCAGCGGGTCAACCGGCTGCGTGTCGAAATGCCCGTAGATCATCACGGTCGGTTTGCCGGGGGCGTGCAGCCAATCGCCGTAGACGACGGGATGTCCGCCCGTCTGCATCATGCGCACGTTCTCCACGCCGGCCTTGCGCAGCCGCGCCGCCACCCACTCGCCGGCCTTCGCCACGTCGGCGGCATGTTCGGGCAGGCTGGAAATGCTCGGAATGCGCAGGAAATCCAGCAGTTCCTCATGAAACCGCGGTTGGTTCTCGTCCAGGTATTGTTGCCAAGTTGTCATGTTCGTGCTCTCCGTTGCACTTGATACGTTGCACTGGATAATGGGGATCACCGGAGCCGCTGCGGGCCACTGGCGTACAGGCTAAACAGGTTCAGATCGGCAGCTTGAGTGAAGCACAGTTCGACACCCCGAGCTTGCTCGGGCTTCATCTGAGGGCACGTGAGGCAGTTCACCGCTGAGCCTTTTCATGAATTAGTGAACTGCCTCACACTTAACGCCGCGCGTGGCGATGAAGATGGGCATGTATTCCGCCAACGCCATGCCTTCCCAACCATCCTCGTAGAAGCCGCAGATTGCCAGCCCGGCGTCGATCTGGCCGCCGATCTGGTCTTCCAACGTATGCCCAAACTCCAACGGCTGCATATCGTCCATGTAGCCCTGCCGCTCTTGGGGCGTCAGGCTGTGCAGGTCCGAATAGGGCAGTTTGTGCCGCACCTTCAGCTCGCCTTGGTCCGCCATCCCCTGGTCAAAGATGTAGAAAGCGGGGTTCATAAAGCCGGCGAGGATAGCGCCGCCCGGGCGCAGGACCCGGCTCGCCTCGCGCCACACGGGGCGCACGTCGGGCACAAACAGGTTGGAACAAGGGTGGACGATCAGGTCGAAGGTGGCGTCGTCGAAGGCCGACAGGTCGGCCATGTCGCCCTCGACGGTGCGCAGGTTCAGCCCCTCGCGTTCAGCCACCAGCCGGTCTTGCGCCAACTGCGCCGGCGAGTTATCGAACACCGTGACCGTCGCCCCGGCAGCAGCCAGGACCGGCCCCTGCTGCCCGCCGCCGGAAGCCAGGCACAACACATCCACGCCGGTTAGGTCGCTCGGGAACCAGTCACGCGGCACAGGGCGCGTCGGCGTGAGGATGATGCGCCACTCGCCGCAGCGTGCGGCGGCGATGACCTCCTCGCCAACGGGCACAGTCCACTCGCTGCCCCGCGCCACGGCCGTATCCCACGCCTTGCGATTATATTGGAGAATGTTCATGGGGCTTGCTTTCTACCCTGTTAGGGACGCCCCCAGCCCGTGCTAGGCTGCGCCGTTGCCGTGCCTAAGCCACGCCTGCACCAGCGGCAACGCCTCGTGCAGCGTCGGCACGACCGCGGTCGCCAGGTCGCGCACCTCGGGCGAAGGCGGCTTGAGATCGGGGACCATTATCACGCGCATGCCTGCGGCGTGGGCAGCGCGCACGCCCGCTTCGGAATCTTCCAGGGCAATGCAGCGGCCCGCCTTCACGCCCAAACGCTGCGCGCCCAACAGGAAGATATCCGGGGCAGGCTTGCCGTTCGCCACCTGGTCGCCGCTGACGACGGTCTGGAAGCGCACCGCCAAACCCGCCCGCTGCAACGTGTCGGCGGCCTCGCGCGCCTCGGTAGACGTCACCACGGCGCGCGGCGCGCCGGCCGCGTCCAGCCAGTCCAGCAGCGGCGGCAGCCCCGGCTTGACGGCAATGCCGTCTCGGTCCAAATATCGCCGCCACAGCTCTTCCCACCGCGCCCGAAAGGCCGGAATCGAGAAACCGTCGCCCGCAGTGCGCGCCAACCTGCGCTCCGACTCGACTACGCTCAGGCCCACGAATGAGACGAACAGCTCATCGCCCAGGTCGTAACCGAGGTCACGCGCCGCCTCCTGCCATACCCGGACGTAAATGCGCTCCGTATCCAACATTAGCCCGTCCATGTCGAACAGGACGGCTTTGTCTGCGTAATTTGTCATCCCTTCATTTTGCAGGATGCGCCGGATTCCGCCAAAATCCCATCGGGGACGGTTGAGCGCGGCATCGCATCCGGGCGGCCCGCGACCGCTCCCCGCCAACGATGGGAGAAGCGCGCATGCCCGCAAGCGTCTTGATCAGCGAAGCGATCCGCGTCCTCGAACATGAGACTGGCATCGTCATCACCGTCTACTTCCGCCAAGACGCCGACCGCGAGTGGAGCGCACAGCTGCTGCGCGAGACCGTGACCATGTTCAGGCGTGAAGTGGCGGACCCGTCCGCCATCTGTCTCAGCGCAGACGGGCCGGGCGTCGGCGTGGAGATCGCCCGCCAGGTCGCAGCCGAATTCAACACGGACGCGGTTTTCTCCGAGCGCAACCGCGGCAAGTTCGCCGCCGTGCAAAACGGGATGCAGCGCTTGCTGCAAAAGCGCGGCCTGCGCTATTTCGTCGCCGTCGACCAAGACGGGGACCATTTCGCCAACGAGTTGCTCAACTTCGTGCGCACGGCGCAGCACGTCAGCGAGCACACCGGCAACGAGCGCGTCGTCGTTCTGGGCGAACGGCTATCGCGCCACCGCGGGCTGGGCCTGCTGCGCGGCGAACAAGAGGAGTTGGCCGACCGCATCCTGCTCGACGCGCTGCAATACCACGCCGCGGTTAGCGCCGCGCCGCTCAACCTCTCCTTCATCCACACCGTGGACGGCGTGCCCGACTTCCACGCCGGCTACAAGCTGTTCAGCCGGCCAACCGCCGAGGACGTCTTTCTCTCGGCTCCGCAACTGGCGGGCTGCAGCGAAGACGCCTATTATCGCCACGCCTGCGAAGCGGTGATGACGGTGGAAGCGCTCCTGCACGGGGCCACGCTCGCCGCGCTCAACCGGCGCACTTATGATGAGCAGCCGGTCTCGGTCTTCGCCAGTTTCAATCTCACCCAACTCACCGCCGACCTGATCCTATGGCCGTGCAAGCGCTTGCAGGTCCCGGCCGCGTTCGTCCAGCAGTGGCTCGCCAACCACATGCCGCAACTGCTGCTGGGCACGCTCTTGCCGCAGGGCCGCGACGAGCTGCTGGCGAT
>JASGTU010000272.1 GCA_030058085.1 Chloroflexota bacterium
TGGTCCGCCGTGGGCAGCCTCAACGGCGGCGAGGTCAGCCACAAGCTCAACCGCGAGGCGGTGCTTCTGACCGACCTGCCTGCCGTCCATGCCCGGCTCAGCGAAGTCTTCGCCTGGGACTGGTCACTGGACCTGTAGAGCCATGTCGTACGCCCGTCCCCCTAGATGTCGAGTTTTGCTTCACTCAACCGTTTTACCACAGCAGGATCACGGTGGTCGAAGAAACTGCTCGTCTTCTTGTCCAGCGTGACAATGGCCTCCATATCTTCAGGGCTGAGCTCGAAATCGAAGATGTCGAAGTTTTCGACGATCCGCTCTTTGTGCACCGATTTGGGAATCGCCACGATCTCTCGCTGCAGCAGCCAGCGCAAGATGACCTGCGCCACGCTCTTGTTGTATTTGGCGCCAATCGAAAGCAGCAACTCATTCTCGAACATACCATCTCTGCCTTCGGCAAAGGGTCCCCAGGATTCCGTCTGAACGTTGTTGTCCTCCAGGAACTTCTGGGTTTCGATCTGTTGGCAGAAAGGATGCAGCTCGATCTGATTGACTGCCGGGGCGATCTCGTGATGCACGATCATGTCCATGACGCGATCAGGCTGGAAATTGCTTAACCCAATTGCTTTCACGCGACCAGCGCGATATTGCTCCTCCATCGCCCGCCAGGCGCCATGCACATCGCCATAGGGCTGATGAATCAGATACAGATCGAGATAGTCCAGTTGCAGCCGCTGCAAGGAACGGTCAAAAGCCCGTTTTGTCCTTTCGTAACCAGCATCCTGGATCCAGAGCTTGGTAGTAACAAAAAGCTCCTCTCTTGCCACACCGCTTCTTTTGATTGCTTTGCCGACTGCCTCTTCATTTCCATATGAAGCCGCCGTATCTATCAGGCGATAGCCGGTCTGGATCGCTTCGTAGACACATCTTTCACATTCCTCGGCATCTCTAATCTGAAAGACGCCAAAGCCCAGAAGGGGCATTTCCACGCCATTATTCAATACGGTCGTTTTCATGGTTGTCTCCTCTTGTCCATTCAGTCTAAACGGTGGCCAGATACTGCTCGTCGCTGACGTGCTCCATCCAGGTAACGACCTCGCCGTCGAGTTCTTCTTGAACAGCCATGTGCGTCATAGCCGTGGCCGGCGCAGCGCCGTGCCAGTGTTTCTCGCCCGGTGCGAACCAAACGACATCTCCGGGATGAACCTCCTCAACCGGCCCGCCCCAACGCTGCACCCGGCCATAACCGGACGCGATAATCAGCGTCTGGCCTAGCGGATGCGTATGCCATGCCGTACGCGCGCCCGGCTCGAATGTGACCATCGCGCCGCGGGCGCGGGCTGGAGTCGGGGCCTCGAAGAGCCGATCCACGCGCACGCTGCCGGTGAAATAATCAGGCGATCCTGTGGCGGAAGGCTTTGATCCGTTGCGGATGATGTCCATTGTCTACACTCCTTTCGTTGACGCATAATAGGCGCTGTCGTCAGGCGGCGTGCGTTGTTTCAGAGGGAAGAACCCCCTCGGCCAACATGTGTTTCACAAGCGTGAACACCAGCAGGCAGACTGCGACGGATACAGCGCTTACCATGAACAGCCCCCGATAACTCGTGTACTGGACGATCCAGCCCAGTATGATCGCACCGAGTCGATGCCGAGGTCGACGGCGGTGGTATACGTGGCGTTGGCTGCGCCGATGCGCTCGGCGCCAGCAAGACGTATCGTCGCCGCATGCAGAACCGGATGCGCCGATCCGAAACCAATGCCGTACAGCGCCGCCGAACCGAGCAAGCCCCACAAGCCGGACGAGAGGCTCAAGGCAATCAGCGCCGCAATCGTGACCATCAGGGCCGGAATGACGACGGCCGTCTCACCGTAGCGGTCCGAAAGCCACCCTGCCAGGGGACGGGTTACGATGAACAGACGCCGTCCGAAACGGTCCAGCAGCGCGCGCACCACCTGGCGTATATACCGGGCCAGGATCTCGTTGATCTTCACGTCTTCCGGCCGGCTCAGGACGAAAGCAACTGCCCGTGAAAAATGAGAAT
Organism: Chloroflexota bacterium; assembly: GCA_030058085.1. Lineage (GTDB taxonomy): Bacteria > Chloroflexota > Anaerolineae > Caldilineales > Caldilineaceae > JASGTU01. The sequence goes on from JASGTU010000272.1 coordinate 2,043, forward strand.
GGTCCGGGGCTGTACTCAATTGCCCGTACAGCTCCAAACTAATCCCGGAAGACCTCTTTCGCAACTAAAATCGCAGATATGGCCCTCGGCCACCCCGCGTAGAAAGCCAGATGAGTCATGACCTCCGCCAGCTCGGATTCCGAGATGCCGTTTGCCTTGGCGCGTTTCAGGTGGCTCGTGAGCTGCGCCGTGTTACCGTTCGCAATGAGCGCCGCAACGGTGACCAGGCTGCGATCCCGTGGCGACAACTCTGTGCGCTCCCAAACATCGCCGAAAAGCACGTCGTCGGTCAACTCGGCCAGCTTGGGTGCAAAGTCGCCCATCAATTGCTGTGCGATTGTTGGTTCTTTCCGTTCAGACATCTTGTATCCTCGCTATTACAATTCGTTTGCCGATCCATGCGGCCTTATGCCTAGGTTTAGTAGCGGTCCCCGACCACCGAAATGGTTGACATGGCATCGTCGATCTCGCGGAGATCTTCAGACGTCAATTCGATGTCCGCCGCGCCGTTGTTTTCGTCAAGGCGTTCGAGCTTACGCGAACCGGGGATGGGCACAATCCACGGTTTCTGCGCCAGCAGCCAAGCCAGCGCAATCTGGGCCGGCGTGGCGTTGTGCTGCGCTCCGATGCGCTCAAGCAGATCGATCACCGCCCGATTCGCCCTGATCGCCTCCGGCGTGAAGCGCGGGTTGCGGCTGCGGATATCGGAGGGGTCGAAGGTCGCATTCTCGTCGATCTTGCCGGTCAGGTAGCCCCGGCCAAGCGGACTATAGGGTACCAGGCCGATGCCCAGTTCCTCGCAAGTAGGCAAGATGGACTTTTCGATGGCCCGCCACCAGATCGAGTACTCGCTCTGTAGGGCTGTGACCGGCTGGACGGCGTGGGCGCGGCGGATGGTCTCGGCATTCGATTCGGACAGGCCGAAGTGCTTGACCTTGCCTTCCTGGATCAAGTCCTTCACCGCGCCGGCTACGTCTTCGATGGGCACGTTGGGATCAGGACGGTGTTGGTAGAAGAGATCGATGGCCTCGACGCGGAGCCGCTTGAGCGATTGCTCCGCCACCCACTTGATCTGCTCCGGCCTGCTGTCCAGGCCCGTTGCGGGGCTTGGCCCTTTGCCGGGAGCATGCTTAAAGCCAAACTTAGTGGCGATCACCACCTGCCCGCGAAACGGCTCCAGCGCTTCGCCTACCAGGTCCTCGTTGGTAAAGGGGCCGTAAACTTCAGCCGTATCGAAAAAGGTGATGCCGCGATCCACTGCCTTGTGAAGAAACTCGATCATCTCATGCCTGTCGCCGACGGGAGCGTCGCCGTGGGTCATGCGCATGCAGCCCAGACCGAGGGCTGAGACTTCGAGGTTGCTGTTGCCGAGTTTACGCTTCTGCATGGTGGGAACTCCTGTCCATAAAAAGGCTTGTCGAATCAAGAATGCCGCCTGACCCTACCTGAACAAAATTCCAGGGCATTTGCCATACGCCCCTGCAGGCGACTGCACGCTAGGTCTAGCCTAGCATAGAACGGCGCAGGGCGGTATAATAATCCTCCAAGATCCTTGTACGATTCTCTTGAAATGTAGGAGCCTATCGAGATGGATGTAGAAGTCGACCCGGCCGCAATGAGACCCCAACAAGCAAAGTCTTGGACGCAGCGAATGGCCTTCATTCGCAGCGAACTGGCCGAGCGAATCGCGCAGGCAGTGCGCGCAGACGGCAGGGTGGAGTCGACGAAGGGCTTGTTTCTGCAGCGCATCTCCTCGCCCAACGAGCCGTTGCACAGCGTATCCGAGCCGGCCTTCTGCGTGATTGCCCAGGGCAGCAAAGAAATCTTGCTCGGGGATGAGCGCTACCGCTACGACCCCGCCCACTACCTGCTCGTCACAGCAGGGCTGCCCGTTGCAGCTCACGTCGTCGAGGCGTCGCCCCAGCAGCCGTACCTGAGCTTCCGCCTGAAACTGGATCCCGCCCTCGTCGGCTCAGTCATGGCCGAGGACGGTCGCATTTCGCCACGCGGCCAAGCTGACGTGCGGGCAATTGCCGTCAGCCCGTTGGACGCAGGTCTGCTCGACGCGGCGTTGCGCCTCGTCAGGCTACTGGACTCGCCCGCCGAGGCGCGCTTCCTCGCCCCGCTGATCAAACGGGAGATCGTCTATCGGCTGCTGATGGGAAAGCAAGGCGACCGGCTCCGCCACATCGCAATCTTGGACGGACATACCCACCGCATCGCCAGGGCTATCGAGCGGATCCGCACAGAATTCGACCAGCCGCTGCGCATCGAAGACATGGCACAGGACTTAGGCATGAGCGTATCGAGCTTTCACTACCATTTCAAAGCCGTGACCGCCATGAGCCCCTTGCAGTTCCAGAAGCGACTGCGCCTGCAGGAAGCGCGGCGCCTCATCCTCGGCGATGGCCTCGCTGCGACTAACGCGGCGTACCGCGTAGGGTATGAGGACGCCTCGCACTTCAGCCGCGAGTACAAGCGGCTCTTCGGCCTGCCGCCGATAAGTGACGCAGCCAGGCTGCGAGAAGCCGCCGAGCACAACGGCGGCCTGCGAGCGGGTTAGAAGCCGGCGAAGGCCAATCAAAAACCACATACAAAAAGGGGAGGCATAGCCGTCTCCCCTTTTTCGCGGCATGCATTTGTGCGCTCAGACCGCCTGCACCCATTCCGGCTCAGGCGCCAGCGCCGCCGCGACTTCCGGCGACAGCCGCCGGTTGATTAACCCTAAGGCCAACAGCCAGCGAATGCTGTCCCGCAGCGCCTCTTCCGCGCCCTTAGGAACCAGACCCAAGGCGCGGCGAGTCTCTTCGGCATCGTAGTAGCTGTAACGTTCCACCACCTGGTAGGCTAGGCTGCGTGTGAACTGCGGCTCCTTGCCTGTGAGCTTGCCTAACAGCTCCAGCACAGCGCCCGCCGCCATCGCCGCGCCCCGGCCCATCGCCAAGTGGCGCGGCTGCACGCCGGTCAACCTTTCAACCAGCGCGCCGGCTTGCCGCACCTCTATGTTCTCGCCGGCCACAATGTAGCGTCCGCCCGGTTCGCCCTGGTCGACGGCGCGGGCATGCGCCTCGCCCACGTCGGCGACATGCACGATATTGACGCCGCCCTTCCACGTAATGCCGCTGCCGTCGATCAATCCTAGGACAAGCGACTTGGTCGAGGGGGTAATTCGGTAGTCCCACGGTCCCAGCACATAGGTCGGGCATAGGCGAATGGTGGCAATGCCCGTCTCCTCGCTTAGGCGTATCGCCTCCTGCTCCCCGCGCACCTTCGCCACGAAGTAGGGGTTGCGGGCATCTTCATTCCAGTGCGCGGCCGTGCGTACTTGGTCCGGCGAGGCGGACAGCCCCACCGCTGCGACCGAGCTTGTGTAGACCACCCGCTTTGCGCCAACAGCCTTGGCTGCGGCGTAGATATTGCTGGCCCCTACGATCGATGGCGCGACGATGTCGTCCGGGTCTTTGGCCCATGTCCGGTACACCGCGGCCGTATGCACGATGACGTCGCAGCCCTCCGCCGCCGCCCTGACTGCCTCGGCATCCATAACGTCGGCGTAGCGATAAGCCAGCCCCAGCCCTGCCAGACTGCGCACGTCTGCATTCTGGCGCACCACCGGCATGACCTCATGCCCGCGCGCCAACAGGCTGCGCACCGTGTTGGCCCCAACATGCCCGTTAGCGCCCGTCACCAATACTCGTGCCATCGCCCGCCTCCCCTGCGTTTCCGCAGATGAACGACCTACACACGCCGTACGCGTCAGCGGATGCGCGACTCGGTGCGCCACATGTCGGCGTTGCGGCCCAGCTTCTGCTTGACCGGCGCGGTGATGCGGTCCAACTCCGCCAACGTCTCGTCGCTAAGCTGAATTTCCACCGCGCGCACAAGCTCCGCAATCTGGTCGGGGCGTCGCGCCCCCGCCACCACCGCGGCCACGCCCGGCTGGCGGATCAGCCAGGCCAGCGCCACCTCTGCCATGGGATGGCCTATCTTGGCGCACACCTGGCGTATGCCGTCGATAGCGGCGAAGGTCTCCGCCTCGCAGCCCGCTTCGCTGTGGACCGTCATGGCGCGCTCGCTGGAGAAATGCCGCGTGCGCGCCCGCTCCACCGGCACGTCGTCGGCGCCGGCGAACTTGCCCGTCAACATGCCGTGCATGAGCGGGCTGTAGCAGAGAATGCTGATCTCGTTGGCCACGCACTTGGGCTGGATCTCGTACTCGACGGCGCGGGAGAGCATGCTGTAGGCAAGCTGGTTCGACTCGGCCCGCCCCACGGCAAGCAGATCGCCCAGATCGAGCGTGCCGAAGTTGGACACGCCGATGGCCCGGATCTTGCCCGCCTCCTGCAGCCGCATCAGCGCCTCCATCGAATCCGCCAGCGGGATCGTGCGGCTCGGCCAGTGGATCTGGTACAGATCGATGTAGTCGGTTTGCAGACGGCGCAAGCTGCCTTCGCACGATGTAACGATGTCGTCCGGGGCCAGGTGGCTGTCGATGACCTTGCTGGCGATCACGGCTTCGTGACGGCGACCTTTCAAGGCGCGGCCCAGCACCTCTTCCGACACGCCGTCGCCATACATCTCCGCCGTATCGAAGAAGTTTACGCCCAACTCCAGGGCGGCATGCACCGTCGCCGCGGAGTCGGTCTCCGGCTGTTCGCCCCACATGAAATCGCCGGCGAACCCCCATGTGCCCAGACAAATCGTCGAAACCTGAATGTCCGTCCGGCCCAGTCTGCGATATTCCATCAAAATCTCCTGTTGTGTTGCCTGACATATGCGATGCTTGCAAGCCCAGGACGCCCACAAGAGACGCCCCTACACATGCGTGATGCTTGACGTGTGACGCGTCGTCATTTTCCCATGTCGCGCAGAGCTTGCAGACAACGCCGCACCGCCTCCAGCGGCGGATAGGCGTCGCTTTCATACTCGACAATGTACCACTCCACCCCGCCCGCCGATTCGCAGGCGTCGAAGAAATCCGCCCACGGAATCTCGTCCTCGCCGATGGCCGGGCGCGTGGCGGCCTCGGGGTCCTTTGCCGCCAGGCTCTTGGCGAACGGCTTGAGATGCACGCTGCGCGACCGGCCCGGATAACGCCGGATCACGTCGACCACGTCTACGCCCGCATTGCCCGCCAGCGCGTTGCCGGTGTCGAACTGCATGATCACCTCGGGCGCGGCGTGGTCGAACAGCGTATACCACGGCCACTCCCCTTCCAGCGGCAAAAATTCGGCATAGTGGTTGTGGAAGCCGGTCGCCATGCCGTGACGCGCCAGGGTATAAGCCGCCCCGTCGAGGAACTTCGCCAGTTCGATCCAGTCATCGCGGCGTTGATATTGCTCCGGATTCACCCAGGGGACAATGAGCTTGTCATTGCCCAGCGCCTTATGGTAGGCGATCGTGGGAAAGATCGTAGCCTCTTGCAGCAATTCGATGGGCGTATGCCAGCCGCAGCAAACCAAGCCCGCGTCGTCGAGCAAGGCACGCAGTTCATCGGCGCTGTGATGCGGCGCGCCAAAGAACTCTACGCCGCTGTAACCCATCTCCGCCACCGCTGCCAGCGTACCGCGCATATCCTCTGCCAGCGCATAGCGTACCGAATAAAGCTGTAAGCCGACGGGAATCTTCTTCATGGCACGGATCCTTGTGTGTCGTGGACTGAATCATTGAATGCAAGAGCGAGTTACGACATCCGGCCCATTGTACACCGTCTACGCCGTGCGCGCCTAAGCTCTGCTCTCCACGGGCAGGGGGCATCCCAGAATATAGGCGTACTCCTCACACCGGTTTGTGGGCGCGCTATCCTTATCGCTCGGGCAGCGCCGGGAACGCCGCCATCCTTGGCGGCCTACAGCCCGCCGAAGGGCAGGTCCCATTGGCTCAACGCCTTCTCTGTCAGGCGGCGCAATTCGCGAATCGGCTCGTCGTGGTCGTCGACCTGTAGGCGCAGCGCCACGTCGTTGTGCAGCCACACGCCGCCGTCCTCCTTAACGATGAGCAGCGCCGCCGACTGCATGCCGCGCGTGTCGCCGCCCGCCGCCTGCCCAGCCTCCAGCGCGGCCAGCAGCCGCAGAGACAGATGGCCGCTCGTCCGCTCAAACGCGGCGACCATGTTCTGCACGACCGCCTCACCGGCCAGGATGTTGCCCTGCGCCGTGCAATATTCGCCCAGGCAATGGCCCGACCAGGCAGGCGCCTGCGGGCCGGTGAAGACCGCGGCCTCGCCGCGCGCGTTCATCACCGCCAACTGCCGGCCCTGCTTGCTCCAATCCACCGGACGCGGGTCGGGGTCCTCCTCCCACAGTTTGCGCACGACCTCCTGCGGAGCGAGGCCTTGCCGCAGCAGCGCCAGCCCCTGCGGCCCATAGCGCACGTCGACGATCGCCTGCGTCGCCACAATGCCGGCGTTGGCTTCGGCCCAGAGTACGCCGTTGCCCACGCAGAAGACGCGCGACTGCACCGCGCCGCCCACCTCGCCCGTCTGCGGGTCATAGCCGAGGATGGAGAAGGTTGCGATAGGCGGCCACGGCTTGGTCGCGTTTTGGCCCGACG
>JASGTU010000273.1 GCA_030058085.1 Chloroflexota bacterium
TGCAGGTGGCTGAGGATCGCGACCGCTTCAAGCGCGCCATGGAAGAAGCCGGCCTGGAATCACCGCGCAGCGGCATCGCCCACAGCCTGGAGGAGGCGCGGCGCATCGCCCAGGAGGTGATCGGACGTTACCCGATCTTTGTGCGGCCAAGCTTTACGCTGGGCGGGAGCGGCGCGGGTACGGTCTTCACGCCGCAGGAGTTCGACGAGAAGGTGGCTTGGGGGCTGCGCGAAAGCCCGGTGCATACGGTCTTGATCGAAGAATCGCTGATCGGCTGGAAGGAATTCGAGCTGGAGGTGATGCGCGACCGCGCCGACAATTTCGTGGTGGTCTGCACCATCGAAAACCTGGATGCGATGGGCGTGCATACGGGCGACAGCATTACCGTGGCCCCCGCGCAGACGCTGACCGACAAGGAGTACCAGCGGCTGCGCGACCAGGCGCGGCTGGTGATGAGCGCGGTCGGCGTGGAGACCGGCGGCAGCAACGTCCAGTTCGCCGTCGATCCGGAGTCGGGCCGGGTGGTGGTAATCGAGATGAACCCGCGCGTGTCACGCTCGAGCGCGCTGGCGTCGAAGGCGACCGGCTTTGCGATCGCTAAGCTGGCGGCGAAGGTGGCCGTGGGCTATACGCTGGACGAACTTAAGAACGACATTACGCAGCAGACGGTAGCGGCGTTTGAGCCGTCCATCGATTATGTGGTGGTCAAGATCCCGCGCTGGGCCTTCGAGAAGTTCCCCGGCGTGGACCGCGAGTTGGGACCGCAGATGAAGTCGGTGGGCGAGGTGATGTCGATTGGCCGCACCTTTAAGGAAGCGCTGCAGAAGGGCGTGCGCAGCCTGGAGATCGACCGCGACGGGCTGGGGCTAATGGTGCGCGACGAGAACGGCCACTTCCGCGGCTATGAGCCGGGCGTTTCGCTGCACGACCTGTTGCGCGTGCCCAACCGCGACCGGCTGTTCGCCGTTTACGAGGCGTTGATGCGCGGGGACAGCCCGGCTACGGTGTGCCAGCTTACGGCCTATGACCCCTGGTTTGTGACGCAGATGGCCGAGATCGTGGAGATGGAGCGGTCGATCCGGACGCTGGACGCGGAGACGGTGCGCCGCGCCAAACGCATGGGCTTTAGCGACAGCCAGCTCGCGCGCATCGTGCGCGAGGAGCAGACCGCCCAAGACGGCGCTGAGCCGGTGACGGAGCTGGACGTGCGTGCGCTGCGCTCGGAGCTGGGCCTGCTGCCGACCTATCACCAGGTGGATACGTGCGCGGCGGAGTTCGAGGCATACACGCCCTATCTGTACAGCAGCTATGAAAGCGCGGGTGAGGCCGGGCCGACAGATCGCAAGAAGGTCATCATCTTGGGCGGCGGGCCGAACCGCATCGGGCAGGGCATCGAGTTCGACTATTGCTGCTGCCATGCCAGCTACGCGCTGCAAGACCTTGGCTACGAGACGATCATGGTCAACTGCAACCCAGAGACGGTGAGCACGGACTATGACACCAGCGACCGGCTCTACTTCGAGCCGCTGACGCTGGAAGATGTGCTCAACATCGTGGAGCGCGAGCGGGCGAGCGGCGAATTGCTCGGCCTGGTGGTGCAGTTCGGCGGGCAGACGCCGTTGAACTTGGCGACGAGCTTGCAGGCGGCAGGCGCGCCGATCTTGGGGACGCCGCCCGACGCCATTGACTTGGCTGAAGATCGCGACCGCTTTGGCGAACTGCTGGAGAAACTGGAGATTCCCGCCCCGGCGCACGGTACGGCGCGCACGACCGAGGAAGCGGTAGAGGCGGCGCGGCGCATCGGTTATCCGGTGGTGGTGCGCCCATCTTACGTACTAGGCGGGCGGGCGATGGCCGTCGTCGACGATGAGGAGGCGCTGCGCCGCTATATGGTAGAGGCCGTGGCTGTCTCATCGCAGAAGTCGATCCTGATCGACCAGTTCTTGGAGGATGCCTTCGAGATCGACGTGGACGCGCTGTGTGACGGCGAGCGCGTGGTCGTGGGCGGCATCATGCAGCACATCGAGGAGGCGGGCATTCACAGCGGCGACAGCGCCTGTGTGCTGCCGCCGTACAAGATCAGCAGCTACCACCTCAACATCATCCGCGAGTACACGACCAAGATGGGGCTGGCGCTGGGCGTGCGCGGGCTGATGAACATGCAGTACGCCATCAAGGACGACGTCGTCTATGTGCTGGAGGTGAACCCGCGCGCCAGCCGCACGGTCCCGTTCGTGAGCAAGGCCACGGGCTTGCCGCTGGCGAAGGTGGCGGCTAAGGTGATGGCGGGCAAGACGTTGGCGGAACTGGGCGTCACCGATGAGCCGGAACTGGACGGCTTTTTCGTCAAGGAGGCGGTGTTGCCCTGGAAGAAGTTCACCGGGATCGACACGCTGTTGGGGCCGGAGATGCGCTCCACGGGCGAGGTGATGGGGTCGGCGGATATGTTTGGGCACGCCTTTGCCAAGAGCCAGCTTGGCGCGGGCATGCGACTGCCGCATGAGGGCGGCGTGCTGATCACGGTCAACGACTTCGACAAGGGCGGCGCGCTTAAGATCGCGCGCGACCTACACCGGCTGGGCTTTGCCATCTACGCGACGGCGGGCACGGGCGCGTTTATCGGACACGCCGGCATTCCGGTGACGCTGCTGGAGAAGGCGATCACCGGAGCCGAGAGCAATACGACGCTCGACGCCATGCGCGACGGCAAGGTGCATCTGATCATAAACACGCCGTTAGGCCGTGTAAGCCGCGAGGATGGCGTGAAGATTCGCAACCTGGCGACGCGCATGGAGATCCCGTTGATTACGACGCTGTCGGCGGCGCAAGCCGCGGTCAACGGCATCCGCGCCCTGCAGCAGCACGAACTGGCGGTGCGCAGCTTGCAAGAGCACTATGAGCGCCAGCGCACACGGTGATGGCAAGGCGTCTCAGGCGCGTTTGCATGCGATCTCTGGCGTAGTAGAATGATGAGCGGGGCGGTTTATCGGCTACGCGGCGCTTTGATGCGTTGTTCGCAGCTTGCCGAGGGGATAGGCCAAGCACGAAATAGATTGACGAACTGACGAGCGGCAGAGCGGTTCCGCCGCGATGGGCGCGGGTAGAATCGCTTTAGAGGGCAGAAGGAGAGGGATTGCGATGAGCGGCAACGGCGATTATGGCAACGGCGGTCAGGAGGGGCGGACAGGCACATTCACAGTGAAGGCCGGTCTGGCTCAAATGCTCAAAGGCGGGGTAATCATGGATGTGGTGACCGCGGAGCAAGCTCGCATCGCCGAGGAGGCGGGGGCGTGCGCGGTGATGGCGCTGGAACGGGTGCCCGCGGACATCCGCAAGGATGGCGGTGTGGCGCGCATGAGCGACCCGCAGAAGATCCGCGAGATCATCGACGCGGTGACGATTCCGGTCATGGCGAAGGCGCGCATCGGCCATTTCGTCGAGGCGCAGATTTTGGAAGCGTTGGGCGTGGATTATATCGACGAGAGCGAGGTGCTGACGCCGGCGGATGAAGAGCACCACATCAACAAGCACGCGTTCAAGGTCCCGTTTGTGTGCGGCTGCCGCAACCTGGGCGAAGCCCTGCGCCGGATCGCCGAGGGCGCGGCCATGATCCGCACCAAGGGCGAGGCCGGAACCGGCAATGTGGTCGAAGCGGTGCGCCATGCCCGCGCCGTAATGGGCGAAATCCGGCGCATCCACGGCATGGACGAGGACGAGCTGTACGCCTATGCCAAGGAAATCCGCGCGCCGATCGATCTGGTGAAGCAGACGGCGGAGCTGGGCCGCTTGCCGGTAGTCAACTTCGCGGCGGGCGGCGTAGCGACGCCGGCCGACGCGGCGTTGATGATGCAACTTGGGCTGGACGGCGTGTTCGTGGGCTCCGGCATCTTCAAAAGCGGCAACCCGGCCAAGCGCGCTCAGGCAATTGTGCAAGCGGTGACGCACTACAACGATCCCAAGGTGTTGGCCGAAGTCAGCGCAGACCTGGGCGAGCCGATGGTGGGCATTAACCTAGACACGTTGCCCGAAGCCGAGCGGATGGCCGGCCGCGGCTGGTAGGCGGATGGATAGCCTGGCGGGTGAGGATGGACGGCAGCTGACGATCGGCGTGCTGGCGCTGCAAGGCGCCTTCGCAGAACACGCGCAGATGGTGCGGCGGGCAGGCGCACAGGCTGTAGAGGTGCGCAAGCCTGAGCAGTTGGCTGGCCTGGACGGGCTGATCATCCCCGGCGGGGAAAGTACGACGATGGGGTTGACGGCGGCGCGGTGGGGCTTGGTGGAGCCGCTGCGCCG
>JASGTU010000274.1 GCA_030058085.1 Chloroflexota bacterium
CTCCATAGACGAAAAAGGTTTCACCTTGCTCAAGAATGCGGATAATTTCTGCGCCGGTATCCGGCGCCCGGCGAGCGTTGACGCCATAGGCGCTAATCACCGTGGCAAAACGCTGCTCGACAACGGCGGGCGTGGGCGCCGGGGTGGGCGTCGGCGGCTCTGGGGTCGGCTCCTCGACCACGGGGGCGGGCGTAGGCTCTTCCGGCGCAGCCGCGGCGGCATCCTGCGGCGTTTCCTCAGCCGCGGCGATCGCTTCCTCTGGCGGGGGCGTTTCGTCGAGTGGCTGTTCGGTTACACGCATGGATCCGAAGATTTCTTCAACCATTGCTTTAATCGACGGCCCCAATGAAATGGCGCTGAAGCCCAAAACGCCCAACAACGCCACCGTCACGATCGTCGGCAGGATCCAGGTGAAGCGGCTGCGGCCCTGCTTCTCATATTCGACCGGCTGCCATTGGCTGACAGGTTCGTCGACGCCCTCGATATCCCACTGTTCGTTCAGTTGTTGCTCTGAATCCTGAAGGACCCACCGCTCATCAACGTCGTCGCCTTCTTCAAGACGCCAATCTTTCGATGGGGTTTGCTCGTCTTTAGCCATCACTTCCCCTCCGTTGGTGTGTCCCAGCCCTGTCTATCCCCAGCACGAGCATAGAATACGCTTTGTAATGCAAACAACAGCGCCAATCCCCCCCAGGCGATACTCCCCCAACCGGCCCCTGATTGAACGCCAAAAAGCCCGCTCAGGGCTGCACCGGCACTAATGAGGGTGATGCTTAGACACAGCGGGAACAGGAAACGTGGAGTCCGCACTACGAAACGCCAAGACCGTCCGTAAACGGTTCGACGCCATTGCATATAGCTGCAGGTTGCCAATACCCCGGAAACGCCCAGGACCCACAGGGTATGTGTCAACACATTCTGCAATAACGCCATAGTGCGTTGCCAGATTCGGGATGGGAGCCGGCTTCGTTCTTCTACGCCAAACCACTTCTGCCGCCCCTGTCTGGTGACAGGCGCTGTGAGGGCGGTAGCCGCTGTATGCAGTGCGGGAAGATGACGAATATGATTGCGCCACAATAAGTGCCAAAACAACGGGCTTATGTGGGGGACCCGACTGCCTTCCCTATGTTAACGAGTCCAGACTGTGCCCTTGCTTGCTACGATGTTTGCCAACTAGATACGATTGATGAGTTGCTGAATTGACGATAGAATCACCCGTTGTTAGTATACACACAAGTTGCCAAGTGCAACAAATGCGTTTTTCGCAGGTGTCAATTTGCTGTCAATTTGCAACTATTTTTTCGTTCCGTCTATATTACAGGCGCGGAACCGGCGGCAGATGTCTTTGCTTCTACAATACCACACTTCTTGGCGCGCCGGCGCCGCGATTTTCAGCCGTCGCTCGTCGCGTGCCGTCCGGAATGCCTGCGTTGCGGCATGACCGCTCTCGCTTATCGCCTATGCACACTCGCATTCTTCGCCTTTCCGACGTTGACGCCCAAGCCGAAGCGCTCGATCTGCTGGACCGCGGCGCGGTGATCGCCGCCCCGACCGATACGGTTTACGGCGTTATGTGTCGCTACGACGACAGCGCCGCCATCGCCGCGCTCTTCGCCGTCAAAGATCGTCCGTTGGATAAGGCTATCCCCGTCCTGATCGGCGATCGTTCCCAATTGGACTTGCTTGTGCCGCAGCCGCTTTCGCCTGCCGCCGATCTGCTGATCGGGCGCTTTTGGCCGGGACCGTTGACGTTGGTGCTGCCGGCGCAAACAGGCCTGCCCTCCGCTCTCACCGCGGGCAAAGCGACAGCCGGCGTGCGCATGCCCGCCCATGCCGGCCTCTGCGCGCTCATCCGTCGCAGCGGGCCGCTGGCTGCAACCAGCGCCAACCTGAGCGGCGCCGCCGAGGCCCATACCGCCGCGCAGGTCGCCCAGCAGTTGGCGGGCCGGCTGCCCCTCATCCTGCAAGACGATGCGGACGAAGCCGGCGGCCGCGCGCCTGCGCCGCCCAGCGCCATCGTCGATCTCTCCGGCTCGGTCCCGCGCATCCTGCGCGACGGCGCCATCGCCGCCGACGTGATCGCCGCCCTGGCCGAAATCGGCCTCACGCCATGCTGATCGGGATCGACGCCTCCCGCGCGCTGCACCCCAAGCCAGCCGGCCCCGAACGCTACGCCCGTGAGATCGTCCGCCACCTCCTGCAATTGCCGGAAGCGCGCCGCCACAACTGGCGTCTCTATACGGACCGGCCCGGCGGGGAGGCGCTCTACCCGCCGCGCACGCCCGGCGCCGCCCAGGACAACGTCGAAGTGTGCAACCTGCCGTGGCGCCGGATGTGGACGCACCGCGTGCTAGCCGGCGAGTTGCGCCGTCGCCCGCCCGATGCGCTCTTCGTGCCCAGCCACGTCATCCCCTTTGCGCCCATGCCGTCGCGACTCCCTCCCAGCGTAGTCACCATCCATGACCTCGGCTACCACGTCTTTCCGGCCGCGCACACCTGGCGCCAGCGCGCCTACTTGACCTGGAGCACGCGCTGGAGCGCGGCCGTCGCCCGCCGCGTGATCGCAGTGAGCCAGGCAACAGCCGCAGATTTGCAGCGTTACTACGCCACGTCGCCCGCCAAGATCCGCGTGATCCACGAGGCTGTCGCGGCCATGCCCGCGCCGTCGCAGGGAGAGATCGCCGCTGCGCGCGCCGCCTATGGTCTGCAGCGGCCCTACGCCCTCTACATCGGCTCCATCCAGCCGCGCAAGAACCTCGCCCGCTTGATCGAGGCGTATACCAAACTGTCTCAGCCGGAATCGCCGGAATGGGATTTGGCGCTGGCGGGCGGTCTCGGCTGGCTAAGTGACCCCATCATAGAGTTGGCCCAATCCGGCCCGGCAGCGGAGCGCATCCGCCTGATCGGCTACGTGGCGGAAGAACACTTGCCTGCGCTGCTTGCCGCAGCGCGCTTCTTCTGCTACCCTTCCTTATTTGAGGGCTTTGGTCTGCCTGTTTTGGAAGCGCAGCGCGCAGGAGCGCCCGTCATGACGTCCAACACATCGTCTCTGCCCGAAATTGCCGGCGACGCCGCCCTGTTGGTCGATCCTACTGATGTCGACGCCATCGCCGAAGCCATGCTGCGCCTGAGCAGGGATGAAGCGCTGCGCCGGCAGTTGATCGCGGCGGGTTACGCCAATATCAAGCGCTTCTCATGGGAAAAAGCCGCCGCTGAAACGCTAGCCGTGCTCGAAGAGGCGGCTGGCTCCGTCCGGTAGGCTGCGCCCGCCTAGTCGCCTCCGCCTCGATGATGCCCGAATACACGCCCGCTCCACGCACCCAACACAGCAACAGCACAGCCGGATACACGGGTCATCCCCAGGCGTCCGTCGACATCCTTGGCGTACAGGTCCACTGCGTCGACACCGAAGGTATGCTTGCCCAGATCGCGGCTTGGGTCGACGCCGCACACAGCGCACAGACGCACTGCCGCCAGGTCTGCACAGTCAACCCGGAGTTCATCGTCGACGCGCGGCGCAACCCCGAATTCGCCGCCGTCCTCGCCCGCGCCGACCTGCGCGTGCCGGACGGGATCGGCGTGCTGTGGGCGGCGCGGATGCAAGGCGTGCGCCTGCCGGAGCGGGTCACCGGCTCCGACGGCATATACGACATATGCAAACGCGCCGCCCGCGAAGGGTGGCGCGTTTATTTCCTCGGGGCAGCGCCAGGCGTTGCCCAGCACACCGCGGAAATTCTGTCCGAACTCTACCCAGGGCTGCGCGTGGCGGGTTGCTTCCCCGGCAGCCCCAGCGACACATCTTGGCCGGAAATCGCCGAACGTCTGACCGAGGCTAGGCCCGACATCCTCTTTGTCGCCTACGGCCATCCGCGCCAGGACCTGTGGATCGACCGGCGTCGCCATGAATTGCCTGTCGCCGTGGCGCTGGGCGTGGGCGGAGCATTCGACTTCGTGGCGGGCGTTACGCCCCGCGCCCCGCGCTGGATGCGTGATCTCGGCCTGGAATGGCTGTACCGCCTGATTCGCCAGCCCTGGCGTTGGCGGCGCATGGCTAAACTGCCTGTGTTTGGCGCGACAGTCTTGGCCCAGACGCTGCGCCGTCCCCGCGCCTGAAGCGGTTATCCCTTGACAGACCCCGCCATCATGCCGCGCACGAAGTAGCGCTGCAGCGAGAAGAAGACGACGAGCGGCATGATCATCGTCACGAACGCGCCGGCAGTCAAGAGATGCCAGTCGTTGCCGCGCGAGCCGACCAAGTTGGCGAGGCGCATGGTCAGCACCTCGGTCTCCTTGTTGCCGCCCAGGAAGATCAACGCCACCAGGTAGTCGTTCCACACCCAGAGGAACTGGAAGATGGCGAAGGACGCCAGCGCCGGGGTGGATAGCGGCAGGATGAGGCGCAGAAAGACTGTGAAGTGCGATGCGCCGTCGATGAAGGCCGATTCTAGAATCTCGCGCGGCATGGTGCGAATGTAGTTGAAGAGCAAATAGACGGCCAGCGGCAGGCCAAAGCCGGTATGCGCCAACCAGATCGCCAGGAACGTGCCGTTCAGATTGATGCGGGCGTAGTCACGTAGGATCGGGACCAGCGCGATCTGGAGCGGAACGACCAGCAGCGCCACGACGATGATGAAGAAGAAACGCCTGCCGGTGAAGTCCATCCACGCAAAGCCATAGGCCGCAAAAGCCGCGATCAGGATCGGGATCACGGTGGCAGGAACCGCTACCGCAATCGAGTTGAGGATCGCCCCCCAGAAGTTGTCGCCGGGGATCACCTCAACCGAGCCGTCCGGATTGACGTATTCGAAGTCTTTGCCCTGCAGCACCTGCCCGTAGTTTTCGGTTGTGAAGTCCCAGTTGACTGTCCACACGCGCTCTTGAACTTCGATGCGGCCCAGGCGGCGATTGCCCAGCCAGCGCAGTTGCGCGCCGTCCGGCGTGGCTACGCCGGCGCGCAGTTCCTCGAAGGTAGCCTCGATTCCCCTGATCTGCATCGGGCCGGTTGCGTCCAGCCCCATCTCTCTAGGGTCGAGCGTCTCCACGGTCTGCCATTCACGGTGCGGGAAGATCGTCCACCAGCCCGTAGACTGGATGTCGAGGCGAGGTCGCCAGGAGGAAACGAAAAGCCCCGCGGTGGGGACGGTCCACAGCAACACCATCAGCAAGAGCGTGCCGTTGACCAGGAGCAGGGATAGCCACTTCTGTCTGCGAGTGCCTGCCATTAGAATGCCTCCTGTTCCCTGAACTGGCGCAGGTTGTAGATCATGACCGGAATGACGGCGATGAGCAGGACGATGGCAATGGCGGCGCCCAGGCCGGCGTTGCGGGCGATAAACGATTGCCGGTAGAACTGGGTGGCAATCACGCCTGTGCCGAACTGCCCGCCGGTCATCACCCACACCACGTCGAAGATCTTCAGTGTGAAGATGACGACGGTCGTGGTTACCGTGATGATGGTCCCGAGGATCGTGGGGATCATGATCTTGAAGAAGACCTCGATCTCGCTGGCGCCGTCGACGCGCGCCGCCTCAAGGATCTCTACGGGGACGCCCTTGATCGCTGCGGAGAAGAGCACCATGGCATAGCCGGACTGGAGCCACGCCACGATGATGACAAGGAAGAGGTTGTTCCACGGCGCTATCGCCGTATGGGCGGGCCAGAAACGCGGCGTCCCCCCCAAATTGACGATGATGGCGTTGAGCAGACCGATCTGCTCGGTGTCCGGCGGCCTCACGACGTAGATGAAATTCCAGATCACGCCGGCGCCGACAAAGGAGATCGCCATAGGCAGGAAAATGAGGGCCTTAGCCGTACGCTCGAAGCGGCTGCGGTCGGCCAAGACAGCGACCAGCAGGCCAAAGCCCACGGTCAGCGGCACGGCGAAGATGATCCATAGGAAGATGTTATTGCGGAAGGCCTCGCGCATGAGGCGATCGGTGAAGACGGTGGCGTAGTTGGCAAGGCCGATGAACTGGCCCGTGCCAGGGCCGTCCCGGTCGAAGAGGCTGATGTAGAAGGTGCGCCCCACGGGAATGGCAAGATACCAGGCGAGGATGGCCAGCGCCGGCCCGACAAAGACAAACGGCTGCAAACGCGCCCGCCAAGTATCGGAGAACAATTCGACGATCCAGTTAAAGATCCAGAAGAGGGCGGCGACGCCGCCTACGCCCCAGATGATGGCGACGGCGGTGATGACCCACTTGGGCGCGTTGCCGTCACGCAAGAAAATGAAGCCGGCATAGAGCACGGCAAAGGCGATCAGCGGGATGGCGACGACCAGAATCAACCGGAGGACGAGGGTGGCGATTCTGGCGACAATGCTGTCGTCTGCGCTGTTTTTCTGCTGTAGGAACCCCATTTGCGGACCTCCCCTCCAGCCGCCGGCTGAGGTCATGAATCGGATGAATTAGGCCCGAAAGTGTTGGGCTGCCGGCCCAAGAGTGAACCGGCAGCCCAATTGCACTGCACTGAGTCTAGCCGCTTATCTTGGCCAGGATTCGTCGATTTCGGCCAGAACCGTATCCAGGTCTGCCGAGCCGGACACCCAGTCGACCATGCCCTTCCAGAAGGAACCGGACCCCACCTCGCCCGGCATCAGGTCCGAGCCGTCGAAGCGGAAGCTGGTGGCTTCGGTGACCAACGCGGCGATGCCGCGCTCCAGGTCCACGCCGTACATTTCCGGCGTAGCAGTCTGGTGCGTAGCCAGCGCGCCGCCGGTATCCAACCAACCGGATGCAGACTGCGGCACAGTGAAGTACTCCATCAGCGCGCGCACTTCCGGCCGGTCGTTGAACATCGCCATCAGGTCGCCGGCGACGAGGAACGGCTTGCCGTACTCTTCGTCAATCGGGGGCAGATAGAAGAAGCTGTAATCTACGCCCGCCTGCGCGCCTTCGGGGAAGAAGGCGGTGATGAAGTTACCCTGCTTGTGCATCCAGCAGCGGGGCGGATCCTCGAACATCGGCGCCGGGGCGTTGTCGAAGCTGGTGCTCACAATGGAGTCCTTGCCGCCCAGCACATAGCCCTCGGTGAACCACAACTCGCCCAGAATCTCGGCTGCGTTCTTGACCTCAGACGACGAGAAAGGCAGTTCGCCGCTGGTCCAGGCGTCGTAGCTCTCCAGCGCCGTCGTGCGCAGCATGATCTCTTCCATCCAGTCGGTGGCCGGCCAGCCGGTCGCTGCGCCGGAGCCGATGCCCACGCACCACGGCGAGTCGCCGTCCGCCACGATCATGTCGGACAGGGCGATCATCTCGTCCCAAGTGGTGGGGACTTCGTAGCCGGCGGCCTCGAAGTCGTCAACCGGGTACCAAACCAAGCTCTTGCCATTGAAGCGGTGCCACACGCCTGCCGACTGATCGCCGTCCGGGCTGGGCATCACGGCCATGTCGAGCCAGCTCTCGTTGTACTGCTCGGCCAGCCACTCGGCGGGGATCCAGGTCAGAGGATCGACAACCTTGCCCTGGCGGACAAAGCTGGCGACGAGGCCGGGCTGCGGGAAGTCCGCAATGTCCGGGGCGTCGCCGGCATCGACACGGATCGAGATGGACCCCTCGAACTCCTTGTTGCCGATGTACTGCACGTCGATGCCCGTGGCCTCTTCAAAGGCTTCCATGGACTTGTTGAACTTGACCTCGTCGGCGTCGACGAACGGGCCGTCTACGACAACCGCGGTCCCTTCGAAATCGCCGTTGAGGGCCTGCTCCAGGAAACCACCCGGCGGGTAGGCGAAGGAAACTTCAGCAGGGGCTGCTTCTTCTTCAGCAGGCTCCTCGGCTGCGGCTTCCTCCTCGGCTGGTTCTTCGGTTGCAGCCTCCTCCTCGGCAGGTGCGGCCTCCTCCT
>JASGTU010000275.1 GCA_030058085.1 Chloroflexota bacterium
GCATCGGGAATAATGGCCATGCTGCAGCCGAGACCTGGCAGGTTGTAGGTCTTGCTGGGAGCCATGAGCGTGATGGTGCGCGCTGCGATTTCGGGATTGAGTGCGGCGATAGGGATGTGCTGCGCGCCGTCGAGCAGCAGGTCGCAGTGGATCTCGTCGGAGCAGATGATGAAGTCGTGGCGTAGGCAGTGCTCCGCCAGGGTCTCCAACTCCGTGCGGTTGAAGGCGCGCCCAACCGGGTTGTGGGGATTGCACAGAATGTGCAGCCGCGTATCGGCAGAAGTGGCTTGCTCGATTGCGGCGAAGTCCATTTCGTAGTAGAGCGCGTCCTGGCTGTTGTGATGGCTGGTAGAGACGGCAAGCGGCGCGTTGTGCAGCGATCTGCCCTGCAGTTCGACCGAGCTGAGGAACGGGCCGTAGACAGGTGTGCAGACGAGGACGCCGTCGCCGGGGGCGCCGACTGCACGCGCAGCGACGTTAATGCCGGAAACTAGGCCAGGCAGGAAGACGATCGCTTCGGGGGCTACATCCCAGCCGTATTGTTTCGCCAGATGGGCGCAGAAGACGGCGCGCAACTCAGCGGGATCGCCGGCATAGCCAAAGACGGCATGCTCGACGCGATCGTGCAGCGCATCAATGACTGGCGGGGGGCAGGCGAAATCCATGTCGGCTACCCACAGGGGCAGTATATCGTCCGGGTAGCGCGTCCATTTGCCGCTGTCGCTGTTGCGGCGGTCGATGGGGCTGTCGAAGTCGTATTTGGTCATGACGGCAATTGTCCGAGGTGTCTGTAGACGCCGGCGCGCGGGAAGTGCTGCACGAGCAGCGCCTAGTAATGGAAGAACGAGAGTCTATCTGCGTTTGCCGGTTTGGCGGCGTCGTGGCTGATTGTGCGGTTTGTTCCGTCCCATGGTCGCCATATCGTCGTGGTTGAGCACGAAGTGACGATCCGGATCGGTGCGGTAGGTGGCGCGCGCCATGGTCGTGGTGGCGACGGGGGCGGTGATGAAGAAGAGGAAGATCATAACGACCAGCAGCGGGAAGTCGTCTGGGAAATGGACGCCTGCGCTGAGCAGAATGGCGCTGACGCCGAGGGTCGACGCCTTGGCGGCGGCGTGCATCCTGGCGTAGACATCCGGCAGGCGAACGATGCCCACGGCGCTGATGATGGTGAAGATCACGCCGATGGCGGCGATGATGATGACGATGGTTTCTTGAAGCGTCATGCTGAGCAACTCTCCGGTTACAACTCTCAAAGGCCGAGCGTGTCAGATGCGAGTTTAGTCGTCCCCGATGCGAAAGGGGCGTTCAGAGTACTCGGAACGCCAGCCGCTCTCTGCCGAACGCTCTAGGTAGCGCGCCATGATCGTCGTTCCCAAGAAGCCGAGGACGCTGGTAACGAGGGCGACGCTAAGCAGGGCGCGCGCCTCATCGAGCATGGCGAAGAGAACGATAATGCCGGCGGCGTGCACGGCGATCGTGTCGAAGGCCACGGTGCGGTTGGGCAGGCTGGGGCCGATGAAGAGGCGGATGAAGCAGATCACCAGCGATATGGCCATCAGCAGGATGAGAATGCCTAGGGCTGTGTGGAAGGGCGTCATGTCAATCTCCGCGGGTGGTGCGCAAGATGAGGCGCTCGAAGCCCTCATGTATCGAATTGCGAAATTCATCAGGGTCGCCGACCGTAAGGTTATGGACGAAGAGCACCTGTTGGCCTTTATCGTTGTACCCCAGATCGACGCTGAGGGTGCCTGGTGTGAGGGTGATGGCGCTGGCTAGCATGGTGATCTCGAGACCAGTCGATACTGTCAGCGGCACGGCGACGATACCGGGGTCAAGCTTGAGGCGCGGTTGGATGACGAGCCAGGCGATATTGATGCTGCTCAGGATGATCTGGAAGACAAGAAAGGCGATGAAGTAAGCGCCCCAGAGGTGCACGCGCCCGTAGCTGCGGTCGAACAGGGCTAGCACGAGGGCGCCGAGCACGTAGAAAACCGCGTGGTCCCAGAAGTTGCCGAATATGCGGATGAACCAGGGACCGCTTGCCGCGATGAGTAGATTAATCAGCAGGAAGCGGATGGCTTGGTTGGTGTCGAGGTTCGAGTTGCTATTCGCCATGATTGGCTCCGGCAAAAGTGATCTCGTCGGTGGGGGCTACGGCCTGGATATAGGCGTCGCGGTCCATTGCTTGCTGCGCCGCAATCGTGAAGCCGCGGTAAACGGGCGTTGCGAAGATGCCGATGCCCAAGCTAAGGACAACCAGCACAACGATCGGCGCCAAGGTTAGGAACTTCGAGCGCGGCCGGCTCAGCGGCGTAGTCGGATAGATCGGCTCTGTCGGTTGACCCCAGAAAGCTTTCTGCCAGAGGCGAACCATGCTGTTCAGCGTCAAGAAACTGACGAGCAAACTGACGGCGCCGATCGCCCAGTAGCGGCCTTCGACAGCGGTCTGCAGCAAGGCCAGCTTGCCCACAAAGCCGCTTGACGGCGGCATGCCCGCCAGCGACATGGCCGCAATGAAGAAGAGGACCGTTAGGGCCGGGCGACGACGGCTGAGGCCGCCTAGCTGCGAACGTAGGAGACTGCCGCTGCCCACTTCCATTTCGGCGGCGCCGCTCGCCATGAGCAGAGCGCTCTTGACGATGATGTTGTGCGCCATCATCGTTATGCCGGCGGCGAGACCGAAGACCGCCACGGCGGGGTCTACACTACCGGCCAGGCCAAGACCCATCAGCATATAGCCGACCTGGCTGACGATGTGGAAGCTGAGCACGCGACGCAGCGTGAAGACGGCCATGGAGCCGAAAACGCCGATGAGCATCGTCAGGCCGGCGATGATGAAAATAAGGGGCTGCCACTCGGTCAGATAGCTGGGGAAGACCAGCGGGTAAATGCGGAAGAGCGTATAGATGCCGACTTTGGTCAGCAGACCGGCGAATAGGGCCGTCACCGAGGGGTGGGGCGTGTGATAGCTGCTCGGCAGCCAGAAGAAGAGCGGAAATAGGCCCGCCTTACTGCCGAAGGCGACGAGAAGCAAGCCCGCGATCAGCGTCTGGACGGAGTCCGGAGCGTTGGGCATGCGTTCGGCAATGTGCGCCATGTTAAGGGTGCCCAGCGTGCCGTAGGTCGCGCCGGCTGCGACGAGGAAAATGCTCGACGCAATCAGATTGAGCACCACGTACCGTATGCCGCCGTTGATCTGGCCGATCTGGCCGCCGAGAGTCAGCAAAGCGAAGCTTGCCATGAGCAAGACTTCAAAGAAGACATACAGGTTAAAGAGATCGCCCGCCAGGAATGCACCGTTCACGCCCATCAATAGGAACATGACAAGCGGGTAGTAGTTCATGCGCGCCCGTTGATCCAAGGTGCCCATGGCGTAGAACACGGTGGCGACGGTCAGCAGGCCGGCGAATGTGAGCATGATGG
>JASGTU010000276.1 GCA_030058085.1 Chloroflexota bacterium
CTCGCCATCTTCGCCGGGCTGCTGCTTGGTCTGCGCTTCCTTTACTTCTACGTCATCGGCCAGGGCGACGGTCACATCCAATCGCTCATCCTCACCGCCGTCCTGCTCATCATCGGCTTCCAGACCCTGCTCATCGGCCTGGTGGCGGACCTGGTCGGCGCCAACCGCAAGATCACGGAGGAACTGCTCCACCGCGTGCGCCGGCTGGAATCCGCACGGACGCAGCCCGATGAGGAGCACGCCCCCTCGCGCCGCCCATGACCAAAGTCGCCCTGATCGGGCCGGTCCACCCATATCGCGGCGGCATCGCCCACTACACCACCGGCCTCGACCGCAGCTTGCGCCAGTCGGGCTTCGACGTGTTAACCGTCTCATTCAGCCGGCAATACCCGCGCTGGCTGTTTCCGGGGGCCAGCGACAAGGACGCCAGCGCCGCGCCGCGCACCGTCGTAGAGGCGCGCTTCTGGATCGACTCGCTCAACCCGTTCACCTGGCTTACGACGTTTCTGCGCCTCCGGCGCTTCGCGCCCGATCGCCTGATCCTGCAATGGTGGACCAGCTACTGGACGCCCGTCTGGCTCGCTATTCTCTGGCTGAACCGGCTCTTTCTGCGCAGCCCCGTCACCTTCATCTGCCACAATGTGCTGCCGCATGACCGGCCCAAAAGCGAACTGCACATCACGCGACTGGTTTTGCGCCATGCCGATCATTGCGTCGTCCATTCGCAGGACGAACGCGGCCGCATCACACGTATTCTGCCCGGCATGCCCGTGAGCGTGGCCCCCATGCCGCTGTTCGACGTTTTCGACCAATACCGCATCCCCCAGGAGGAAGCGCGGCGGCGGTTGGGTCTGCCGCAAGGCTCGCCCATCCTCCTGTTCTTTGGTATAGTGCGGCCGTACAAGGGCCTGGAGGACCTGGTCCGCGCCCTGCCGGCGATCCGCTCGCGGCTGCCGGACGCGCTGCTGGTCGTGGCGGGCGAGTTCTGGGAGGCGCGGCAACGATACGACGCACTGATCGCAGAGCTTCGAGTTGGCGATATGATCCGCATCGACGACCGATATGTGCCGGACGAAGAAGCCGGTCTGTATTTCTCTGCCGCAGACCTGATCGTGTTCCCCTATCGTCGCGCCACCGGCAGCGCCGCCTTGCAGGCCGCCAACAGCTTTGGCCTTCCGGTGGTAGCGACCGAGGTCGCTCGCAGCCAGATCGCGCACGTCTCCGGCGCCTCAATTGATTGGGTCCCTCCCGACGACCCGGCGCAGTTGGCGAGCGCCGTCTGTGCGGCCTATCTGCGGCCTCGTCCCGTAGAGCAACCTAACCATGAAGATCGGGCCGGCCAGACGGCTCGCGGAATGGATCAGTCGTGGAAGCAATTGGTCGCGGCGGTGATGGCTCGGCCATCCCCATAGCAGATGCAAAGCCGCCCGCCTGGAAGAAACAGCAGCGAAATCCGTGCAACATGACTGATGCCCTCGTCTACGTCGTCATATTGAACTGGAACGGGCGCGACGACACCCTCGCCTGTCTGGCGTCCCTGGCCCAGTCAACCTATCAGCCCGGCCGCATTGTGCTCGTCGACCAGGGCTCCACGGACGGCTCGGTCGAAGCGGTCCGCCGCAGCTTTCCCGCTGTGGAAGTCGTGCAGACAGGCGGCAACACCGGCTTCGCCCGCGGCATGAACGCCGGCATCCGCCATGCGCTGGCCGCGGGCGCGACGCATGTCTTGCTGCTCAACAACGACACCATCGTCGCGCCAGCCATGCTGGAACGCCTCGTGGTGCAGCACGCGCCGGACATCGGCATGATCGGCCCGGCCATCTTCTACGCCGGCCGTCCGCACCAGATATGGTCGACGGGGGGCGGCATCAACCCGGTCCTCTTCGAGATGACGGGCAACCACGGGCGGGGACAGTCGTTGCCCACGCGACCGGCGGAGCGCGCCTTCCTCAGCGGCTGCGCCATGCTCATCCCGCGGCGCGTCTTCGAGGATGTAGGGCTGTTCGACGAACGTTTCTTCATGTACTACGAAGACCTCGACCTGTGTCTGCGCATCGGCCAGGCGGGCTACCGGCTGCTGCTGGTTCCCGACGCTCACCTGTGGCATCGCGTCTCACAGAGCAGCGGCGGCCCCAACACGCCGGGGGAACGCTATCACACAGCACGCAGCAGCGGCATCTTCTTCCGCAAGCACATGCACGGCTGGCGCATTCCTCTGATCCTGCTCTACCGA
Organism: Chloroflexota bacterium; assembly: GCA_030058085.1. GTDB lineage: Bacteria > Chloroflexota > Anaerolineae > Caldilineales > Caldilineaceae > JASGTU01. The sequence goes on from JASGTU010000276.1 coordinate 2,234, forward strand.
AGCTTAAGCGCGCTGCGCTGGACAGTGCGGCTGGCGCGGCAGGACAACGCACCGGCCCTCGCCGCCTACTGGCGCGGCCTGCGCCACGGCTGGCTGAACAGAGAGGACCTGAGCAGTTGAACATCGTCTACCTCGTCTTCAACACCGTCGGCAAGGGCACCTATTGGCGCGCGCTCGCCCTAGCCAAGGCGCTGAAGCGCAGCGGTCACAACATGACGCTCGTCACAACGTCGCAGGCGCGCCGCTGGCGAACTTCGACTTACGTCGACGACGGCGTCGTCATCGTGGAAACGCCGGACCTCTTCACCGGCTCATTACGCTCCGGCTGGGACCCGTGGAACAGCCTGCGCCGCATCGCCTGGGCGCACGGTCAACGGGCGGACCTCGTCCACGCCTTCGAGCTGCGCCCGACCGTCTCGGCCCCCGCACTCTATCTGAAGTTCGCGCGGCGCACGCCCTTTGTATCGGACTGGGCGGACTGGTTCGGCAAGGGCGGCTCCGTCGAAGAGCGCCCCAATCCTCTTGTCCGCGCCGTGCTGCGTCCGGTCGAGACCTTGTTCGAGAGCGGCTTTCGCACGCAGGGCTTGGGCGTCACAGCCATCTGCACCCTGCTGCAAGAAAAAGCGCTGGCCCTGGGATTCGAGGAAGACGCCGTCCTGCTTCTTCCCAATGGCTCCGACACGGAGCGCTACTACCCGCTGCCGCGCGCCGACGCCTTGCGCCGCACATCTTTGCCGCCGGAGTACCAGTACATCGGCTATCTGGGCTCCATCTTTCGCCAGGACGCCGAACTGATGGCGCAGGCCTTTGACCGCGTCCACGCCCAGCGCCCGCAGACCCGGCTGGTCGTCGTCGGCGCTTGCCCGGTAGACATCAGCGGCTTGGTGCAAACCCCGTCCGCCATCATCCACACCGGTTACCTGGACAGCGGCGCGGTCAACGCCTACCTTTCCTCGTGCGACGTGCTGTGGCTGCCGTTGCGCAACAGCAACGCCAATCGCGGCCGTATGCCCATGAAGCTCAACGACTACATGTCGGCGGGGCGTCCCACCGTCGCCACAGCCGTTGGCGACATGCCCGCGCTCTTTGCGCAGGAGCGCATCGGCCGCGTGGCCGCGGACGATGCGCAACTCTTCGCCGCAGGGACGCTCACCCTGCTGGACGACGCCGATCTGCGGGCGCGGCTGGGCAGCCATGCCCGCCATGTGGCGGAGACGCGCTTCAGTTGGGACGCGCTCGCCGCATCCCTGTCTGACTTCTATGCTAAAATGCTCGCAAGGAACCGGTGAGCCATGACACCAATCGCCGAGGCCCGCTCAGCCGCAGGCTTGGAGTCGACCGACTGCCCGAACTGCGGCGCAGCCGAGCGCGCCACGCTGTTTGAGATCGAAGACTATCTCTATGGCGTCGAGGGGCGCTTCGCCGTGCAGCGCTGCGGCAACTGCGGCCTGGTCTACCTCAGCCCCAGACCCACGCGCGCCGCCATCGGCCGCTATTACCCGCCCAGCTACTCGCCCTATCGCCCGGCCATCCAGGACGAGCGCAGCGCGGCCATGCGCTGGATGCGCCGGCGCAAGCTGGTCAAACGCCGGCAGGCGGTAGAGCGCCACGCCCCCCGTCGCCCCGGCGATCTGCTGGACGTCGGCTGCTCGACCGGCATCTTCATGGACGAGATGCGCTCCGCCGGCTGGCGCGTGACCGGCGTCGAGATGGTGCGCGAAGCGGCCGAATACGCCCACGCCCGCTTTGGCCTCCCCGTCGTCGAGGGCGACCTGCTCGAAGTCGGGCTGGCGCCGCAGTCGTTCGACGCCATCACCCTGTTCGACGTGCTGGAGCACACCTTTGAACCGGCGGCAGTGCTGCATCGAGCCGAGGAGCTGCTGCGGCCCGGCGGGATCGTGGCCCTGACCCTGCCCAACTGGGAGAGCCTGGACCGCCGCCTGTTCGGCAAGTATTGGGTAGGGTTCGACGCACCGCGCCATCTTTCGGTCTTTCCCCGCGGTGTGCTGGTTGGGATGCTGGAGCAAGCCGGGCTGCGCGTGGTGGACAACCGCTGTCTGTTCGGCGGCTACTTCACCTTCATCACGAGCCTGCGCACCTGGCTGCGCGCCCGTTGCCCCGCCGCCGCCCGCCGCCTGGAGCCGCTCATCGACTATCCGGGCGTGCGCCTGCCCTTCGAGCCGTTCTTCATGCTCATGGACCGCATCGGGGCCGGCGGCATTCGCTTCATCGTGGCGCGCAAGCCGGACAGCCGCGCCGCGCACGATCAGAGGAGCGCCTCATGAGCTGGCGTCGTTACCTGCCGTCGTCGCTTCGTGACATGATCGAAGTCGATGCGTCTGAACTCAAACGCCTCTTGGCCGAGGCGGCTGCCGAGGTCCCCCGCAACAGCCTAGTTCTGGACGCGGGCGCCGGCGAGGGGCAGTATCGAGACCTCTTTTCACACACCCGCTATATCGGCGTCGACCTGGCGGTCGGCGATGCGGCGTGGAACTACTCGGGGCTTTCGGCGCTGAACACGCTCGAACGCCTCAGCTTCCCCGACGGCGTTTTCGACGTGGTCGTCTGCACGCAGGTGCTGGAGCATGTCGCCGAACCGGAACGCGTGCTATGCGAGCTCCAACGCGTGCTGCGGCCCGGAGGCCGGCTCCTGCTCTCCGCGCCGCAGCGCTGGCACGAGCACCAGACGCCGCATGACTTTTTCCGCTACACCTCATACGGGCTGGAGCATCTGCTCGCCAAGGCCGGCCTGGTCGCCGAGCAGATGACGCCCCTCGGCGGCTACTTCTGGTTTTTGGGATTCCAGTTGCGGCTCTTTACCTATTGGGCCTTTAGCCGCAACACATGGAGCCGACGGCTGGGGCCGCTGGCGCTGCCGCTCAAGGCGTTGAGCGTGGGCGTCTTCGAGATCGCCTTACCCCTGCTCCTCTATTATGTCGACCCGCTCGACGCGGTGCGCGAAGCCACCTTGGGCCATTTCTGCATAGCCCGCAAGCCTGCGCTCGACGAGCCGGCCTGAGTCGATGTACTTCGTCGGGAAATCCCTGCTGGCGCTGGGCCAGCTCCTCGTCTTGCGGCTGCCCAACATCATCGTGCTGATGATGTTGACCCGGCTTCAGGGCGCGGACGACGCCGGCCTCTTCTCCCTCGCCATCACCTACCTCATCTTGCTCACCGCCTGGTGGTCGGGGCTGGACGAGATGGTCATCCGCGAGACGGCGCGCAACAGCCGCGGCGCGTCGGGCCAAGAGGCGAACTCGGCGCGCACGACGATCCTCACATACGGCGCGGCGCGCATGGGCGTATCCGCGACGCTGTGCGCCGTTGTCCTCGGTATCCTCTGGGTAAGCGGGGCGTATGAGGCCGGCGCGCTCGCCTTCATCGCCGTACTGCTGCTTTCCAGCATCGGGGACGGCTTCACCGACGCCGTTCAGGCGGGCCTCTATGGCCGCGAGCGCTTCAACTACGCCTTTGCGCTCTCGTCCACCCAGGCGACGCTGCGCATCATCCTGGCCTGGGCCGCGCTCACCCTCAGCCACAGCAGCCTAGCCGTTGCCTGGGCGTGGACGCTGGGCTCCCTCGGCGGAGCGCTGGCGGCGTTGGCCGCGCTCATCGCGCTCTTCCCGCGCGCGCCGGTCATGGCACCGGGCAGCGCATCCGCCGTGCCGCTTGCCCGCTGGGTGCGCGAAGGTTGGGCTTTCCTGGCGATCGGCATCCTAATCACGCTCGAATACCAGCAGGACATCATCGTGCTGTCGGCGCTGCAACCGCTGTCGGAAGTCGGCTACTACAGCGTCGCCACCACGCTTTTCGCCTCCGTAGGGCTGCCGATTCGCGCCTTGCGCGTGGCGCTCTTCCCCCGCATGGCGCAGGCGGCGATGGACGCCGTAGACACAGCCGGCGACGCGGTTCAACGCCTCCTCTATGCCTTCTCCGTGCGCTGGACGCTCGCCATCGGGTTGTTGTGCGCGTTCCTCGGCATTGTCTACGCCGAGCCGCTCGTCGTGCTTTTGTTCGGCCCGTCGATGCTTGCCGCCGTGGATTCCGTGCGCATCCTCATGGCTGCCATCCTCGTTTTTGCGCTCAACGTGCCGCAGTCGCAATTTTTGTTGGCAACCGGGCGACAAAACCGCACAGCCCTGCTGGTGGCGGCGACGGTCCTCGTCAATCTACTCGCCAACCTGCTGCTTGGCCGGGCGTATGGCGCCGAAGGCGCAGCCCTGGCGCGCGGCATCTCGACGACGCTTTATTTGATCCTCGCTATCTGGTCCATTTACCGTTTTGTTGACCCGCCGGCGTGGCGCGCCTGGCTGGCCCCGCTTGCCGCATTAGCCGTCGCCGCGGGCTTGGCTGCGCTGCTTGCAAGCTGGCCTTGGTGGCTTGCCGCTGCGCTCGCGGCGATGGCGTACTTCGCCGCCCTGCTCGGCGGCGGCGCGGCGACGGGCGACTGGCAAGCGTTGATAGGCGCCGCGTTTTCAACGCCCCGCAACGCCCGCTAATCCTCCCCTACCTCTGGCGGCCTACCAAGAATAACCCGAACGGGGTATTGTATTCGCGCCCTCCGAAGCCTATAGTAGGGCCAGATAGTCCGCGGCTGACAAGCCGGATTAACCCGCTGCTCGGCACAGATTGATCAATGTGACTGTGACATCAACCGAGCTAGCGGGCGGCAGCGACAAAAAACGGCCGTCGCGAGAGAAGTGCGTCACAAGCAAGCGTCAGAAAGGAGCACAAACACAATGTTGCAAAACAAGAAACAAATTGTGATGGCGGTCGTGCTGACCCTCATCCTCAGCGTAGCGGGCATCGGCGCCGCCTTTGCCCAGGATTCGATTGACAACATCCCTGGCAGCGGTTGGTGGACAGGTACGCAGATCCAGAACGTGGGTACGGACACTGCCACCCTCACCATCTCCTCCTACCACAAGGACGACCCGTCGAAAGACGCCGTGACCGGTCAGATTCAGATTAACAAGGATGCGTCCAAGACCTTCCTGCCCAGCGATCTGAACCTCGGCGCGGGCGAATTCCAGGGGTCGGCCACCGTGGCGTCGAACCAGCCCCTGCGCGCCATGGTCAACACCACCAACCAGAATGCCGCCGGCTATGGCGTACCCGGCGGGCGCGCCGTGGCCCAGTATCGCGGCGTGAACAACCCGGCGACCAGCCTGAACTTCCCGCTTGCCAAGAACGGCCACTACGGCAAGTACACCACGTTCTACATCCAGAACGCCGGCACCGCAGCCGCCAACATCTCGGCCACGTTTAAGCTGGGCGGCGGCGAGTGCACCATCAACAAAAACAACGTCGGCGCCAACCGCATGGTCGTGATCTCACCGCAAGAGCCGGGCAGCGGCTGCCCCAGCGGCAACAACACCGGCCTCGGCGCCATGAGCGTGACGTCCTCGCAGGCGTTGGCCGGCGTAGTCCTTGAGCACGGCACCGAAAACCCGGCCGTTGGCTTGCAGGCCGTGCGCGGCTTCGCCCCCGCCGACGCCGATGCGACGGTCTATGCGCCCATCATCAAGTCCGAATGGTACGGCAAGTTCACCGGTTTGCAGGTTTCCAACGCCGGCGGCAGCGCTGCGAATGTGACGGTTACCTACAAGGGATCGGACGGCGCCTGCAAGGGCCAGCAGTTCCAATCCCAGGCCAACATCCCGGCTGGCCAGTCGGCTACCTTCGTGCACCTCGTCTCTGGCGGGCTGCCGATCGCTAACCCGTTGCCGGCCGGCTGTCTAGCTTCGGCGACCGTAACTGGGGGCGACCAGCTCGTCGCCATCGTCAACGAAGAGTGGATGTCCTCCTACCTCGCGGGCGGCGGCAACGGCGGCTTCCCGGCCTCCACGACCTATTCCGGCTTCGCGGCCAACTCCGCCACCGACAGGATCAGCCTGCCGCTGTACAAGGAAGACCACTACGGCGCCGGCACCGGCCTCCAGGTCCAGAACGTGGGCAATGCTCAGGCCAGCAATGTCGTCCTGACCTTTATCCAGTCGAATGCGCCTGGCAACTCCTACAAGACCAAGCCGCAGTCGATTGGCGCAGGCGCTTCGCTGACCTTCCTCGACGTGCGCAAGCGCGCCGATCTGTGGGACGGCCCGGCGATGCCCTCCACTGTCAAGGATGCGACCGGCGTCTTCGCCGTGGTCGTAACGGGCGACCAAAATGTGGTGGCTGTGGCGAACGAGACTTCGTACCCGTTCAATCTCGGCCTGCCCGGTCAGCCGCCCATGACGTTGGACAGCAACAACTACGAGGGCTTCAACCTGACCCCGCCGGCACAGTAATGTTCCGCAAGGGTAGTTTGCCCTGAAACGCAGATAAGGCCCTCTGCATATGGAGGGCCTTATTTTTGCCTTAGCTGGCTTTGCCGTTAGCATTAACGCTGTTGGCCTTGCCCTGGACCAGGGTGAATCGTCCGCCGCACACTTTACAGAACCCGCGGCACAGATACCGTGGAGAGGATCGAAGGTTAAGCATATGAATAAACGCCAGATGCGTACTGCGCTGATCAGCCTGGCCCTGATTGTCGCCGTGGCGGTTATGGCCGGCTGCGGGCGCCGCAACCAGCCCACGCCGACGCCTACCCCGACGACGGCAGCCCCCA
>JASGTU010000277.1 GCA_030058085.1 Chloroflexota bacterium
TGGCAACGGTTTCTAGATGAGAACGAATAGTCTTGCCGCCACGCTGCGACGCCGCCTGGAACGCATCGTAGCCCGCGTCGCCGATGCCAGCCTAGAGGACATACTGCTCGTCACGCTAACCAGCGTCTTTCTTGCCTGCTTCATCGCGGCGGCAGCCGGCATCTCCATTATAGCCTACCGCCTTGAGCTCGAATCCTGGCGCGAGCGGCATGTTCAAACCGCCCGCGCCGGCGCTCAAATCCTGACAATCTATCTGGATCAGGCGCGCCACGCCCTACAGGAAGATGTCAGCCTCATCAACCACATTCATGACGACGACGCTGCGTCGGCGCTCCAGCATCTTTTCGAGCAGGACGGCGCATCCTTTCTACTCGAAGTGATTCTTTTAGACGAACAAGGAAATATTCTTGCCAGCGCCCACCGCGATTCGCCCGTCCTGGCGAATGTCTTCACCATCCCCCAATCGGCATGGTTTCAGACCGCGCATCTGGGGGAGACGTATCTGAGCACGCTTCAAATCGCGGCCGACGGTTCACCCTATGCAGTCATGGCCGTTCCCGGCGCAGATAACGGCGTCAACGCCGCGCGCCTGGATATGAACGTCCTCTGGCAATACGTACAAGATATGAGCTTCGGCGAGTCGAACCGCACCTATATCGTCACCGACAGAGGTCGCATCATCGCCCATCCGGAAGCGGATTTGGTGCTGGCGAACGCTTCGCTCGCCGGACGACCGGAATATTCCGCTTTCGTCGAATCGCCTGATGACCAGTGGAGCGGAACCTACGTCAATTTCCAGGGCGACCGCGTGATCGGCGCCATGACGCTCCTGCCTGGCACGCGCTGGATCGCAGTAAGCGAGATCCCAGCCTCACAAGCCACAGTCGTACTCCGCCAGATGCTGTTGCTGGCAATCGTGGTTATTCTGCTATTCACTCTCCTCACCAGAGTCAGCACCGCCTCGATCCTATACCGTCTTCTCTTCCGTCCGCTAGAGCAAATTCGCGCCGGCGTGGAGCGCATCGGCCAAGGCCAGTTGAACCATCGAATCCACTATCACGGCAGGGCCGAATTACAAGACGTTGCCACGGCGTTTAACAACATGGCCGAACGCCTAGCGGAACGCGACGTGCAGATTGCCGCACGCACTGGAGCACTCGCCGCCGAAGTGACCGAACGCAAGCGCGCGGAGGCGGCGCTGGTCGCCGCACAAGCGCGCCTCCAGCACCTTGTCTCGGAAAGCCCCGTCACCATCTTCTGCGTTGGAACTGAGCCGCCCTTCGCGCCGACATTTTACTCGGCCAACAGCGAGAACATCTACGGCTATTCCGCCAAGACGATGATCTCCACGCCCGACTTCTGGTGGAATCACATCCATCCCGAAGACCGCGGCGTGATCGAACAGGAGACCCAAGAGGCCCTGCGCGCCGGCTTCGCCATGACGGAATATCGTTTCCTGCACGGTAGCGGCTCCTATCGCTGGATGCACGAGGAATTACGGCTCGTGCGCGGACCGGACGGCAACCCGCTCGAATTTGTCGGTTCGTGCATCAACATCGACGACCGCAAACAGATGGAAGTCGAGTTAGCCCGCGCCCATCAGGAGGCGCTGCGGGCCTCCCGACTCAAATCCGATTTCCTCGCCACCATCAGTCACGAAATCCGCACGCCCATGAACGGCATCGTGGGGATGACTGAACTGCTCGGCGCCACGCCCTTGACCGAAGATCAGCGGGAGTCCCTAGAGATCATCGGCAGGAGCGCTGACGCCCTCCTCACGATCATCAACGACATTCTCGACCTCTCCAAGATCGAGGCGGGCATGCTCGACTTGAACGAGGAGCAGTTCTCCGTCAGAAACGTCGTCAACGACGTCGTTAACCTACTCGCCTTGGGGGCGCAGAACAAAGGCCTAGTCCTTGCCGCCAATGTCTCCGAAGAAGTCCCTAGCCTCTGCCTCGGCGATCCGTTCCGCCTTCGCCAAGTGCTGATCAACCTGGTTGGCAACGCCATCAAGTTCACCGAACAAGGCTCTGTGTCCATAACAGTCGACCTCAAGCCTCAACCGGCCTCGACAGACAGCAGTATGGCAGTGCATTTCGAAGTGATCGACACAGGCAAAGGACTCACCCAAGCGGAGATCAGCCGGCTCTTCACGCCGTTCACGCAGTTGGACGCGTCGGCGGCGCGCCGCCATGGCGGGACCGGCCTCGGCCTTGCCATCTCCAGCAGTTTGGTCGAGATGATGGGCGGCGAGATCGGCGTCACGAGCCAGCCGCGTAAGGGATCAAGCTTCTGGTTCTGGATGCCGCTCAAGCCGGTTTCGGACGATGCAAGCCAGGACGAAACCCCGGGCCAAGTTCGTGGCGAAGATCTGGTGTACGATTATGGTCAGAGCGTGCGCCCAGCCCCTTCGCAACGGCGTGCAGTAACCGGCTCAGCGCCGGCCATCGTCGGCGGCCATCCTGCAGTGCTTCTGGTAGAAGACAATCTGGTCAACCAAAAGGTAGCCTTACGGCAGTTGCAGAAGCTGGGCTATACGGCCGACGTCGCCGTCAACGGGCGTGAAGCAGTGGAAGCTGTCCTGCAGGAAAACTACGCAGTAGTCCTCATGGATTGCCAGATGCCGGAAGTGGATGGCTTCGAGGCCACGCGCATGATCCGCGCCGCCGAACGCCGCAACCGCCGCCACACCCCGATCGTAGCCATGACCGCCAACGCCATGGAGGGCGACCGCGAGGCATGCCTAGCCGCCGGAATGGACGATTACATGCCCAAGCCGATCCGTATGGAGGAACTGGACAAAATCTTGCACCGGTGGAGTGGGGATGTCCGTCAAGCCGCGTGCAAGCCTGCCGAGCGCAATTCCGGCGGCGTGCGTGCGCCTAATGGAAGCCGCGCCAAAGAACACTCCCCCCCCGGTTAAGCCTGCACCGGGGGGCCAATCAAGCGAATTGATCAATTGTTGCGCGATCCGGAGACTTGTTTCGTGGGCTCCGGTTTCGGCGTTTCATTGTCCTCTGCAGCCGCCTCTTCCGGGTCCGCCGGCCACACGTCGTACATCCAGCGCACCGCCCGCCGCCACATGCTGCGCGCCGCGGCCGCCTGGTAACCGGCTTGGCGGCGCGTGCTCCGCCACCAGCCTACCTCCGGCGCAGCGGTGGGCACGCCCCACTTCACGGCGCAGGCCGCCCACGTCAACCCGCCGCCAAAGCCGACGAAGACCAAATTGTCGCCCGGCTTGACCTTCTTGGCCTCGATTGCCTCGCATAGCGCAATCGGAATGCTCGCCGTGCTCGTATTGCCGTAACGCTGCAGGTTCACGAACACCCGATCTTCCGGAATCTTCAACTGGCGCAACACGCTGTTCTGCACGATGCGCAGATTGGCCTGATGCGGGATCACCAGGTCCACGTCGTCCGTCGTCAGCCCCGCCCGGCTGAGCGCTTTTGTGGTGGCTTCGGCCATCACGCGCACCGCAAAGCGGAAAACGGCTTTGCCCTCCATCTTGATGAAGTGGCTGCCGTTGCTCACAGTCTCCAGGCTGGCCGGGTGTGCGCTGCCGCCCGCCGGCACAATCAGCATGTCTGCGCCTGACCCGTCGCTCCCCAGCTCCGTCGCCATGATGCCGCCGGGCACATCGCTGGCCGCCACCAACACCGCGCCCGCGCCGTCGCCGAAGAGCACGCAGGTGTTGCGGTCGGTCCAGTCGACAATGCGGCTCAGCGTCTCCGCGCCGATCACAAGCACGTATTCGGCGTCGCCCGCCAAGATATGGCCGCGCGCCATCGCCAGCCCATAGACGAAGCCGGAGCAGGCCGCGCTCAAGTCGAACGCGCCGGCATTAACCGCGCCGATGGCGTCCTGCACCACGCTCGCCGTGGCGGGAAAAATGTACTCGGGCGAACTGGTCGAGCAAATGATCAGGTCGACCTTGCTGGGGTGGACATCGGCCACATCGAGCGCCTTGCGCGCCGCGGCCGCGGCCAGGCTGGCCGTTGTCTCATTCGGGTCGGCGGCCACGCGCCGCTCCTCGATGCCGGTGCGCGTGCGAATCCACTCGTCGCTGGTGTCGACGATCTGCTCCAGATCGTGATTCGTAATCACCTTCGAGGGCACATGATAGCCCCAGCCTACGATCTGTGCGTAACGCGCGCCGCCAGGCTGCGGCAGCGGCGGCGCAGTCGTCTGCGTGGGCGCCTCGTCCTTGATCGGCGTCGGGCTGGCGCCATTGCGCCCCGGTGCGTAATCAAGACCGGAACGCTCATTCTCGGCCATAGCAATTCCTTCCTTTTGCGTCGCTTACGCCCCAGCCGGCGAGTATTCGCGCAACATAATGCAGGCATTATGGCCGCCGAAGCCAAAGCTGTTGCTCAGCGCCACGCGCACCTGCGCCTTTTGCGCCGTCAACGGCGTATAGTTCAGATCACAATCCGGATCGGGATCGTCCAAGTTGATGGTGGGCGGGATGACGCCCTCGCCGATAACCTTGATGCAGACGACGGCTTCAAACGCGCCGGCGGCGCCCAACATATGGCCTGTCATGCTCTTCGTACTGCTGATGCGGGTCTTGTAGGCGTGCTCCTGAAGCGTCTGCTTGATCGCCAACGTCTCGGTGGCGTCATTGAGCCGCGTGCCTGTGCCGTGGGCGTTGATGTAGTCGATGTCCTGCGGCTGCACGCCGTAGGCCGCAGCCTTGCGCAGCGCCATCTTCATGGCGTTGATCGCCCCGCGGCCTCCCTCGTGGGGAGCCGCCATATTCCATGCGTCTGCGCTGCTGCCGTAACCGATCACTTCGCCATAGATGCGCGCGCCACGCGCCAAGGCGTGCGCCTCGGTCTCCAGAACCATAATCGCCGCGCCTTCGCTCATGACAAAGCCGTCGCGCGCGTTGTCAAACGGGCGGCAGGCGCCCGCCGGGTCATCAACGCTCTGGCTCAATGCGCCCATCACGTCGAAGCCGGCCACGACCAGCGGCGCCAGCGTCGATTCGGCCCCGCCTGCCAGGATCACCTCGGCATCGCCGCGGCGCAGCATCTCAAAGGCTTCGCCCACCGCGGCTGTGCCGCTGGCGCAGGCGCTTACCACCGCATGATTCGGCCCGTGCAGGCCGAACTCGATGGCGATCTTGCCGGCGGCGCTGTCGACCAGCGTATTGGTGATCATAAAGGGACTGACCCGACGCGCCCCCCGCTCGATCAACACATGGTGATTGTCCAGCGTCGACGTGATCCCCCCAATGCCGCTGCCGACAACAACGCCCACCGCCTCCGGCTCCTCGCCCGCCAGGTCCAGACCGGAATCGGATAAGGCCTCTTGGGCTGCGACCAACCCGTACTGGATGTATGGGTCCAGGCGACGGGCTTCCTTTCGGTCCATGTAATCCGCGGGGTCGAAGCCGCGCACTTCGCCGGCAATGGTGACGCGCAGTTCGCTGGTATCAAAGCGAGAGATGTGATCGATGCCGGACCGGCCGGCCAATAATGCGTCCCAGGTGGCGGCCACATCCAGGCCGAGCGGCGTAACCGCACCCAGCCCGGTGATGACGACGCGCGGCGGCATGCCGTTTGCGCCGTCTGTTCGATTCTGTACAGGCATTCACTAATCCTCATGATTACGCGGGGCACGCCTCACCCGCTGCGCCGATCGATACACTAGTGATAACACCGTCATGCCCGCGAAGTTGCGCCAGGCAGACCGGTTCAAAACCGCACGATTATACCGGCTCACCCCAGAAAAACCAAGCGCCGCAGCCGTCAACAAAACGAGACGGCTACGGCGCACGCTTCACTAGGTACGATGACAAAATCCTTGGGGGACCGTTCACCCTGAACAAAGTAAAGGGTCCCGCTCACATCAGAATGTCAACCGCAGAATGACAACCGCTCGGCGACCAGATCGCTGCGCGGCGGCCCTTTCTTGGAGCGGCTCACTTCCCGCCTCACTGCCCGACGAGGCGCCACCACACTTGCAATTCCGCCCGGCCGGTGCGGTCATAGTATTCCACTACCACCGAATGCACCCCCTGACCGACGCCGACGAAGCGATTGGTCACGTTGTTGTATCCATCGCGCCACTGGTCTATCACGCGCAGCCCGTCGATCGAGACGCGTACGCCGTCGTCGGAAATGGCATGGAAGATATAATCACCGGCCTCGAATGCGAAATTGCCGCTCCAACGCGCAGACCACAGATCAGCCGGCACGCCAGTTGCAGCCGATCCATAGCCCCAATCGCGCGCCAGCGGAGTCGACGAGGAGCGCGGCTCTTGCTGGACAACCGACGGCGGCCCCGCCAATGCTGTGTTGGCAAAGTATTCCGCCTGCCAGGCGGGCGACTGATTGTACCCCGCGATATCGAACCAGAGGCTGGCTAAGCCGGACGCCTCATAGTACTCGACGCGCAGTTCGTGCCGTCCCGATAGGGTGCGGTTGGCCGCGTAGGTCCCGCCGCTCGGCCCAAGCCACTCGTCGATCACCAGTTCATTGTCGAGCCACACGCGCACGCCGTCATCCGCCCGCGCCCGGAACTGATAGATGCCTGGAGTAAAATTCTGCGTCGCCTCGAAACGCATAGAAAACCCATCCGCCGGCAACAGCGAATGAGGGCTGCCGCCGCCCCAGTCGAAATTAATCGTGTCGACAAACGCCAGGGCGACCGCCGGATCGGCCAAGCGCATATTGTCGAAGAGCGTCACGCGCCACTTGGCCTGCGGCGTCGGCGTGGGGGTGGGCAGCGGCGTCGGCGTGGCTGCCGGCTGCGGCGTCGGCATTGTCGCCAAGAGCGGCACGGAGCTCAGGTCGCCCTCCACCGCCACCAAGCGGCTGTCGATCCACCCGCGCACCCCTTCGCCGCAGTCGATCTCCAGCCAAGTCCCGGCGGTATAGCGCCCCACGATGACGCAGCGCTGGTTATAGACCACGCTGCCCGCTGCAGCCGTAGACTGGCTGGGACCGGATCGCAGCGTGACCAGGCTAAACCGGACGACGGCGACCGGCGGCCCGGTGTACTGCGGCGTTGGCGATGGAGTAGGCGTCGGGTCTGCGGGCAAAATGCCGGTGACGACAATCGACGCGTCCCGTCCGCCCGTTGCCTCGTAAGCCGTCCCCCATACCTTCACCGGCACGCTCGTCCCGCGGCGCGCCAAGGCGTCGATGAGCGTCTCCTCTTCAGGCGACTCGCCGACCAGCCCGAACTCCCGGTTGTCCGCGGTTGTCAGATAGTGGGAATAGGATCGCCCTACAGACGTGCGCAGATCGCCGACCAGCGCATAGACCGGCTCCGAGCGCGGCGCGGCGGGCGCCGGCGTAGCCGCCACCTCATAACCCGCCAGCATCGGCAAAAACACATCCCGGTGGCTTTGCGGACCAGCCGTGGTCTGTCCGTGTACAGGCAACACGCCCATCGCCGCCACGGCGATGACGCACACAATCCACAACCGCCATCCTTTTGCCATACCTGTAAGCCTCCGCCAATCGTCTGCCCGCGCAAAAACTGCCCGCGCCTGTCTACTCAAGAGACGAGCACGGGCCTGCGAATGTTTCGCCAGAGGCCGGCTGCATTGCGCCGGTTAGCTCGCCAGCGCGGCGTCAAGCGCCTCGCGCAGCGTACGCACGCCTATGACCTCCATGCCGTCCGGCGCGATGTCCGCGCCGCCGCGACGCAGCGCGCTGCGCGGGACAATCGCCCGGCCAAAACCGAGCTTCGCCGCCTCATTCAGCCGCCGCGCCAGCTGGCCTACGCTGCGCAGTTCACCGCTCAGGCCTACTTCGCCCACCACCGCCAGGTCCGCCGCAATCGGCGTGTTGCGGTAGCTGCTCAAAATCGCCAGCGCAATCGACAGATCCGCGGCCGGCTCGCTGATATGCATCCCGCCCACTACGTTAACAAACACATCCTGATCACTCAAATTTAGCCCGAGCCGCTTGCCCAGCACAGCCGTAAGCAGCAGCAGCCGGTTGAAGTCCACGCCGTTGGCCGTACGCCGCGGCTGGCTGAAGGCCGAATGGCTGCTCAGGGCCTGCACCTCCACCAACAGCGGGCGAGTCCCCTCCATCGAGACGGCGATAGCGCTGCCTGCGGCGTTGGGCAGACGCTCCGCCAGGAACATCTCGGACGGGTTGCGCACTTCCTCCATGCCGCGCTCGCCCATCTCGAAAATGCCCACCTCGTTCGTGCTGCCGAAGCGGTTCTTCACCGACCGAAGCAGCCGGTAAGCGTGAAAACGCTCCCCCTCTAGCTGCAGCACCACATCCACCATATGCTCCAAGATGCGCGGCCCGGCGATCGAACCGTCCTTGGTGACGTGACCGACGAGAAAGACGGGGATGTTATGGGCTTTAGCCGTACGCAGCAACAGGGCCGCGGAGTCGCGCACCTGGCTGACGCTGCCGGCCGCGCTTGGCCCGCCCTCGGCATAGATGGCCTGCACCGAGTCGACGATCACCAGCGCCGGCTGCATGCTCTCGATGCGCTCCAATATGCGCTCCGTCACGATCTCCGCCAGTACGTATAGCTCATCCTCGGCAATACCGAGTCGCGCGGCGCGGCGCGCAATCTGATGCGCGCTCTCCTCCGCGCTGACGTATAGCGCGGCTCGACCTCCGTGCGCCACCTCCGCCGCCATCTGCAACAACAGCGTGCTCTTGCCAATGCCGGGATCGCCGCCCACCAGCACCACCGAGCCAGGCACGATGCCCCCGCCGAGAACGCGGTTCAACTCCTGGTTGTTCAACGTCACTCGTTCGCCTGCGCCGGGAGGCACATCGCGCAGCGCCACGGGTTCCGCCCCTTGCCCCGTCCCCGCCGGCCCGCGCCGCGACGAACGTTTGGCGTCAACCGCCGGGACGACGACCTCCTCCAACGTATTCCACTCGCCGCAGTCGGGGCATTTGCCCATCCATTTCATCTGCACGCTGCCGCACGCAGAGCAGACGTATTGCACCTTCGCCTTTGCCATCCTCGCCTCCCGTTCGCCCGAACATTTGTGCGCATATTGTACCGCGAAGCATCGCGCAGCGCCAACCGGCGTGAGGTTCGCCTTGGCCCTACCCAACTGCCGTGCTATGATCGCCGCAACGTCTGACGGCGCATTTCGCCGGCGCACACCACAGGATGCCGCCTTGTTCCGCTACTGGCTGTTCGTCGCACTCACGCTTGCCCTCACCGCGCTGATCGGCCTGGCGACCTATCGCACAGCGCGGCTTCTCCAGCATTGGCGCCCCGACCGCAATCTGCTGATCATGCCCGCGGAGAACGTCTTGCGCCTCACGCTGATCGCAGCGTGCATCGGCTTGGGACTCTTGAGCGGGCTGGAGCCGGAAGCGTTGGGCTGGGTGTTTACGAACTGGCAGACGGCGATGTGGCAGGGGATTGTCTGGGGCGGCGCGCTGGCGTTCGTCTTCTACTTCGCCACACGCTGGGTCCACGACCGCAGTGGAGAGCGTTTCTACTCGCCGGTCGTACTGCATGCCGTAGTACCGCGCAGCCGGAGGGAGCTAGTTGGGGTGGCGGCGGCTATGGCGGGCGTCGTCCTGCTAGAAGAACTGCTGTTTCGCAGCCTGCTGCTGGGCGGCTTGGCGCCCCTTGTGCCGGTGGGTTGGCTGATTGTCCTAGCGGGCGCAGGTTTTGGCCTACTCCATCTGCCGCAGGGAGTGTGGGGAATCGCCGGTGCGACGGTCGCCGGCATCTTGCTGGGCAGCCTCTGGCTCTCGTCGGGCACGATCCTCGCGCCCATCATCGCCCACTACGTCACCAACATGGCCCAGATCATCCAGGCCATGCGCATGAACGAGTTCACCACGCCGCTAGACGGCTGACAACTCCTCGCCGCCGGCGCCGAGCGCCCGGTCGTACAACCCGGCTCGGCTATTGCGCCGGATCGCCAGCAGGTCTCGCAGCATGTTGATCGTATCCTGTACGGGCCGCACCCGGCTGTCCTGCCCGTAGTACCAGTTCACCGGTATCTCCACGATAGGAATGCCGTGGCGCTGGGCGATGTAGAGCACCTCGACGTCAAAGCCCCAGCCGTCGATCCGCTGCAAGGGAAAGACGGTGTGCGCCGCTTCCCGGCTGAGGCACTTGAACCCGCACTGCGTATCCTGAATCTTCGGCACAGCCATCCAACGCACCAGCAAGTTGAACACGCGCCCCATCACATGACGGTACTCCGGCTCGCCGTGGCGCACCGCGCCGGGGATCTCCCGGCTGGCAATGGCGATGCCGTATCCTTCTCGCTCGACCGCAGGCGGCAGAAAACGGATCGTCTCCTCGATCGGCACAGCCAGGTCCGTGTCGCTGACCAACACAAACTCGCCCCGCGCGCTCATCGCGCCGTGACGCACGGCATTGCCCTTGCCCTTCTCGCTGTGCAGAAGGCGCACCACGAACGGGTCATCGGACTTCACCTGCTCTGCGGCGAACGCCTCGACCACCGACGACGTCTGATCCGTGGAGCCGTTTTCCACGATCAGCACCTCGGCGCTATAGGACTGTGCGCGCAGAAATGTCGCTACCCGCTCCAACGCCGGCGGCAGCCGCTTCTCCTCATTGTATGCAGGGATGACGATGCTCAGGAACGGGTCCTGCCTTGCCTCGATCACGGTTCGGCTCGATCCAATCACTCAGTTCAATCAGTTGATCAGGGTGTAGAGCGCCATAAATGAAAAGGCCTGGACAATGATAGCGCCGCCCCACAACATATAGGCGCCGGTGCGCTGATCGCGCAGCGCCATCCACACGCCCCACGCCCCGTTCGCCAGCCAAGCCAACAAGCCAATCGAGGGCAAGAGGAAGAGTGCATCCTTCTCGCGCACCACGTCCGGCAGGCCGTCCGTATTGTAGTGAAAAGCCAGCGCCTCCGGCAAATCAGGGAACTGCCACATCAGCGCACCGAACAGCGCCAACACGCCCAACAGTCCGGCGCCCAGGAGTACCGGACCGGTCGCTTCGCGGTGAAAGACGCGGTCCCACGGTGTATTGCGCAGCACGACCGGCTCCAGCGCAGCGACCGGCCCCAAGCTGTGGCGCGCCTGCAGCGAGGCGAGAAACCCCTCCGTGTCCTCCGGCGAGAGCGCAAAGACGGCGTTGTCCGTCTCCAACAGCAGGCATTCCGGCAGCGGTCGCGTCGACAGCAGCGTGATATTCAGCAGCCCTAGGGCGCGGCCTCTGCTGCCCAGATAGGGCGCGGGCCAGTCCAGCCAAGCCGTACGGCTCAGGTTGTCTACCCCGCCGCGTATGATGCGCCGGATGCGCCCCAGGGGAATAACCTGGCGCGCGTTCGCCCATACTACGGTGATCGAATTACGGTCAACCCAATACTCCAGCGTAAACGCAGCCCAAGTGCGCAGGGCCAGATGCACGATCAACGGCATGCTGGCGACGATCGCCACAAGCAGCAAAAACTTCGCCCAGTCCACCGGACGCCGCAACATCCACACTACAAGCAGGCCGTCGATCAGCGCCAGCCACACCGTGACAGCCGCCCCTTCCCAGCGCGTCCGGCAGGTCAGCGGCGCGAAGACCATGGCTGCCGTTCGCGGTCCGGATTCCCAAACTGGCGCGCTTTGTTCTGTCTGCACAACGACCTCTAGCTCTGTTCGGCACGCGGCTGCACCGCGGCGAAATCCCACGCAGCCAACGTTTCCACAAATGGATGGTTGGTCATGTCTAGCGTCACAGGCGTCACGCTGATATAGCCGCTGCGCACGGCGCCCACATCTGTGCCGTCATCCGGCACATCCACCGGCGCGGAGCCGCCAAGCCAATAGTATGGCCGTCCCCACGGATCATCGCGCGTCACCAATTCTTCCAGAGGATAGCGGCGATCGCCCATGCGCGTGACATGAATGCCGCCGATCTGTGCGGGAGCCAGAGCCGGCACGTTGACATTAAGCAGCGTCTTGGCGGGCAAACCGCGCGCCAACACCTGCTCAGCCAGTTGACCCGCCACGCGCCCGGCTAACGCCAGCACTTCCGCCATCTCCGTCTCGCCTTCAACGTCGAAGCCCGTACTCACGGCGATGCCCGGAATGCCTTTGATCGTCGCTTCCATAGCGCAGGCGACCGTGCCGCTATACGTAATGTCTACCCCTAGATTGTAGCCGCGGTTGACGCCGCTCACCACCAGATCCGGCATCACACCCAACACGCCGCCGGCAGCCAGTGCCACGCAATCGGTCGGGCTGCCGCTGCTACTGTACGCGGGTGTGCCGTCCGCCAGCTTCACAGGCGTCACGCGCAACGGCTTGTGCATCGTTTTGGCGTGGCTGCCGGCGCTCCAGTTGCGCTCCGGCGCCAGCACGGTGACCTCACCAACAGATGTTAAGGCTTGGCGCAGCGCCAATAAACCCGGGCTGTGCACCCCGTCGTCATTCGTGACCAGTATTATCGCCATACTCCTCGCCGCTTCTCGCTAATGATTTATGACGGATGACGCGTGACGCGAAACGCATGACTCACGGCCCGGCATCCTCTCTCGGCGGGCGTCTGCGCACATAGGCGCGCACCTCCTCGCTTTCCGCCTCGTTGCCGGCGCGGTCATAGGCGATCACCTTGATCACATGCCCCTCCAAATAGACGCCGCTGCTGGTGCGCACAGCCATAAAGCCGTCGCCAAACAGGCGGGCGCGCCCAGGCTGAATGTCCGGGTCATCACTCTCAAAGCCTAGCCAGTTCACAGTGTCTGTCGCTTCGATCTGCTGAATGTCGCGCATGACAATCGGCCAACGCTCGTTATACGGCGCCACCGTAGTCGTGGCGAAGCCGGTCGCATCAATGAAGTACTCGACGCGATCCACCGCCCACGTGTCGTTCACCAGCACATTCACATTGATCTGCTCGTGAGTCTCCAGCACATATAACTGGTCGGGTCGCGGCTCACTGATGATCACGGTCGGCGGCGTGTTGTCGACAGTGACGGGCGTGGACCAGACTCGCGGCCCGTCTCCCCGGTTGACGGTCAGGCGCAACGTATAGAGGCCCTCAGCCAAGCCGGTCGTATCGAACGATTCCAACACCCCGTTCGAGATGTCGCCGCCGTGCTCCGGCCCAATCGGAATCCACTCCTGCGGCTCGGCGCCGCTGCCGTATTCCAGCCGGTACGGCCCGCCGCGCGCATTGCCGATGATCTCGACCACGCCGCCGATATAGCCGTTTAGGGTGGGCTGGATGATGGCCGCGTCCGGGTCGTAATCTTCCAGGCGCACGACCGACGCTTCCTGCGGCGGCTGCGGGATGCCGTTGTCGCGCATCCAATCCATCGCTTCCTGGGGCAGCATCTCATACACCCGCGTCTCACGGCGTTCGGGCGGCGTCAGCGGCGACGCCAGCATGCCCGTCTCCGTGTCGATCTCAAAGGCCTGCCAGATGTTGTCGGACAGGGTCGGCTCCGTGCCCGCCACGAAGATCTCCGTGCGCTGATTGCCGCCCGGGCAGGTGTCCGTAGGCAGCAGGCCGCTGGGTACACACACCACGCGCGAGGTAATCCCCGGCGGCTGATCATACCAGGCGGGCGGGACGTTCTCGTGATACTTGCGCATCACTGCGTTCCAGATCGGCGCCGCGCCCGACAAGCCCGTCACGTTCTCCATCGACTCGTTATCGGTGTTGCCCACCCAAACGCCCGTCGTCAACTGCGGCGTGAAGCCCATCGTCCAGTTGTCTTTCCAGCCGTTGGTGGTGCCGGTCTTCGCCGCCACTTTGCGGTCAGGCAGCGTCAGGTCGGTATTGGCCCCGAAAGAAGGCGCGCGCGCCACATCATCGCTCATGATGTCGGCCATCAGATAGGCCACCTCGGCGCTTACGATACGCTCCGCCTCCGGCTGCTCATATTGCTTCAGCACGTTGCCGTCGGCATCGCGCACCTGCAGGACGGATACGGGGTTCAGGTTACGGAAGCCTTCGCGACGCTCCGCCGGCAGCACCGGTTCGCCCACCATCACCCCGCCGTTGCCCAACACGCTATAGGCATAGGTGTGGTCGAGCAAAGAGACCTCGCCGCCGCCGAGCACCAGGCTCAGGCCGTAGAAGTTCAGCCCCCGGTCCAGCCCGTTGATGCCCATGCGATGCGCGGTGCGCAAGGCGTTAGCCACGCCCACCTGGTCCATCACGCGGATGGCGGGAATGTTGTAGGATCGCGCCAGCGCGTTGCGCAGCGAAGACGGCCCGTGATACTGCCGGTCGTAGTTTTCCGGACGGTAATAGCTGCCGTCGGCCTGCGGGAAGGCCGTCGCCACATCCAAGATCATGGTGGCGGGCGTCATCCCTTGTTGCAAAGCCGTCAAATAGACATATGGCTTGAAGCTGGAACCAGGCTGTCGTTCCGCGGTTGCCACATTCACCTGTCCGTCGATCTCCTCGTTGTTATAGTTCAACGAACCGACCATCGCCAGGATTTCGCCCGTGTCGTTCTTAATCACAACCACAGCGGCATTGCTGGCGTTCTTGCCCTGCTCATCCAGCAGAGCGACCTGCTCGCGCGCTATCTGCTCGGCATGACGCTGCAGCTCCACATCCAGCGTGGTGTAGATCGTCAGCCCCTTCTTCCAAATGAAATAGGGATCGTCCGCCGCGTTGAACTCCCGCTTCACCTGGTCGAGCACATACAGCGCGAAATGCGGCGCCGTCAGAATGTCGAAACGCTCCGTCACCGACCGCCGCAAGTTAAGCTCTTGCTGGAAAGCCGCCTCAGCCTCTTGTGCCGTGATGTAGCCCGCATCCACCATCGCTTGCAGCGTAATGCCCTGGCGCCGTTTGGCATCCTCCGGCGCGTCGATGGGGTTCAGCGCCGGAAACTGCGGGACGGCCGTCAGCATGGCCGCTTCGGCAAGGTTCAGCTCGGTACTGCTCTTGCCGAAATAGACCTGGCTCGCCGCCTCCACCCCATAGGCCAGGTTCCCGTAGAAGTTGTTGTTGAGATACCACTCCAGGACCTTCTCCTTGGGGTAACGCCGCGTCACCTCCAGCGCTAGGATCACCTCTTTGAGCTTACGCGCATAGCTCTGCTGAGCGCGCTCCTCAATCGGGATCACCACGTTCTTGATCAACTGCTGGGTGATCGACGAACCGCCCTGCACCGCGCCGCCCTGCAAGTTGGAGATGAAAGCGCGCAGCAGACCGCGCACGTTGATCCCAGGGTGTTCCCAGTAGTTGCGATCCTCCGATGCCACCGCGGCGCGCGCCACCCAGGGCGACATCTCCGCCAGCGGCACATACGTGCGGTCGCCACGGAACGGCCGCGGGTCCACGCTCTCATAGAGCAGGTAATTCCCCGTACGGTCGTAAATGCGCACCGTCTGGAATTCGTCCTGTTCCGCTTCAATGATGCTCGCGTCGGGAAGCTGTGCGGCATAGGACGTGTAGATGCCGTACACCGCGGCCAAGCCCACGCCTGCCGTCAGCCCAACTGACAGGAATATGACCAGGAGAGCAGCGATGATGCCCTGGCTGAGCCATAGCCACGGGCGCGGGCGGTTTACCCTCGCTCGCAGCCGTTTGCGCCGTGAAATCATCACCCGGTCATGGCGGTCCAATCGCTCCATCGAATCTACACCTTCTTACGGCCAAAGGCTGCGCCCGATGCGCAGCACACCGAAATGCGTCATGCGTCATAAGTCACGAGTCATCCGTTATCCACGACATCTGACTCGTGACTTATGACTTGTGACTCATCACGTCTTGCTTTTCTCCACCACGAGCAAATGGCTAATGCCCAGCCCGCGCAGCGGCGTGCGTTCCATGCTGTACGTTATCGCCCGCACCGCCTTGCCCACTCTAGGGAAACGGTACGCCACGTTATCGTAGCCGGGGAAAACCTGGCTGTGATGCACCACCCGCACCGGCAAGCCGAAGAACAGGCGGCGCAGCCCCTCGGCTGTGTAGGTGCGCACGTGCGGGGCCAGCCTATTGCGCAGCACGTCCGGCAGATAGTTGATCAGCGGCGTATTGCCGAAGTGGTATTCACCGCGCCAATAGTGCCCGTGCGTCTCAAACGGATACCAACGATTGGGCGCAAAGAGCACGGCGCGGCCGCCCGGCATGAGCACACGCACCATCTCCGCAGCCGTCCGCCGGTCATCGCTGACATGCTCGATCACCTCGTGGCTCAGGATCAAGTCGAATGTGTCGTCGGCGTAGGGCAGCGCCTCGCACATGGCAAGCTGCAATGCCGCACCCGGCGCATTGACCGCGGCGCGCGTTAAGTGCTCCGGCTCGATGTCGATGCCGAAGGTCTGCTCCGCATAGGGCTGCAGCGCTCGCACGTACATGCCCACGCCACAGCCGTTCACCAGGATGCGCGACAACCGGGTGCGCGGGTGGGCAATGCCCCAGCGCACGATCATGCCCAGGCGCCGGTCTTGCCCCGCGCGCCAAACGAAACTGGGATTGCCGCGCAGCGCCGCGCGCTCACCATGAAGGTCAAGGTCCATATAGATCAAATCGCTCTCATACTCATGCGCAGATCGTCACTCGCCAGGACTCATCTGTCAGGAGTCATGACCCCTTACTTCTCGCCCCAATGAATCGCCACTGCGCCGAACATGAGCGTCCTGTAACTAACGTTGCGCAAGCCCGCCAGTTCCATCTCGTGCTTGAAGGCCCCCGGCGCCGGGAAATCGACCGTGCTATTCGGCAGGTAGGCATAGGCCTCGGCGTCGCCGCTTACTAGCCCGCCGATCCCGGGGATCAACCCGAAGAAATAGAGGCGAAATAGCGGTTCCATCAGCACATTCTGCGGAGGCGCAGTCTCCAGACAGACGACGCGCCCGCCAGGCTTCGTTACCCGCGCTTGCTCGCGCAGCGCTGCCTTGCGGTCAGCCACGTTGCGCAGCAGAAAACCGCTCACCGCGGCGTCGAAGCTGTTATCCACAAACGGCAGCGCCAACGTATCGCCTTGAACAAACGGGATGGGCCGGCGGAAGCGCTTGGCCTGGGCCGCCGCCATCATCTCCAGCGTGAAGTCTGCTCCGATCACCTCCACGCCGGGGTAGAGCTGCGCCGCCTGGCGTGCGATCTCGCCGGTCCCCGCGCCCACGTCCAGCAGCCGTCCTCGCGGCGGCAGGTTGCTCACTTCCAGCATTTGCCGCCGCCAGCGCTGATCCTGCCCGAACGTCATCAGCGTATTCATCAGGTCATAGCGCGCCGCAATGCGGGCGAACATGCGGTTGACATAGCGGGGCTTGTCATCCCGCAACGACTCACTCGCCATCTGGCCTTCCTCAAACCGCATAGTCGAACCCATCTCGTTACCCGCCCAAAGCTGCGCCAAGCCTAGCGCCAATGATCGTACTGGATCCAGCGCGCCGTGGCGTCCGCCACATCCTTGCCATACAGCCGCGCCAGGACGTACAGCGCCATATCGATGCCCGCGCTGACGCCTGCGCTGCTGATCACCGGGCCTGCGTCAACCCAACGCGCATCGGCGCGCACGTCAAGCCCCGGAAAATCGCCGCGCAGACGCTCGACGCTTGCCCAGTGCGTCGTGGCGGGCCTGTCCTGCAGCAGCCCGGCCTTCGCCAGCAGAAAGCTCCCCGTACATACGCTAGCCGTGATTTCTGCTGTGCTCGCTTGCGTCGCAATCCACTCGATCAACGCCGGACGATTCACCGCGCTGCGCGTCCCCATCCCGCCCGGCACGACCAGCACATCGGCGCGTGGGCAATCCGCCAGGGCATAGTCCGGCAGAACCGTCACCGGGTTGTTGCAGCGGATGGCGTCGCGCGTCTCGGCTACGGTGAAGACGTCCATCAACCGCACGGGGCTATCGGTCGACGGCCGCGCCGCGCTGAAGACCTCGAACGGGCCGGCGAAATCCAGCAGTTCGACGCCGGGAAAGATCAGCACCGCCACACTACGCCGCCCAGTCACGCCTTCCCTCCCATAGCTGCAATGGCGCCCGCCGGGTCATCAGCCAGCACCGCGTCCACGCCAAGCTGCAAATAATAGCGCATGCGCCGCTCCGGCGTCGTATCCAGCGGCGCGACGATGCCGCCCATGCGATGCGCCGCGGCCACATAGAACGGGTTCGCAAAGAGCAGCGGCCAAAACGGCCCTAACAACTCCGTATTCGGAATCGGAAGCAAGTTGTTCAGCGTGATGTGCCCGGTCGGGATGGCGGGCAGCAGCCGCTTCACCGCTTGCACCAACTCCGGCTTAAAAGAGACGAGGGCGCAGCGCTCCACCACCTGATAGGCGACGAGCACGTCCGCCAACTTACGGGCATACTCCTCGTCCGCAAACAACGGGTCCTTGAGTTCCAACAGCAGCGGCGTACGCGCCTGGGTCATCTCCAGCAGTTCGATCAGGGCCGGAGGCCGCTGCGCGCTTAGTCGTCGCTGCGGCGCCCAAGTGCGTAGCCCCTTGATCTCTGCCAGCGTATGATCGCGCAGCGGGCCCGCCCCCTCGGTCATGCGCTCCAGCGTCGCATCGTGAAAGAGGACGATCTCGCCGTCTTTGGTGAAGCGCAGATCCGTCTCCAGCACATCGGCGCCCTGCTCCAATGCCAGCGCAAACGAGGCCAGCGTATTCTCCGGCAGGACGTTGGGCGCGCCGCGATGAGCGACCACCAGCGGCTTGCGGCGTAGGTGACGGGTCTGGTAGAACTCATCCCAACTGGCGACTTGGCTCAAGCGTTCCCTCTCAAGACAATATGCCGGCTCTTGCCGGCTACGGCTATCGAACACCCCCATTTTACCGCAGCCCTGCCTGAGGCGGAATCAGAGAAGCGTGAAAGAAGCGCGGAAGGAGAAACGTGCCAGCGCGCAAAGGCGGGGCAAAGCTGCTTCCATGCCTTACCCCGCCCGGTTTTCGCCGCTTATGTTTGCTTAGATCGGCAGTTCACGAGCGGCAGGGGCGCCGCTCCTACATGCCGGCGTTCTGCTCTATGCGATTCCGCCTATTCCTTCGGCGCACTGATGAAGACCCAGTATGTGCCGTAGGGGCTGTTCGGGTCCTCATAGAACCCGATGCCGATCTCCTCTTGCTCGGCGTAGAACCCCACCGTACCCAGCACATGGATGCGGTGATACTCCGAACTGAGCCAAGCCTGAAACACGGCATTCGCGTCCGTGTAGCCGCCGCCGATCGACTCAACGTTGTTGGCGGTGTCCGACTTGTCGTACCAATCCGGCAGTTTGTATCCTGCCGCGCGCACGAGATAGTTAGGCCCATACCCGTCCGGGTTCACGTGGCTAAAGTAGCCGCGTGTCGCCATGTCTCTGGCCCGTTCACGCGCCACCCGCGCCAGCACCGGGTTGCAACGAATCTCTTTACGCTGCTGGCCCGGGTCTTCGGCGACGAGCTTCAATACCGCCTCCTCGCGCGCGTTCAGTTCGCACGCCTGGTTGGCGGCGGACACAGCGTTGGCGCTGATCATGGGCAGATACAACGTCCCGCCTGACTGCGCGGCGGCTGTACGCCCCGTGCCAAGCAAGCCCAGCAGCACCATCAACGCAGCCAATGTCGCCCCGAACCACTGCGAGCGGCGCCGGCGAGACAGCGTCGCCGCATGGGGCGCGCCGGGACGATCCGCGCCCGCGCGCAGAGACGAGGCATTGGGCCGGCGCATTAGCATGCTCATCGAGTGTGCCTCCGTGTCATTATGTGCGATAAGCCACACAACAGCTCGAAGTCGCCACGGAGGTTTCCCGCAAAGGGTCGAAAAACGTGGAAGTCGAACTGGAGCGGCTGAGAGTGTCGGTTCATATCGGCGCCGGCTTAACTCCGCCTGCCGGATTTCGTCAGGGCGCCATCCACAGCCAATTGCCATGGTAGTACGCTTCTGCGTTCTGCAATGCCCGGGCGTCCACCGGCCTTCCTATGCTTTGCCTACCGCGCCTATTCATACGACGCTTGTCCGAAATCCGTAGGCGGATCGTGGGGAACGCCCCTTGCCATCAGCTTGCGCGCGCCCTTGCGCGCTGCCTCTAGGATAGAGCGCAATATCGCCTGCAGGTAGGTGCAGATGTTCGACTTTCCAGCGAGACATTTTCACGAAAAGAAGGGGTAAAACGGAGGGTAGGTTATAGCGCATTTGCCCGGTACATTTACCCAACAAAAAGACCGGCAGAGGAGCCGGTCTTTTGTCGCAGGCGCCGCCTGTTTGACGTAAGCCGCAACAGCTATGCGCCGGGTGTGCGCGGGGGCAGTTTGGGAATCGCCCGGCTCGGCCGCGGCTCCAACTGCGGGCGGCTCACGGGCGTCGCTTCCAACAGCCGCAGCGCCTCCGCGATCGCACGCTCAAGCTGCGCATCGACGCCCGCAGCGTAGTCCTGCGGCCGGATGTCTATCTCGATGTCCGGGTCCGTGCCGTAGTTCTCCACATTCCAGCCGACATCCTCGAACCAGAAGCTATATTCCGGCTGCGTCGTGATCGTACCGTCGACCAGGGCGTTACGCGGGTAGATGCCGATCACGCCGCCCCATGTGCGCTTACCGATCAGCGGCCCCAGCTTCATCAGCTTGAAGCTATGACAGAAGATGTCGCCGTCGCTGCCGGCGTGTTCGTTCGTCAACGCCACCAACGGCCCAGCCACAGACTCGACCGGATAGGGGATCAGCCCGCCCCAGCGCGACAGGTCATAGCCCAGCCGCCGTCGCGCCAGCTTCTCCAAAATCAACTGGCTGACATGGCCGCCCCCGTTATAGCGCACGTCGACGATCAACGCGTCGCGGTCGATCTCCGCCAGATACCCGCGGTGGAACTCGGCGTAGCCCTTTGGCCCCATGTCGGGGATATGGACGTAGCCGGCGCGCCCTCCGGTGGCCGCGTGCACCTTGCGCCGGTTCTCCTCCACCCAGCGACGATAGCAGGCCGTCGCCTCAGAATACACTGCGCGCACCGAAACCGAGCGCAGTTGCTCATCCCCTTCGCCCGCCAGATCAATTGGCGCGGACGCGGCATCATCCGGCTTTTCGTCGCCGTCCGCCCCAGCCGCTTCCGGCTGGGTACGCGGCAGCAGCGTCAACAGCACCTCGTTGCCCGCTTGGTTGACCAGCAGTTGCGCCGGGCTCGTGTTTGCATCCAGCCGCTGCCCGTTGATAGCCAGCACCACATCGCCCGGCTTGACGTCGATACCCGGGCCGGCCAAAGGCGAAGCGCTCTTCTCATCCCACGGATCGCCCTGCAACAGCTCGCCGACGCGATAACCGCCCGCCGGAGCGTCCCAAGCCAGCTCCGCCCCCAGAAAGCCCTGCCCATAATAGGGCCGCGGCCTGTAGTCCCCGCCAAACTCGTAGGCATGGCTCGTGCCCAGCTCGCCCTGCATCTCCCACATCAAGTCGCTGAATTCGCTGCGCGTGCTTACTCGCTCGATCAGCGGGAAGTAGCGGCTATAGACAGTCTGCCAATCCACCTGTGACATGTCCTCGGTCCAGAAGTGATCGCGCTGCAAACGCCACGCCTCGCGAAACATCTGCTCCCATTCGGACTGCGGATCGATCGACACCTTCACGCGCTGCAAGTTGATCCAGCCGCTCTTGCGCGGCGCGCCGCCGCTAGGGGGCTTCACCCCGGCGTCGATCACGCGCAACTGGTTGCCCGACCGGTAAATCAGCTTCTTGCCGTTAGCCGATAGGCCAAACTCGTTGATGTTCTCCAGCAGCGTCTCCGCCTTGTACTCCTTAAAGTCGTACAGGCGCAGCTCGCCCGCGTCCGGCTCGTCGTTATCCCAAGCTTGCTCGCTGTCCAGCGTCCCTTCCAGCGGAAAGACCGTGAACAGCGCCTTGCCGGGAATGCCCATCACCTGCCCATAACGGGCATCGGGCACGGGGAAGGCGACGACGCGCCGCTCGATGCCGTCCAGGTCGATGCGCAGCGGCGGGGGCGGCTCCTCGCCCCTGTTATCATCACGCTTGGCCGTGCGCGGCCCCTCTTTCTCCTTGCGACCACCTACTCCCGCCGGCGGGACGAGCGCCTCTGCGTCGCGCGAACGCGCTGCGCGGCGCAGAGCGTCGCCATCGTCGAGCCCATCGTCCAGGTCGCCGTCCTCACCGTCGTCGTAATCGTCGCCATACTCGTCATCGTAGCCGTCTTCGCCTGCATCGTAGTCGCCATCATCCTCATCTTCACCGCTGCGACCGCCGCCACGCTCGTCGTCCCCGTCCTTGTCGTCCTCACGATCCTCGTCCTCGAAGTCGGGCTGGGGAATGAAGGGGTTGGGCAGATCATCCTGCAGCGTGATCAGATAGGGACGCATTCCCCACGGAAAGCCTAGGTCAAAATGCAGCCCGTCATACACGGGGTTGAACTCGCGGAAGCTCAGGAAATAGAGGTATCTGCCGTCGGGGTCAAAAGACGGGCTGACATCATGCAACACCGGCGCGGTCACGGTGAAGGCCTTGCCTTCGACAGCACCTTGTTCCCCTTCGTCCGGCCCATCCGTAGGCGCCCCGCTCGCATTCGCTGCGGCATCCGGCAGCCGGTACAGGCGTATCTCGCTGGTGTTGAGGGTAGCGCTGAAGCTGTAGGCCAGCCAGCGGCCATCCGGCGACCAGTCGAAGCCGCCGATGCTGCGGAACGGGCTGCGGTCGACGACGGTCACTTCGCCGCTGTCCAGGTCGACGGCAATCAGTTCGTAGCGGTGGTTGGTGAGCGCCACGCGATTGGCGACCGGCGAAGCTTTCATCTCCGCCACACGCCCCAAGTCGAGATCGTCCAGACGGCGCGGCGCCTGCATCGGCTCCGGCCCGTAGATCTCCAGGGTTTCTTCGCCCGGCTCATCCGTGATCACAGCCAGACGCCGCCCGTCGAACAGCCATGTCGCGTGCCGGTAGCGCACGCCGTCCCGCTTGCCATATTGAAGGACGGGGCCCTCGTGGTTGTAGAAGGCGAAGGCCTTGCCCCGCGTTGTCATGGCAAGGGCGCGTCCGCTGGGGTGCAGATCGAAGCCGTCCATATAGCGCCCCGCATCCACAAAGCGGCGATTACGCTGCACGCGCGGGCTGCGATAGTCCGCCTCGACGCGCATTACCTGGTCCGTCTGCGGGTCAAAGAGATAGATATCCGCCCCGGCATGGTAGACGATACGCCTGCCGTCGCTGCTTGGGTTGCGGGCGTAATAGTCTTCGTGGTCGCTGTGCCGCTGCAAGTCCGACCCGTCAGGCAGGCAGCTATACAGATTGCCGATGCCCTCGTGGTCGCTGATGAAGAACACACGCGAACCGAACGCACCCGTCAGCCACATGGGTGCGGCGATGTTGCCCTGCAGGTCGGGCAGGAAGCGCTCGAACTCCCCGTCGCCATTGATGTCGATCCACAGTTGGCCCGTCGTGCCGCCGCGGTACCGCTTCCAGCGCGCCGGGTCGCCGATGTTGCGCCCGATGACCACGCCACCATCCGGGCCAAAGGCGATGGCGCGCGCCGGTCCGATGGGCAGTTGCGTCGCCGCGCCGTTGGCCGCGTCCGCATCCACGCGAAACAGCCCCATCTCGCTCGACGAAACCTGTCCGTAGTTGCTGGCGAACAGGATCGAGCGGCTGTCCTGCGTCCAGCCGGCTACCCGGCAGTTGCTGTTCAGGTAGGTCAGGCGTCGCCCGCTTCCGCCCTCCGCCGGCATGACGTACACCTCCGAGCCGCCTTCTTCGCGGCCGACATACGCCAACAGCGTGCCGTCCGGCGACAGCATGGGGTACGTGACTTCGCCCAGGTTGCTCGTCAGCCGGCGCGCCACGCCGCCCGAAGCCGGCACGGTCCACAGATCGTCTTCCGACACAAAAACAATCGTGTCCTCATGGATTGTCGGATAGCGGTAATAGCCAGACGTCATGCCAACCCTCGCTTCTGCCCAGGCTCACCCAGCCTCACGGGGTGCGGCGCTTTCGTTCCCGCACAATAGCCCAAACTGACAGTATAGCCCCGAGACCGATGCCGCGCCAAACTCCTACAAGGCTGCAACGCCACGGTTACCGCATGGCAGCCGCCGCGTGCTATAATCCGCCCAGAGCGGCTACCACCTATGCCCCAAAAAGGACGCTTCCCATGCAGCAACTCGACTCCGCCCGCAGGCACGCGCTGATTCGCCTTCTCGACCGTCTCATTGATCAGGAAGCCGCCCGCGTCCTCGTTCCGCCCTACCAGCCGGAACCGGGCTTCTGGTTTGGCGGCGGCAACCTCGTCCAAGACGAGCAAGGCGTCATCTGGCTGTGCGGACGCTACCGCAACTACGGCGACTCGCGCACCGGCCTCGTTGCGGGCACACGCGGCCTAGAGGTCGCCGTCTTCCGTTCCGACGACCGCGGCGCGTCCTTCCACAAAGCGCAAAGCTGGGCCAAGAGCGACCTCGCTTCGCCCCACGGCAAAATCGTCTCCTACGAGGGCACAGCCCTGCACCGCAGCGCCGACGGCGGCTGGGAGTTGTTCATCTCGTCCGAAAAAGAGCGAGCCTACCCGCCCCCGCTCGAGGAGTTCCAAAAACCAGGCACGGGCGTCTGGTCCATCGACGTGCTCGCCGGCCCTAGTCCGGACGCTATCGCCGGCCCCGATCTCACGCCCGTGCTCATCAACGAAGACCAACCCGGCTACTTGCACGTCAAAGACCCGGTCGTGTTCGACTGGAGCGACGGCGCCTCAGCCCTCATCTTCTGCTCACATCCCTTCTCGTGGTCCTCCTCAAACAGCGGGCTGGCCGCGCGCGGTCCAGGCGAAACCGGCTACACCGTCCGCGCGTGGGAGCTTGTGAACCGCGGCCCGGCGTGGGACGTTGCGGCTACGCGCATCACCGCGCGCCTGCCGATCCCGCCGATCGGCCTCTTCCAAGACCAACCGCCCGCCGCCGTCTACTTCTACGACGGGGCCGAATGCCTGCGTCCCCACGAGGAGAGCGCCGCCGCGGTGCGCCGTCCCCGCGGCTACAGCTGCGAGGAGATCGGCGGCGCCTTCTACGGCCTGGACGGAGCGTTCCCCGCGCTGCAGCGCCTCTCTGACCTGCGCCCGCTCTTCGTCTCCCCCTGGGGAACCGGCTGCAGTCGCTATGTCGACGTGCTGCAGACGGAGGAGGGCTGGCTGGCGACCTGGCAGCAGGGCCAGGCAGACGGCTCGCAGCCGCTCGTCGGCCATTTCCTCGAACGCGCCGAGATCGAGTGCATCCTACACGGCGACTAGCGCCACACCAAATGCCAGTCATGGAGAAAAGACCTGTGATCTGCGCAAGCCCAGGGGACTATCGCCAATGACTCTGCGGGCGCGTCTCCGATCTGCACAGCCGGCGCATCCGGTCTTGCGTCTACATAGGCTGCGCATTCGGCGGCTGCTCCTGCTTGTGGCGGCGCTGATCGCCGTCGCCGGCTGCACCCCATCCGCCGAACAGAATGTGCTTGCCTATCTGCTGGCGCAGCGCCTGGGAACGCTTGCAGTCGACCCGCCCCCCGGCGGACCGGCAGGCGCGCTGTCCGGCGTCGTGCTGCATGGCGACCAGCCGATCCCCGGCGCGTCCGTCGTAGTCGCCGGTCGTTACGGCACGCCCCACACCGCTCAGACCGGGCTGGACGGCCGTTACCGCATCGAAGGCGTCCCTCCGGGGCAGTACACGCCCGCGGCCATCGCGCCCGGCTATACAGAGGCCGTCCCACACGACCCGCTCGGCATCCCGCGCCTGGTCACGATAGAGGCGGGCCGCACCGCGCAGGCGCCGCCCATCGTGCTTGCCCGGCACACGCCGCAGCCCTTGCCCGCGCCCCTTGCCGAGCAGGTCAACTTGACGCGTGCCGGCGTAGACATCGCCTCCGCGCCCTTCCCCATCGGGGCCGCGGCGCAGGTCGAACGCTTCGCCTTCACCTATGCCGGCGCTACAGTCGACAGCCTGCGACTCTACCTGCCGCTCGACGGACCACCCAACGAGCGCCTGCCCATGCTCTTCCTCGTCTACCCCTCGCACAGCGACGGTTGGGAGCCGGTGAGTGTTGCCTTCGCCGCCGAGGGCTACGCGGTCGTCGCCGTCTCTCCCATCGCAGCACGCGGCATGGACATCGACGCGCACGCCCAAGACAGCCGAATCGCCTTCGCCTTGGCCCAGAACGGGGACCTCAGCCCCCGCATTGCGCCTGGCCCGGCGGTCGCACTGGGCGGTAGTTTCAGCAGCCCCATCCTGCACCGCTTCCTGCGCGACGAACGTGAACGCGTCGCCGCCTGGATCACCCTGGGCGGCATCAGCGACGCCTTCAGCGCCACGGCCGACTTCTACGCCAAGAGATTGGAGGTCCCGCCGCAATACTCGCTCGCCATCCCTGCCCTGGGCCTGCCCAACCTCTACCCCCTGCCCTTCCTGCGTTACTCGCCGGTCTACGCCGCAGCGGAATTGCCGCCTACGATGGTGATCCACACCGCTGCCGACCGCATCACGCCCATCGACCAAGCCTTCCGCCTGGAACGAGCACTGATCGACGCAGACGTGCCCGTCGAGGTCTTCTACTACGAAGACGTCAGCCACTATTTGCAGATCGGCGCGGACCTGACCGACGCCGGCGCAGAGATGTACTACCGTATCCTCGCCTTCATTGCGCAGTATCTCACATCTCCGCAGGCCGCGACTGTGGTAGACTAGCGGTAAGGAGACCAAGACCGATGTCTACACAGAATTCTACACGCATTTCGCCCACAGACGCAGGCTATGCCGCCCTCACCCAGACCGTCGCCGTCCAACCGCGCGCCGACGCCTCCGTGCTCGCCATCGGCGACGCCGACCGCGCCGATTTCCTGCATCGCCTGACCACCAACAACATCAAGGCGCTGCGACCGGGCCAGTCCGCAGTCACCGTGCTGACCAGCCCCACGGCACGCATCCTGTTCGTGTTCACAGTCCTCTGTCGCGAGCAAGACATCCTGCTCTTGCCCGCCCGCGGCCAAGCCGCGGCGCTGGCTCGTCACCTGCGCGGCCAGATCTTCTTCATGGACAAGGTGACGGTGACGGACCTGGAGTACGTTCGCTGGCGCATCATGGGGCCGAACGCTGCGGAACTCCTACACAAGACCGGCTGGCCCGCCGATGAGATAGCCGGCGACGCCTGGCACGAACGTGACGGCCTATTCCTCGCCCGCCAAGACGAGTACGACATACCTGGCTTCGAGTTGGCCGCGCCCGCTGCGCAGGCGTCCGCCTTGCAAGAGGAGATGCAGCGCCACGGCGCACACATCCTAGCCGACAACCTCGCCTACACGTCGCGCCGCGTCGAACTAGGCCGGCCCGCGCCCGGCTATGAACTGACCGAGGAGTACAACCCGCTGGAAGCAGGACTGGCATGGGCTTGCAGCGACAACAAGGGCTGCTACACCGGTCAGGAGATCGTCGCCCGCCAGGTAACCTACGACAAGGTGACCAAAACGCTGGTCGGCCTGCTCGGAGAGGATGACATCCAGCCGGGCGCGCCCGTCACCGTGGAAGGACGCAGCGCCGGCGCAGTCACCAGCGCCGCCTACAGCCCAAGCCTGCAATCGCCCATCGCTTTAGCCGTCATCAAACGGCCCGACAACCAGCCGGGCAGCGCGGTCAAGGCCGGCGACATCGCCTCTCGCACCGTCGCCCTGCCCTTCACCGAGGAGTAAGCGCGTCACCGCGCAACATGCCATGACAGCCTATCAACTTGCCCATTGGCGTCTGATCATCGACCAAGAACCGCGCTCCGGCGCGGCCAACATGGCCCTCGACCAAGCCGTCGCCGAGGCGTGCGCCGCGGGAGCCGGCCTGCCCACCTTGCGCTTCTACCGCTGGCAGCCGCCCGCCGTCAGCCTGGGCCGCCACCAGCCCCTCGCCGAGGTAGACCTCGACGCCGTACAGGAGCGCGGCTACGAGGTCGTGCGCCGGCCCACCGGCGGCCGCGCCATCCTGCACACGGACGAGCTGACCTACTCCGTAGCCGCCTCGGCAGACGAGCCGCGCGTCGAAGGCAGCATCATGGACGCCTATCTGCGCCTTAGCAACGCCCTGCTCGCCGGGCTGCGCAGCCTGGGCCTGGACGCCGACAAGGCGCCGGGCAGCGTGCGCGCCGGCCCCGATGTCTCCGCGGCCTGCTTCGAAGTCCCCAGCGCCTACGAGATCACGGCGTCCGGTCGCAAACTGCTCGGCAGCGCGCAAAGCCGTCGCGCCGGCTACGTGCTGCAACACGGCAGCCTGCCGCTCACCGGCGATCTGGGCCGCCTGATCGACGTACTGGCCTTGCCGGACGGAGAACGCGCTGCCCTGCGGAATGAGCTGACGGCGCGCGCAGTCACGCTGGCGGACGCGTTGGGCGTGATGCCTGACGCGCCGCAAGCGCAATTCGCAACCGTCGCCCATGCACTGCGCGAGGGCTTCGCCGCTACGCTCAACCTCACGCTGGATGCGGGCCAGTTCACGCCCGCCGAGGTGCGCCGCGCCGCCGAGTTGATCCGCGAGTTGTTCGCCAACCCGGAATGGACAAACCGTCTCTAGCTGACTGAACCGAACCGCC
Source organism: Chloroflexota bacterium (assembly GCA_030058085.1). Taxonomy (GTDB): domain Bacteria; phylum Chloroflexota; class Anaerolineae; order Caldilineales; family Caldilineaceae; genus JASGTU01. The sequence continues at coordinate 28,417 of JASGTU010000277.1, forward strand.
TATGGCCGTCGGCTTGCTTACCCTTGAACTCTACCTGCCCCTCAACGACAGCCTGAAGGGCAAGCGCGGCATCCTCAAGCCGCTGACCGCGCGCCTGCGCCGCGACTTCAACGTCTCGGTGTGCGAGGCGGACGCCCAGAACCAGTTGTCGCGCGCCGTGCTGGAGGTGGTGTGCGTCAGCGCCAACCACGCCTTAGCCCATCGCCAGCTTCAGCTCGTCGCCAACCGCGTCGAGAGCTGGCGCATGGACGCGCAGTTGATCGACTACTCCATCGAAATGCTGGACTAGTCACGAGTCAGAATGACGGATGACTTGTGACTTCTGACGCATCAATCATACTCACGCACGTCAAAAATATCGCGCAGCGCGTCGCCCAGGAAGTTGATACTCAGCACCGTCACCGTGATCGCCATGCCGGGGAAAAGCGCCAGCCACCAGCCGCGCGAGAAGAAGGTGCGCGCGTCGCTCAGGATCAGCCCCCACGTCGGCGTAGTCGGCTTCACGCCCAAGCCCAGAAACGACAGCGTCGCCTCGGCCAAGATCGCCGACGAGACGCCCACCGTAGCCTGCACGATGATGGGCGCCAGCGAATTGGGCAGAATGTGACGCAGGATGATGCGCGCGTCGCCCGCCCCCGCAGCGCGTGACGCCAGCACAAACTGCTGCTCGCGGATCGAAAAGACCATCCCGCGCACGACGCGCGAGAAGTCGTCGATATACGCCAGCATGACGGCGATAATCACGTTGGTCAGCCCCGTCCCAAAGACCGCCACCAGATAGACGGCGATGATGAAGTTCGGAAAGGCCCACTGCAGGTCGACATACGCCGTGATAATCGTGTCGATCCAGCCGCCGTAATAGCCCGCCAACAGCCCCAGCACCACGCCGATGATCATCGCCAGGACGACGGTGCTCACGCCCACGAACAGCGAAATGCGCGCTCCATAGACGATGCGGCTGAACAAGTCGCGTCCCAGGTCATCCGTGCCCAGCGGATGCCTCAGGCTGGGCGCCTCTAGGAACTCATAATCCTGTGCGTTGGGATCGTACGGCGCGATCTGCGGCGCGAAGATGGCGGCGATCAAGATCACCAAGAGGACAATCGTCGCCAGGACGGCCGGTTTGCGTTGCCAAAAGGCGCGCACCCACAGCCAACGCGAACGCGGTCGCGCCGGCTCATAGCCTCTGTCAAGCTGTCCCAATTCCGCTGCAGTTTCTGCCATATCGCTCAACAAAAGCTCCTAGTAGCGGATGCGCGGGTCGACAACCGTGTACAAGATGTCGACCAACAAATTCGTAGCCACGAACACCAGCGACACGATCAGGATCGCGCCCTGAACGACCGGATAATCGCGGTTGAGGATGCTCTGGATCATCACCCGCCCCAGCCCCTTGATGGCGAAAACATTCTCCACCACCACGGCGCCGGTCATAAGCAGTGCAAAGGCGATGCCCATCACCGTGATCACGGGAATCAGCGCGTTGCGCAGCGTATGCGTGAAGATGACCGAACGCGCCGACAGGCCCTTCGAGCGCGCCGTGCGGATGTAGTCCTCGCGGCTTACCTCCAACATAGCCGAGCGGATCATGCGTGCGATGATGGCCGCAAACGGCGCGCCGACGGCGATGGCGGGCAGGATCAGGTGCGAAAACCAAGGCCAGAAACCGTCAGACAGTGGCGAGTAGCCGATGGCGGGCAGCCAGTGCAGGTTCACGGCGAAGATGATGATCAGCATGATGCCAAGCCAGAAATTGGGCATGCTCAAGCCCAAGATGGCGATAAACGTGACGATGTGATCCAGCCAAGTGCCCTTCTTCATCGCCGACACGATGCCCGCGGTGAACGAAATGACGAGGGCGATGATCATGGCGAGGAAGCTCAACGAGAGCGTGCGCGGCAGCGCCTCGGCGATGATCTGGTTCACCGGCTGGTTATTGCCGTAGATGGAGTTGCCCAGGTCCCCGCGCAGCGTGTTCAGCATCCAGCGGAAATACTGCACATACGCCGGCTGATCCAGCCCAAGCTTGGCGCGCAGGGCCTCCGCAGCCGCCGGGTCCACATCCGACAACATCGCGCCGATCGGATCGCCCGGCACGATGCGCAGCATGAAGAACACCAGCGTAGCCACGGCCCATATCACCACGATCGAAACCAGAATGCGACGGATCAGAAACTGTGTCATGGCGAGATTCGGTTATGTTTCTGCGGTGAACAGCGGCATGACCGGCCACAGACCACCGGCCATGCCGCTGCCTGAGCGGAACAGGTATCAGGCGGAAATCGTAGCGCGATCCAGATCGACAAGCCCGGCAATGCGGCTGGCGTCCGGATAGTTCACTTCTTTGCGCCAGATCACGGTGTCCACAGGATGGTTGAGAAAAAGACAGGCGACCTTATCGGAAATGAGCTTGTTCGCCTTGCGCACCAATTCACGTCGCTTTTCAAGATCGGTCTCGCTGCGTTGCTCCTCGATCAGCGCGTCGACCTCCGCTTCCGAGAAGATGCCGAAGGGCAGCGATGGATCGCGCTTCGGCCCGTTGAACTTGGCCGTCGTCAGGAAGTAGTCGACCAGGCCGTCGTCCGGATCGTAATCGCCTCCGCTGCCGATGCGCAGCAGGTCGAAATCGATTGCGTCGTACATTTCGACCAGCACCGGGAAGTCCTTGATGTCCAGCTCGATGGTAATGCCGAGATTTTTCTTGAGGATATCGGCGATGATCTCGCCCTCGCGCTTGCCGGCGGGCGTGATCAACAGCTTGAGCGTGGGGAAGCCTTCACCGCCGGGGAAGCCGGCGTCTGCCAGCAATTGCTGCGCCGCCTCCGGGTCGTAGGTCTGCTCGCTGGTCTCGTTGATCTCCGTATCGAAGAAGTAGGCCATGGCCGGGTTGATGGAGCCGAAGGCCGGGAAGCCGCGCCCGAAGGCAGCCCGATTGATGTAGTCCTCGCGGTCCACCGCCTTGGCGATCGCCAAACGAACTAGGAACCCGCTCTCCTGCTTGAGTTCTTCCAGCGGCTTGTTGAAGTCTTCGACCTTCATCGGCTCTCGATGCGGGTTGAACCACATGCTCTGGAAGCCGGGCCCCGGAATTTCCGACACCACTAGGTCGGGGTTGGCGAGGAAGCGGTCAATCAATTCCGCCGCCGGGGGGTTGCCGCCGATCAACTGGACGTCGCCCGCCTCGATCGCCGCGGCCAGCGGTTCCGGTTCAGGGATGGGGATGAAGGTGATCTTGTCTAGCTTGGGCCGTTCTGGGTCATAGTAGTCCTCGAACTTCTCGATCACCAGGCTCTGGCCCACCAGGTTTTCGGTCACCTTGAACGGGCCGGTGCCGATGGGGAACAGGCCGTATCGCTCCGGCCCCTCTTCCTCGATGGCGCGCTTGTTGACGATGGTCATGGCGCGGCCGCTCGACCGCTCCAGCGTCTTCACCAGGAACGACGCCTGCGGCTTGTTCAACACGAATTTCACGGTGTAATCGTCGATCTTCTCCACGCCGGCGACGTTGGCCAGCACGCCGGAATGGATCGACAGCTCAGGGTTGCTCGAACGCTCGAAGGTATAGAGCACATCGTCGGCGGTGAACGGGTCGCCGTTGTGGAACGTGACGCCCTGGCGCAGCGTAAAGGTCCACTCCAGGCCATCGTCCGACACCGACCAATCCGTCGCCAGATCGCCTTCCGCCGTCATGTCAGCGTTGATGTGCGTGAGGCCGCTCAACACATTCGACGCGATCTGGAACTGCAGCACCTGGTTGATCTGCGCCGGGTCGAGCGTCACGATCTCGTTGGTTCCGGCCCAACCGCAGACCAGCTCGCCGCCCGCCGCGGCCGCAGGCGCCTCCGCAGGCGCAGCCTCGCCTTCCTCAGCCGGCGCCGCAGACGGCGCACAAGCCGCCAACACATCCGTAAATGCCAGTGCGCCTGCCGCCGCCAACAGACGCATCACCGCGCGCCGCGTCATGCGCGGGCCTCGCAGCTCCTCCTTGCGCAGCCCAAAGAGCGGATCCGAGGAGTCGAAATTATGCGCCTCCTCATACTCCCGCCGCGCCAGTTCCTCAATACGCTTATCAGGTTTCTCGGACATGGCTTCTCCTTGCATGTTGCTGAAATGAACGAATAGAACGTTGTCGCCAAGCAGAACCCGGAAAAAGAAAACGCGCCTCAATGCGGGAGACGGCTGTCACCTCTCTCGGCATCCACCCTAAAGACGCCATTCGCCAAACCCGCACGAGACACGCTCTGCCTGCTATGTTTTGTTGTTGCGAGTTCACCGAAGGCGATTGCGCACGGGCAGTATCTTCTCGCGCCGATCGGGCAAACTCACGCGCCGTCCTACGTTCGGACGTATCATAGCACAACTACACCTGTGCCAAAACCGCTATTTTCGGAGACGGGCTCATGGGTTCCGGCGCCCTGACGCTTTGCGCGACGGCGGTTCCTCATAGCATAATCATCATGAGCACGTAAAGCTACCAAATTTTTCGCAACAGTCGATCTGCTCCCCCTCGTGGCGACTTTCCCTATGGGGTCATCGTCATGCGTCGCCGCGACCCGTTTGCCATTGCCGATTCGCCGCCCTTCACCCCTCCCCAACAGAAAGAGGACCCTTCTCATGGCCAACAAACCGGCAGTTATCCTCGACCCGCACTTCCGCCGCATCGAGGAGATCTTCGAACCGGCGGACCTGGAACGCCTTCACGCGCTGGCCGACGTAGTGTGGGGCAAGAATGAACCTATGCCCGCCGAGGAGTTCGACCGCGCACGCGCATCCGCCTTCGCCGTCATCACCGCGCACTGGCATTATGGCTCCATTGACGACATGCCCAAGCTTAAAGCCATCATGGAAGTGGGCGGACGCCACCCCAGCCCGAAAGTGCTGGACTACCCTGCCTGCTTCGCACGGGGCATCCGCGTGCTCTCCTGCGCGCCCGCCTTTGGGCCGATGGTGGCGGAGATGGCCCTCGGCCTGACTATCGCCTCCGCGCGAGAGATCGTCGACGCCCACATCGACTTCCGCGAGGGCAAGGAGATCTTCCTGCACAAGAGCAACAAGAACGCCTTCACCCTCTTCGGACAGACGGTCGGCTTCATCGGCTTTGGCGGCCTGGCGCGCAACCTCAAGCCTATGCTGGCCCCCTTCGGCTGCAAGATCCAGGTCTTCGACCCCTGGCTGCCCCCCACCTATCTGCGCGAACAGGGCGTCGAACCCGTCAGCTTGGAACACCTGCTGCAGACCTCGCGCGTGATCTACGTGCTCGCCATCCCGTCCGCCGAAAATCGCGCCTTGCTCGACCGGGAAAGGCTGGAGCTCATTCCTCAGGACGCCGTCCTTGTCCTCATCAGCCGCTCGCACCTGGTCGACTTCGACGCCCTGACCGAACTGCTACACGCCCGACGTTTCAAGGCCGCAATCGACGTCTTCCCGCAGGAGCCGCCGCCCCTCGACCACCCCATTCGCACCGCCCCCGGCGTGATCCTCTCCGCGCATCGCGCCGGCTCCGTCCCCCGTGACCTGCGTAACATCGGCCACATCGCCGTCAATGACCTGGAGGCGATGGTCAACGGCCTGCCGCCGATGGAAATGCAGACCGCCCAGCCGGAGATAGTTTACAGACTCGAATAATATGAACGGGGTACCATAGGGGAGATAAGGCCAAACTACGACAAGGCCAGACCACGCGGAATTCACTGAACCGACAGGAGGATGATCATGGCTTTCACCCTTGACCTTGGCGCAAAGGCCCCCGATTTCACGCTCCCGGCGACAGACGGCAAGACCTATAACCTGTCCGACTTCGACGACGCCGACGTCCTCGTCGTCTTCTTCACATGCAATCACTGCCCCTACGTCCTTGGCTCGGACGAGGTGACGCGGCAGACCGCGCTTACGTACGCCGACCAGGGCGTGAAGTTCGTCGCCATCAACTCCAACAGCAAGAACACCTACCCGGATGACGACTTCGACCATATGGTCGCACGCATGGCCGAGCACAAGTTCCCCTGGATCTATCTCTACGATGAGTCGCAGGAGATCGCACTCGCCTACGGCGCGTTGCGCACGCCGCATTTCTACGTCTTCGACCGCGACCGCAAGCTCATCTACACCGGACGCGGCGTCGACAGCCCCAAAGACGTCAGCAAGATGACGGTCAACGACCTGGACCGCGCCCTGGCTGAACACCTAGCCGGCGAACCTGTCAGCGTCCCTCTGACCAACCCCATCGGCTGCAACGTCAAGTGGGAAGGCAAGGACGCGCACTGGATCCCCGCCGAAGCCTGCGACCTGGTCTTCAACTAAAAGACAGCGCCTGCAGGCGCAGCCCCAACGTCGTGGCTGCGCCCTCATCTCTCGCCCACCCGGCAGATGTGCATCAACGGGGAAGTTCCGAAAGAATCGGACTTCCCCATTTTTTTATCCTGTGGCATGCTTCGTCTAGGCGACCTCGGCGCGCAGCCTGCTGCCGCATGCCGCCAAACGTTTCTCCGCCGCCAATCCGCTCACAATACAATAGAAAGTCGCCTGCCATGGGCATTTACGAAGAATTAGGCATCCGCACCCTGATCAACGCCCACTCCACCATCACCCGCATCGGCGGCTCGATCATGCCGCCGGAAGTCATCTCCGCTATGGCCGCAGCCGCCAATTGCTTTGTCGACATTCACGAACTCCAACGCCGTGTTGGGGAGCGACTAGCGCAACTCACGCATAACGAAGCGGCTTATGTCACCAGCGGCGCAGCCGGCGGGCTCACGCTGGCAACGGCTGCCTGCGTCGCCGGAACCGACCCCGCCGCCATTCGCCAGCTTCCCGACCTGACAGGCCTTAAGAACGAAGTCATCATCCACCGCTCCCATCGCAACGGCTATGACCACCCCGTGCGAGGAGTCGGCGTTAAGCTGGTGGAAATAGGCTATATGATGGGCACTTTCCCCTGGGAACTGGAGCACGCCATCACGCCGCAGACCGCAGCCGTCCTCTGGTTCCAGGGCCCCATGACCGGTCACGGCGATCTGCCGCTGAAAACCGTGATCGAAATCGCCTCGGCTCACCAGGTCCCCGTCATCGTCGACGCCTCCGCCCAACTTCCGCCCACCGAAAACTTCTGGCGCTTCACCGAGATGGGCGCGTCGCTCGTTATCTTCAGCGGCGGCAAGGACCTGCACGGGCCGCAGTCGTCCGGCCTGATCGTCGGACGCAAAGACCTGATCGAAGCAGTCCGCGCCAACGGCAGCCCAAACCACGCCCTCGGTCGCCCCATGAAGGTCAGCAAGGAGGAGATAATCGGCCTCCTCACTGCGGTCCAACTCTACCTGGAGATCGACCAAGAAGGCCGCAAAGCCCGCGACGAGGAGACGGTTGCGCGCTGGCGCCAGGCCCTCAACCGCATCCCCGGCGTGCAAGCCGAACGCTCCTTCCCCAACGAGGCGGGCCAGCCCCTGCCCCGCATGGCCGTCCAACTCGACGCCGCCCGCCTCGGCAAGACTCGCGACCAGGTCGTCGATCTGCTCGCCACCGGCGAACCGGCCATCATCGTCGCATTAGCCGGCGCGGACGGCATCTTCGTCAACCCCATGACCCTCTCCCCCGGAGAGGACCAGATCGTACTTGACCGCCTGCTGGAGACGCTCCAGGCCGCTTAAGGCCGCCTCTCGCCAGGATATCGCCTTTCTCTAGTTCCCCAC
>JASGTU010000278.1 GCA_030058085.1 Chloroflexota bacterium
GTGACATACACGGGCGCCTCGTCGTCGCCCCCGTACGCCGTCTCGGCGCTAGCCGCGATCGCCACCTCGCCCGCCGGCAACGGCTCCGGCGGCTGGTACGCCCACTGGCCGCGGGCATCTGCCACCAGACTGGCAACGGTCATGCTGTTGACCTTGACAGTGACCGCGCTGGCGGGTTGGGCTAGCCCCAACAACACCGGCTGCCCATTCTCCAACAACTCACCTTCCTTCGGGGAAAGCAATATCGGCGGATACGCCGTCGCGCCGATAGCGCTCAACCCGCTCTCCTGGCGGCTGATCGCCTCGCCCAAATTGGTGCGTACCGTCAACTCTGTCTCCGATGCGTATGTCGAGTGCGGCGACGCGACAGAGACCAACCACATCTGCCAGCCGCCGTCGAGGCGCGCATTGACATAGCGCAGCGCAGCCTGCCCGCGCCAGGCTGAAACCGTGCTGTGCGGCGTGGCGCGTCCCGTCAGGATGAGCAGACCGTCACGTCCCCACATCGCCGCGCCGGTCAGCGCCAGCGGGATGGTCGGGTCAGCGTCTGGCAAAGCCGACCCTTCGTCTTCAACAGCCTCTAGGACGACAAACGCCACAGGCGGCGATTCGGCGACAATCTCACCCTGCGGATCCAGAGCCGCCACACGCGCCACATACACGCCCGGCCCTATCTCGGCCTCCGGCGTAATGCGCCACTCCTCGCGTGTGTCCGCTACACCCTCTGCGATCTGGCGATTGTCCAGATAGAGGCGCACGCGCATCCCCGGCAAACCACTGCCGACAAAGGTGATGCGACCGCCGGGCAACCTTGCCGCCGCCGAGGGAAAGCGGATGGAAGGCGTAGCCAGCGACACCGGCCCTTCCTCGTCCGCGGCCAGCACCGTGATCACGACGGGCGAGGCGACCGATACCTCTTCGCCCTGTCCGTCGAGTTCGCGCAGCGACAGCGCCTGCTGCCCTGCCGCCAGACTCTCCTCCAGGGCAAGCGTCCACAGCCCGCGCGCGTCGGCCGTCGCCACGCCGAGCAACAACTCGGTTCCGTCGCCGAAGGAGCCATCGTCGCCCTGCACAGACGCCGGAATGTGTTGGCCGCGCACCTCAACCTGATTCCCCGGCCGCGCCGTACCGCTCAACACGGCGACAGCCTCAGCCGGGGCCACGCTGTTGGGGCCAATCGACGCCAGCGTCAAGGGCAACTGGTGCACCAGCTCGTTCACCGCAGCATCCGCCGCACCGTCAGGCACACTAGCGGCTTCTTCAGACGGCGTCACCGTCGGGGCGCTCTCCGTTGACGACGGCTCTTCTTCACCTTCCGCCACAATCGCGCCGCTGTCATCCGGCATAAACGGTCCAGCTGCAGTCCAGCCCGCCCCCCGATCGCGTTGCGGATCGACCAGCGTACCCAATAGCAGCGCCAAAAAGAGGAGGACGATCAGGCCGACCTTCCAGCGGTCAATGCGCCAGTCAAAATGGGGCGGCTTATCAAAAAAGCTGCGAGACATGGAGCGCCACTCCTATTTCGCGGTTTTACGGCCGGCGAGATCCGCCGCCTGAGCGACCCAGTGCTCGAAATTCGGCTCATCCCCCGCCACCGCAATGGGAAAGAGATCGTGTAATTCGGCAGGCGTGGCGCCGGCGAGCTGTTCATACGTACAGATTCCTGCGCGGAAAAGCGTGCGCGCCCCGACCGGCCCGATGCCTATGATTTTGGTCAGATCGTCGGGCGACGGCCCATCATAGACGGCGCCTTGCCGGCCGTTCTTCTGCGCCAACTGGCGCGCCTGCTCCTGCCAATCCCCGATGTTGGAGCCGGGATAGGCATTTGTCGCGGCGCGCAGCGTCTCCTCAGCGCTTTCTGCAATCTGATGCCAGGTGTAGATGCCGGCGCGGTACAGCCGCCAGCGATAAACGTCGCCGATGCCCTTGATCTTGGTTAAGTCATCCGGGTAATTCGACGAGCGTTCGAGGTAATCCGAGCGGTAGTCGCGGTCGGGGGCGGCTTCAGCGGCTGCATAGCGGCTCGACAAGCTGGCGGCAAGCTGTTCCAGCGATTCCGAAGTGCGTTTGGTCGGCTCATCCCGCTCGGCGCCGGCTTCTTGCGCCGGCGCCGAGGCAGCCGCCGCGATCGGTCTGGCAGGCGCCGCGCGCGCTGCTCTGATCTCGTCAAAACCGCCGGAATCCGCAGCCCGGTTTGGGCTGCGCGCCGCGACCGCTACTTCACCTTCCAGTTCATCGCTCTCTAGTTCGAGTTCCTCGCTCTCGAGAAAGACGCCGGGACTGTGATACGCCGGCTGGTCCCAAGCGGGCGTCCGCACGGCCACAGGCCGCATCTCGTCCATCAGTTTCTTCTGCTCGCGCACTTGCCCCTCCAGCTCGCGCACGCGCTCATCGCGCAGCTTCATGCGCTCACGGCGGAAGTGCAGCCACTCCCACAGCGTAGAAGCGGCAAACCCGAGCAGAAAACCGGCCAGGACAAACCATAGCAGTCTCATTGTCATGAGCAAGTTTCCTCCGGTTTTCGCCCAAAGTGTGTGGCTATATCAAGGGTCTGTCCCCACCTCGCGGCGGAACGAAATGTAGCATCTGCTTTCGTCGAGGCGCAGCGCGCTTTGCCCTGATCATCGCCGGTATGCCGGCAAGCGCTGCGCCACGTCCCTGGGAGCCAACCCGATTAGCGCCCCGAATCAGCAGGCGTTGCATGCACTGTGTTGGGAGCTATCATACACCGGAGGAATCACTAGTGTCAACGCAGGCGCTGAACATAAATCCCGCCGCCCTGTGCAGCGTGAATCGGGACGCGTTTGGCCGTCAGCCCAAACGCCGCTGTCTCGCCGCTTCAAAGAGGATCACCGTTCCCGCCATCGCCGCGTTCAACGATTCTGTTCCGCCGTGCATGGGAATGGCGACAGGCACGGCAACCCGCCGCGCTTCGGCGCTTGGACCCTGCGCCTCGTTGCCGACGATCAATACGGACGGCTGCCGCCAATCCGCCGCATCATAAGACAGATCGGCCCCTGCCTCAGCCACATAGATGCGCGGCACAGTCGAAAGCGCCGCCCATACCTCTTCCCAGGCTGCGCACATGCGCAGCGGCAGCCGAAAGTGCGCCCCCATCCCGGCGCGCAGCGTCTTGTCGTTATACGCGTCCACCGCGCCGGGCGCGAACAGCGCCAGGTCGGCGCCGGCAGCCTCGGCGCTGCGCAAGAGCGTACCTGCATTGCCGGGGTCGGCTACGCCATCCAAGATGAGGGCCAACTCCGGCTGTGCGGGCAGCGCCAGGCTCGGCATGGGGATCACTGCCGCGATCCCCTGCGGCGTAAGCGTCTCCGCCAATGTGGCAAAGACAGCAGGCGACACGGCAATACACTCCACGTGCGCCGCCTGAAGATGGCGCAGCAGGGCGACGGATTGCAGACCGGCCTCGGCCTGCTCGGGCACATAGAAGACGACCTCAGGCGCCAGCCCGCTGGAGAGCGCATCGCGCACCAGCCGCACGCCTTCGATCAGGATGCGGCCCGCGGCATAGCGGCGGCGCTTGCGCTGCAGGCTGCGCGCCTCCTTCACGCGGGCGTTGCTCACACTGGTAATCACGGTCATGGCGGCGGCTCCAAATGAAACGGCAGGAGCCCGAAGGCCCCTGCCGTGGCTGTCTGCCGGTACAACTCGCCATCCCCCGGACACGCAACAGATGGCGGCGGCTAGTCCAGGTTTGACTTCGCCAGTTCCACCAGTTTACCGAAGGCGGCGGCATCGCGCACGGCGATGTCGGCGAGTACTTTGCGGTCTACCTGAACATTCGCCTTCTTCAAGCCGTGGACAAACCGGCTGTAGCTCAGGCCGCTCAGACGCGTCGCCGCGTTGATGCGCGTGATCCACAGGCGGCGGAAATCCCGCTTGCGATTGCGGCGGTCCCGATAGGCATAAAACAGGGACTTGAGCATGGCCTCGTTGGCGCGACGGAACAGCTTGGAACGCGTGCCATATTGGCCTTTGGTGAACTTGAGAACCTTCTTATGCCGCTGGTGGGCATATACCTTAGGTCTCGATCTGGGCATTTCGGTCTCCTTCCGTGATGGCGGACCCGGCAAGAACCAGGTCGCTTTGGGAGCCGGTCACGTACTTTGGTTTTCGCTAACTCGACAAGGGCTCCGGCGACAGCCGGAACCCAAGCCTTGCGGGCCAGGCGCTACCGCTTGGCAGCCTTCCCCGCAATGGCCTTCACCAACTTGATATTCGCCTTAACCTCACTGGGCACGGCGTGGCGGAAGTCGCTGATGACGCTGCTGTTCTTCTTGCGCCGCAGGTGACTGCCGCCCGCTTTCATTCGCATCAGCTTGCCCTGCTTGGTCAGGCGGAAACGCTTTGCTGCACCTTTGTGCGTCTTCATCTTCGGCATTGCGTTGCCTCCTCTAGTTTATGCCTATCACTCGTCTGTGTCCGGCAGACATAGAAAAACGGGCTGTCGCCCGTCGCAAACACTGCTTCGGTTCCGAACGGTGAACCCTGATCCCCTAGACTGGACTGAGCAGCATCACCATACTGCGCCCATCCAACATTGGGCGTGATTCGACTGTGACAATTTCCGACATCTCGGTGGCGACCCGCTCCATCAACTCCTGCGCCACCTCCGGGTGGTAGATCTCGCGACCGCGGAAGCGAATGCGCACACGCACTTTGGCCCCTTCCTTGGCGAACTTGCGAATCTTGGTCAGCACCACCTGAATGTCGTGCTCATCGGTCTTGGGACGCAGCCGCACCTCTTTGATCTCGATCTGCTTTTGCGCCTTGCGCGATTCCCGCTCCCTCTTCTGCTTCTCGTACAGATACTTGCCGTAATCCATCAACCGGCAGACCGGCGGATTCGCATTCGGAGCGACTTCGACAAGGTCCAATTCGTTCTCTTCAGCTACTGCCAGCGCGTCACGAGTGGACATGATGCCCAATTGCTGCCCGTCAGCGCCGATGACGCGAACTTCCCTAGCCCGAATGCCCCGATTGACACGGGTGTTATCTTGCGCAGGCGATCTCAAACTTGTTCTCCAGATTATCCATTTCTCCTTAGATGAGTTATACCGAGCTGATTGCCGGCCTCTCAGGGCGCATACATCGGCAAAATCAGCCCGAACAGTATATCATCCCGCTTCACAGCCGTCAAATTAGTGCAAGATATTCTGGCGATGCTCAGGGCGCGACGGTATGAACCGGTCGCGCCCTGCTGTTTCCCTCTGGCGTGCAGCCGCCAAATCCTGCAATGTCCTGTGCAAGCCCGTCGTCGCCTACAGTTCGCTCGAACGCGCGGCGATGCGTGACTGCACATGCGCAATGAACTCGCCCACCGGCATGTCGTTGCGCCGCTCGCCGTCGCGGCGACGCAGCGAGACGGTCTCGTTCGCGATTTCCTGGTCACCCGCCACCAGCATATACGGCGCCTTCATCAACTGCGCATTGCGAATCTTGGCGTTCATGCGGTCCGAACTCAGATCCGCCTCCGCCCGTATGCCGGCGGCCTTCAATCGGCCTTCCAGCTGGACGGCGTACTCATGGTGCGCGTCTGTGATGGGGATGATCACCACCTGGCGCGGGGCCAGCCACACCGGGAAGTTGCCCGCATAGTGCTCGATCAGGAAGCCGATCATGCGTTCATGCGTGCTCAACGGCGCACGGTGAATGCACAGCGGCGTCTCCTCCACCCCATCACGATTGGTGAAAGTGAGATCGAATCGCCCCGGCTGCGCAAAGTCCACCTGGTTGGTCGCCAGCGTAAACTCGCGGCCGATAGCGCTCCAGATCTGCACGTCGATCTTCGGCCCGTAGAATGCAGCTTCGTCCGGGACCTCTACGAAGGGGATGTTGCCGTTGCGCATGGCTTGGCGCACCATCTCCTCGGTCTTGAGCCAGAGCCGCTCGTTGTCCACGTACTTCTTGCCCAACCCGCGCGCGTGGTGCGTGCTCAGACGCATCACATAGCGCTCGACGTTGAACAGATCGAAATAGCGCTCATACAGGCGTATCACACCCATGAACTCCTGCTCGAACTGCTCTTCGGAGCAGTAGATGTGGGCGTCGTTCATCTGCATCGAGCGCACGCGCATCAGGCCGAACAGCTCGCCGCTCTTCTCATAACGGTAGCACGTGCCGTACTCGGAGAGGCGCACGGGCAGCTCGCGGTAGCTGCGCGGCCTGCTCCCGAACAGCTTGTGGTGCAAGGGGCAGTTCATCGGCTTCACATAGTAGCGCACGCCCTCCAGTTCCATCGGCGGGTACATGCTCTCGGTGTAGTAGGGCAAGTGCCCGCTGCGCACGAACAGGTCTTCCTTACTGAGATGCGGCGTGCGCACGCGCTGATAGCCCGCTTCCGTCTCCACCTCTTTGGCAAGCGCCTCCAGCTCGTCGATCAGCACGGCGCCGTTAGGCAGCCACAGCGGCAGCCCCGGCCCCACCTCGTCGTCGAAGAAGAATATCTCCAGATCGCGGCCCAGCTTGCGATGGTCGCGCTTCTTGGCCTCCTCCAGCAACTCCAGGTGGGCGTTCAGCTCTTTGCGATTGCGCCACGCCGTGCCATAGATGCGCTGCAACATGGGGTTGGCCTCGTCGCCGCGCCAATACGCCCCAGCCACGCTCATCAGCTTGAACCCGTCCGGCGGGATCTGGCCTGTATGCTCCACATGCGGCCCGCGGCAGAGGTCCTCGAAGGTGTCCTGCTTATAGGTGCTGATCACCTGACCGCCCTCGACCTCATTGCCGTACTCGTCGATCTGCCCCTGGGCCAGCCCGTCGATCAATTCCAACTTGTAGGGCTGATCGCGGAAGATCCCCCGCGCTTCGTCTGCGCTGACCTGGCGATAGATGAAGGGGTGCTTGCCGGCAATGATCTGGCGCATGCGCTTTTCGATCTGCTCCAGATCTTCCGGCGTAAACGTGCGCGGCTTGCCGTCCTCGGTCTTGCCCAGGTCAAAGTCATAGTAAAAGCCGGTATCGATCGGCGGGCCAATCGCGATTTTGGCCTCCGGATACAGTTCGAGCACAGCCTCCGCCATGACATGCGCAGCGCTATGCCGGATCTTGTACAACTGCTCGGAATCCGCTCGTTCTTTGTCGCTCATTTACCGCCTCCATCTAAATTGATCAAAACGGCAAGCCCCAAACCCATGCTCGCCTCATACTTGGCTGCTTATGCCACTTCACCGCCCAGCCATGCCGCGGCCCACCACGCCAGCAGCGTCAGATGACGCATACCCGGCCCCAGCGGCGCCTTGAGCATCCACTCCTCCAGCCGGTGTGCGCTGCCTCCTTCAGTAACGCCCACGCACACAGCCGGTATGCCGCGTGAGAGCGGAATGTTGGCATCCGTGCTGCTGATGCGCAGATCGGGCGCGCCTTGCCAGCCCACATCTTGCAGCGCCGACAACGCCGCCTGCACCAGCGGATGCGCGGCGTCGATGCCGCCCGGCGGACGGTCTCCAATCACGCTCGCCTCTATCCGCACATCACGCCGCGCCCATTCGGGCGTTTGATAATCCTTGACGATCGCCAGCACGTCGTC
>JASGTU010000279.1:0-2500 GCA_030058085.1 Chloroflexota bacterium
GTGGGACGAAAAAACGGCGAGAGGGTTGGGTTGGCGATGGCCTACTCTCGCATGCAGTTGCCCGCATACTACCATCGGCGCTGGCGGGCTTAACTTCCGGGTTCGGGATGGAGCCGGGTGTACCCCCGCCGCTTCTATCACCAACACACGCTCTCGCCGTCTTTCACAGGTTTGCCTGCGCCCCTCAGGGCGCTCGCCCGCTCGGACGACACGCTTGTGTCGCGTCTCTTGCCACCCGCTCTGCGCAGGTGCGCTTAAGGTGCAGGCGCTGTGCGCTCGCACGCTAAAAACTGATTAGGATTAGGCCCTCAACTTCACTCAACCTCACACACTCCCAAAATAGGTCGTAAGTAGATTAAGCCCTCGTGCATTAGTACGGGTTCGCTCAAGACATCACTGCCCTTACACGTCCCGCCTATCAAGCTGGTCGTCTTCCAGCGCACTTACCAGGTTACCCTGTGAGGGAATTTATCTCGGAGCTGGCTTCCCACTTAGATGCTTTCAGCGGTTATCCATGCCAGACTTAGCTACCCAGCCATGCACTTGGCAGTACAACTGGCACACCAGCGGTCTGTCCACCCCGGTCCTCTCGTACTAGGGGCAGTTCTCCTCAATTCCCTTACGCCCACAGCGGATAGAGACCGACCTGTCTCACGACGGTCTGAACCCAGCTCGCGTACCACTTTAATGGGCGAACAGCCCAACCCTTGGGACATGCTACTGCCCCAGGATGTGACGAGCCGACATCGAGGTGCCGAGCCTCCCCGTCGATGTGAACTCTTGGGAGAGACTAGCCTGTTATCCCCGGGGTAGCTTTTATCCGTTGAGCCATGGCCCTTCCACTCGGTGCCATAGGATCACTAACGCCGACTTTCGTCTCTGCTCGACCTGTTCGTCTCGCAGTCAAGCTCCCTTTTGCGTTTGCACTCTACGACTGGTTTCCATTCAGCCTGAGGGAACCGTTGCGCGCCTCCGTTACCTTTTGGGAGGCGACCGCCCCAGTCAAACTGCCCACCTGGCACTGTCCCCTCACCGGATTACGGCGAAGATTAGAGCCAAAACTTAGTCAGAGTGGTATTTCACCGGCGACTCCACCGAACCTGGCGGCCCAGCTTCTACGTCTCCCACCTATCCTACACAAACTAAGTCCTAACCCAATGCCAAGCTGCAGTAAAGCTCCACGGGGTCTTTTTGTCCTGCTGCGGGTAAGAAGCATCTTCACTCCTATTTCAGTTTCACCGGGTCCTTCGTTGAGACAGCGCCCCACTCGTTACGCCTTTCGTGCGGGTCGGAACTTACCCGACAAGGAATTTCGCTACCTTAGGACCGTTATAGTTACGGCCGCCGTTCACCGGGGCTTCAGTTCAGAGCTCTCACCCCTCCCCTTAACCTTCCGGCACTGGGCAGGCGTCAGCCTGTATACTTCGTCTTGCGACTTCGCACAGACCTGTGTTTTTGGTAAACAGTCGATAGGGCCATTTCTCTGCGACCTCCTCAGGCTCCTACATGGCTTGCAGTCACCCTACTGAGGCGATCCTTCTCCCGAAGTTACGGATCCTTTTTGCCTAATTCCTTAACGAAGGTTCTCCCGTTCCCCTTGGTATTCTCTACCCGTCTACCTGTGTCGGTTTGCGGTACGGTCGCGCAAGTCTCACTAGAGGCTTTTCTAGACAGCTTGGGTTCAATAGCTTCCGCCCTTTCAGGCTCGCCGTCACTCCTCAGCTCAGCGGGTCTTTTATCCCCCGCCTCGTCGCCTACAAGCTTGGCGCCGGCTCTTCCACCCGCCGGCCTACCTACCCTTCTGTGTCACCCCTTCGCTCAATCAACTTGACGCGGTACAGGATTATTAACCTGTTGTCCATCGGCTACGCCCTTCGGCCTCGCCTTAGGCCCGACTAACCCGACGCGGATTGACCTTCCGTCGGAAACCTTAGACTTTCGGGGACTATGTTTCTCACATAGTTCTCGCTACTCGTGCCAACATTCTCGCTTCCGGTCGCTCCACGACTCCTTTCGGTATCGCTTCGACGCTCCCGGAACGCTCGCCTACTGACCTGCATCCCCGTAAGTATGCAAGCCCCGTAGCTTCGGCGGGCGGCTTGAGCCCCGTTATATTTTCGGCGCAGAATCACTAGACCAGTGAGCTATTACGCACTCTTTCAAGGGTGGCTGCTTCTAAGCCAACCTCCTGGCTGTCTCGGTAACTCCACATCCTTTCCCACTTAGCCGCCACTTCAGGACCTTAGCTGACGATCTGGGCTGTTTCCCTCTCGACCACGAAACTCATCTCCCGCAGTCCGACTGCCACACTAAAATACAGGCATTCGGAGTTTGATTGAGTTCGGTAAGCGTTTGGCTCCCTACCTCATTCAGTGCTCTACCTCCTGCATTCATCGTGTGACGCTAGCCCTAAAGCTATTTCGGCGAGAACCAGCTATCTCCAGGTTCGTTTGGCATTTCACCCCTATCCACAGCTCATCCGAGCCTTTTGTAACAGACA
>JASGTU010000279.1:7500-14719 GCA_030058085.1 Chloroflexota bacterium
CCGCGGCCAACGCCCCGACGAAATCGGACGGCCCCTGCACTACGCGCATACCCTTGCCGCCGCCGCCCGCGCTGGCCTTGATCATCACCGGGTAGCCGATCTCCGTCGCTGCAGCACACAACTCCTCATCATGCAGCCCCGGCGGCGAGCCCGGCACCAACGGCACCCCGCGGCGCGCCACCGTCTGGCGGGCCGTCACCTTATCGCCCATCTTCTCGATGGCATCGGGGCCGGGACCGATGAAGGCGATGCCGGCGTCGGCGCAAGCTGCGGCGAACTCGGCATTCTCCGACAAAAAGCCATAACCCGGGTGGATCGCATCCACGCCCGCCTTGCGCGCCACGTCGATGATTTTGTCGATGCGCAGATAGCTGTCGCGGCTGGGCGCCGGGCCGATGCAGTAAGCCTCATCCGCATAGCGTACGTGCAGCGCCGACCGGTCCACCTCCGAAAAGACCGCCACCGCCGCAATCCCCCGCTCGTCGCAGGCGCGCAGCACGCGAATGGCTATCTCGCCTCGATTCGCCACCAACACCTTTTTGAACATGCCTTATCCGATCATCGCGGCCGCCGATCGCCAACGCGGCTTGCCGCCTAGCTAGATCGCCTGTCGATGGACACGCGCCGTCACACAGATCCGGTCATACGCATACGGAACCGGCAGCAGTTCCACCGACTCGTGCCACTCGCCGAACAACGGGTCGCCGGGCGCCAAGACAAGCCGCCGAAAGCTCCAGAACGTCGCGCCGATCTGGCTGCCCGGCCCCATCGAGAGATCTTCCTCGGCCAGACCATATATGCGGCTGTAGCCCGCCAAATAGCGCGTTTCCCATGTGCCATAGGGAAGCCGGCCATCCTCCTGTGGAGCGCAGTAGACGCGCAGCGGGATCTCCCCGCAGCGCACGATTAACGTCGCCGTCTCGACGTCGTCGTGTTGCATTGTCTCCGCCGCTTCGATCTGCCCGGCGAAGGCGTACTGGGCGCGGCCCACGCGCACGAAACGTTCCGGCATGGGCTCTTTCGCCACGGCATACCATGCCTCAGCAGCCGGATCGGGCAAGAGCACGCCTGTCTCCAGTTGCAACACAAGCGGCTGCCCTTGACGCAAGTGCGGATAGCCCATCAAGTCAAACTGGCCGGCAGACAGCTCAAATTCCACTTCGGTCAACGCCATCGTTATTTCCCTCTTCCAGGCAGGCCGCCCGCCCCCTCGACCTACAGGGGAATATTGCCGTGCTTCTTGGCGGGAAGGCCGCCCTGCTTGTTCTGCAGCATCTCCAGCGCGTTGATCAGCCGCGGGCGCGTCTCGTGCGGCTCGATCACATTGTCGATATAGCCCGCCGCCGCCGCGACATATGGGTTGGCAAAGCGCTCGCGGTAATCGGCCACCAGTTCGGACTTGCGCGCTTCCGCATCGTCCGCCTGGCTCAACTCGCGGCGGAAAATCACATTCACCGCCGCGTCCGGCCCCATGACGGCCAACTCCGCGCTCGGCCAAGCCAACACGAGGTCAGCGCCGACCTGGCGCGGGTTCATCACGCAGTACGCTCCGCCATACGCCTTGCGCACGATCACCGTCAACTTGGGCGCCGTGGCTTCGGCGAAGGCGTAGAGCAGCTTGGCCCCGTGCCGGATGATGCCGTCGTGCTCCTGCGTGACGCCCGGCATGAAGCCCGGCACATCCTCCAGCACAATCAACGGAATATTAAACGCGTCGCAAAAGCGCACAAAACGGGCCGCCTTCTGGCTGGCCTCCACATCCAGCACGCCCGCCAGCACCGCAGGCTGGTTGGCGACGATGCCCACAGAGCGCCCGCCCAGCCGGGCGAACCCCACCAACACATTCGCCGCCCAATGCTCGTGTACTTCGAGAAACTGGCCGTTGTCCACAATGTGGCGGATGATCAGCTTCATGTCGTACGGGCGGTTGGGGTTGTCGGGCACGAGGCTGTCGAGTTCTTCGTCTTGGCGCAGCGGATCGTCCTGGGCCGCCAACACAGGCGGATCGTCCATGTTGTTGTTGGGCAAATAGCCCACCAACTGCTGCACCAGGAAGAGCGCGTCCTCCTCGTTCTCCGCGGCAAAATGCGCCACGCCCGACTCGCTGGCGTGCACCACTGCGCCGCCCAGTTCCTCGAAGGTCACGTCCTCGTGCGTCACCGCCTTGATCACATCCGGGCCGGTCACGAACATGTGGCTGGTGTCCTTCACCATCACCACAAAATCGGTAATGGCCGGACTATAGACCGCGCCGCCCGCGCACGGCCCCATGATCACGCTGATCTGCGGCACCACGCCCGATGCGATCACGTTGCGATAGAAGATGTCGGCAAAGCCCGCCAGGCTCATCACGCCTTCCTGAATGCGCGCGCCGCCGGAGTCGTTCAGCCCGATCACCGGCGCGCCGTTCTTCATCGCCATGTCCAGCACTTTGCAGATCTTGCCCGCATGGGCGCGGCTCACACTGCCGCCAAAGACGGTGAAGTCCTGGGCATAGACAAAGACCAGCCGCCCATCGACTGTGCCGTATCCGGTGACCACGCCGTCGCCGGGGATCCTGCGCTCAGCCAGGCCAAAATCGCTGCTGTCGTGCGTAACGAACACGTCGATCTCGCGAAAACTGCCTTTGTCGAGCAGCAGTTCCAGCCGCTCCCGCGCCGTCATGCTGCCTTTGGCATGTTGCCGCGCAATGCGCTCCTCGCCGCCGCCCAGCTTGGCCGCGGCTTTGCGGGTGCGCAGTTCCTGAATCTTCGGGTCCTCGTGTAGTTCGCTCAACGAAACCTCACCCTTCTCCTCTCCCGGTCATAGCCGGCGTCGGCCTTACACAGCATGCCAATCGCCGGCGGAAATGCTATTATAGCCAATCATGCGTCGAACGCATATGGACCGATGCTCGCAATCTCGACTATGGACCGTAGCGAGACGCGCCGCCACGGCGGCATCTCGTCCACCGGCTCGACCCTATGCTGCGACTAGCAACGCAGCCAATAACGCGCCGCCCAACACGCAGACGCCCATAAACAGCGCCGCCAAAATCACCAGCGCACAGCTAAAGACGATATTCACCGGCGCGCCGCGCGTGCGGGTTGCGGCGGACAGGATGGCCCCGCTCACGCCCAGGCTGAACAGCATCGCTAGAACGGCCAACCCGGCGCTCAACGCCGCGTTCAGGCCGAGGAGGGCATAGCCGATGTACAGCCCGATCACGCCGCCGGCAACGCCGCTTGCCGCGCTGAACAGAATGATGGGCAACGAGGGAGCGGCGCTATCGTCTTCGTCCGTGTCAAGGACTGCCGGCGGCAGATCTTCTATATCTTTAAACAGATCGTCGGAAAACCGGTCCGGGGTCAAGATGGCCTTCACCTCTTGCAGCAGATCGGCAGGCGTAACGCCCATCGTGCGCCAATTCTACACGATGCACAGCACCCGTCCAAGCCTCCGCAGATCGTGCGCCTGGCTTGCAGCGATCCGCCTGGCGCAAAGGACAGCCCGCCAATGAAGCACGCCCTAGGACCGGAACACGTGCCGCCCCCAGACGAACTAGACCTCGAACGTCTGGCCGCGCTGCTTGGCGAATGCGCCGTGGGTCATACGCTGGACTACCACCGCACCATCGCCAGCGTCATGCCCCGCGCCCATGAGTTGGCAGACCTTCGCGCCACCCGCGCCGGCGCCATCGTCATCTGCGAAGAACAGAGCGCAGGCCGCGGACGCGCTGCGCGCCAATGGCACGCAGCCTATGCCTCCTCACTCCTAGTCGCCTGCATCCTCAAACCGCCGCTCGTCCCACACAACCCGGCGCAAATCCCGATGGCCGCGGGCATCGCCGTCGTTCATGCCCTGATCGAGACCGCCCCGGCGTTGACCGATCATGTCTGGCTCAAATGGCCCAACGACGTCCTTCTCGGCGCGGGCCCGTCCGCAGCCGGCAAAGTCGCCGGCATTCTCGTCGAAGCGGCCTTCGCCGGAGACGCACTCGACCACGCCGTGCTGGGCATCGGCGTCAACGTCAACCAGACGCAAGCCGAACTCCCCGCGGTGGACGATTTGGCGTTGTCGCCCGCCAGCCCGCGCCAGTATCTAGGCAAGGCCATCGACCGCACCGAGCTGCTCGCCGCGCTCTGCCGAAGCCTGGCGACACAGTTCGCCTCCGACCGCGCCCCCGATGAAATCCTGCACGACTGGCGCACCCTCCTCGCCACGCTGGGCCGGCCCGTAATCGTGCGAACGCAGGGCGACACAGCCGGCGAGATCACAGGAATCGCCATAGACGTCACCCCGTCCGGCGATCTCGTCGTCGAGGACGCCTGCGGTCGCCGCCGCGTCTTCAGCGCCGCTGACGTTTCGCTGCGGTCTGCGCCGTAACTGTGCGCTTTTCCGAAACCTAGCCGCGTTTTTTCCGTAATGATTCTTGCCCGATAACGGCCCCTTAAAAAGAACCGGTCGGGTTGAATTGTTGGCCGTATCACCATATGATACAATCCGACTGGAATGATCAATACGATCGGTACCTCATAGGAGGGATCAATGGATTACGCAAAGGCCCTAACTTTTATCACCGAAGACCCACGTTGGAAAGAAAAGATCGCGATTGGCGGCGGCGTTGCGCTGATCAGCATCTTGCTGTCGTTCATCCTGATCGGCGTCATCGGCTTTCTGATTATTTCCGGCTACGCTGTGCGGCTGTTGCAGAACGTGCGCGACGGCAAAACGCACCCGTTGCCCGAATGGGACGCTTGGGGCGATGACCTCGTGCGCGGCTTCAAGTTCCTAGTCGTCAGCTTGGTGTGGTCGCTGCCGGCCATCATCTTCACCATCCCCTCTACCATCGGCGGCATGCTCACCGAAGGCGGCGGATCGGCGGAGACGGTTGGCGGCATCATCGTCTTCTGCGCCACATGCCTCGTGTCGCTCTACAGCCTGTTTGTCGCCCTTGTTTCGCCCGGCTTCACCATCGGCTTCGCCACCGACGAGCGCATCGGCAGCGGTCTCCAGTTCACCAAAATCTGGAACTGGACGCAGCAGAACATCGGCCAGGTCGTTATCGCCGTCATCGTGATCATCGTCGCCGGCATAGCCATTTCACTCGTGGGCAGCATCGCCGGCGCCTTGCTGTGTCTCGTCGGCTTGGTCGTCACCCTGCCGCTCATCATGCTGATCACCACGATCTACCAGTTCCACATCTATGGGCAGTTGGCCTATGCGTTCCCGTATGACGGCGGCGACCGACTTCCCGTCGTGCCGCCCACCGACTGGACGCCCGACGCCGGCGATCTCGCCGTGACGCCCGCCGTGCCGGAGACGCCTGTCCAGCCGGAGACGCCGGCGGCGCCAGAGGCGGAAGAACCCTCCAGCGACGCCACAGCGGAAGGCGCACCGGAGAGCACACCGGATAGCGACGAAACCGAGCAGCCGCCCGCAGCGCAAGCCTAGGCGCCCGCCCGCTTCAACGCCCCATAACCAATTAACAGGCCGGCTGGAGATTCGGTATCCAGCCGGCCTGTTCTTATTGTTTCCCCTTGGCATCACCGCTGCGCCAAACATCTCCCCAAGCGCAACCGCCCCTACT
Source organism: Chloroflexota bacterium (assembly GCA_030058085.1). GTDB lineage: Bacteria > Chloroflexota > Anaerolineae > Caldilineales > Caldilineaceae > JASGTU01. The sequence goes on from JASGTU010000279.1 coordinate 13,070, forward strand.
GATAGATCACCATGTTCGGCGTCACATCGATCAACAACGCCTCGCCATACGCCTCTGTCCCCAGCGCCTCGCCCGGGCTGAGGATCGGATCATCCCACCTGTAGAAAAGCTTGAATGCCGCATACGGGCTTTCCGGCGTGACAAATGCGTTGTACTTGGTGATCTTGGCCCAAGGCCCGCCCCAACCGTCGACCGAGATCGTCACGGCAACGCGCTCGTAACTGGCGTCGATCTGCTCGGCGTCGACGATCATGTTGCCCTGGAACTGGTGCACCAGCAGCACGCGGTTGCCCGCCAGCCGGTTGCGCCGCAAGTAGCGCTGGATCTCCGACTGCACCTCGTTCACCTGCTCCGCAGTCACATACCCGATCGGATCGCCCGGCCATGCCTGCCCTTCGTGCACCATGGCGAATTCCGGGTCGATGGCGAGGTGTACATGCTCATAGGCCAGATAAGGCAGCGCCGGGCTGATAGCCTCCGTTGGCGACAGCGCACCGATCTGCACGTCGAGAATGACGGCGTACTCTTCTTCCGCCGCCGCCTCGATATAGGCCATCACCGCCTCATGCTCGAGATACGCCAGATGGTTTCCATCGTCTCCAGAGGCCACCGTCGCCATGCCGTAGACCAGGTGAAACGCCGGCATCACCCCCAGTCCTCTGCCATTGGCGATATCGTATTCCCTGGCCTGCTTGCGCAGCAGCGGCGCGAGGTCGGCGATCTCGTACTCTCCCAGAATGCCCATCTCGGCAATACCAGGCCGCCCGTAATAGGTTAGCCAAGTCTGCCCGAAAAAGGGCGACTCCGCGCTAGCCGTCTGGGCCAGGCTGGTCATGCGTTCGGTGATCAAACCGCTTGGCGCAATCACCATGTCGCCGGCTTCCGCCGGCGCGATATCGATCGCCGGGGCAAGAAACGAACGAGGGTTCAACAGCGCAAAGCGGTTCGACGGCGGCACAGGACGGGGCAAAACGCCGACAGTCTCCTGCGGCGTCGCCGCCATGACCCGGGAAGCGGTTAGCAAAACCGCCGTCAATGCTAGCGCAACAGTCAAACTATGTATCCAGGAATGCCTCACGTTTCCTCATCTCAATGTCTACTCACTGTCCTAGGCCGGTGAAGCCTCTTGGTGCGCCGCGCGGACCATCCGCAGAAAGAACTCATGCCAGCGCAGATCGCCGGTCAGTTCCGGGTGAAAAGCCGTGGCTAACAGCGGCCCCTGCTTTACAGCTACGCAGATAGACGGCGGCCCCGGCAGTTCCGCCAGTGTCTCCACGCCCGGACCAGCCTGCGTAATGGCGGGCGCGCGGATGAAGATCGCGGGCACGGGGTCCGCGCCGAGTCGCGGCGCATCCAGCAGCGTCTCGAAACTGTCCGCCTGGCGACCGAAATAGTTGCGGTTCACCGTCACGTCCAGCCCGCCGATCAGCGGTTGGCCGCCCTGCTTCTGGCCTTCGGCGCGCTCCGCCAACAGGATCATGCCGGCGCAGGTGCCCCAGGTCGGTCGCCCCTGTCGCACCCAACGGCGCAGCGGCTCCACCAAGCCCCACCGCGCCGCCGTCAACCCCATCGTCGTACTTTCCCCGCCGGGGATGATCAGCCCGTCCAGGCCAGCCAACTGCTCAGGCTTGCGCACCTCTACAGCCTGTG
>JASGTU010000280.1 GCA_030058085.1 Chloroflexota bacterium
CAACCGGCCTACACGCGCGGCGTCACCAGCGCGCAGTTGGGCGATGTGCTGCGCATGGTGTGGGAACGCTACGGGCTGCCCATGATCCTGACGGAGACGGCGGCGACGGGCAGCGTCGAGGCGCGCATACGCTGGATGGACGAGACCGTAGCGCAGGTGCGCCAGGCGCAAGCGGACGGCATCCCGCTGCACGGCTATACGTGGTGGCCGCTTTTCGACATGATCGAGTGGGATTACCGGCTGGAGAGCGGGCCGCTCTTCCGCTATAACATGCCGGTGGGGCTGTGGGCGAACAAGTTCAAGGTGACGGGCGCGCTCAACGCCTGGGCGATGGACGAGGACGGGGCCGGGCAGTGGGGCCCGCACTACGCCGGACTGGACGAACTGACGCGCGAGCGCACGCCGTTGGCCGACCATTTCCGCGCCTACGCCACAGGCGGGCGCTAGGGGAACAACAGAACAACACGAAACAAAGAAACGGAGTGTCTGGCAGACACTCCGTTTCTCTTTGCCGCCTTCGTCATCCGTCAGGCGTCATTGGCGATCCTAGGGCGGTTCGTGTAGTGATAAACAACACCTCGCGCAGCACCTCTGCTGGCGAAGAAATAAGCAGCTCAACCCGCACGTAAAATACGACTGAGCCCATATCGCAGCTTTCGCCATACCGCCCGGCGTCATCCGCCATGCATGAACCGCACGACCTGATGCGTCAGGCGGCGGAGAAGGGAGCCGTTACGACCGGAGGAGGCTCGCCTTGGCGGCGGGCTTCTTCTTTTTGGGCGGGCGGTCCGGCCCGGTTCCGGCTGGCGCGGGGGTTGCCAGCCGGCAGCCAGGGCGAGGCGATAGATGGTGCGCACGGTGGAGGGGCGGGGGTGGTCGCCGAAGGTGGCCCACTTGCCCTCGACTTCGCCGGGCCGGCCCTGGCCCCAATGCACGGCGAGGTCGAGGGCGTCGTCGCCGTAGTCATGCTTGAGCGCGGCGAGGACGGAGATCCACTGGTCGTAGTCGAGGGACCAGGGGTCGACGCGGCGCAGGGCGTCGGCTACGACGGCGAGAGCGGGCGGAGGCGCGCTCGACGGGCGCGGGACATAGGTGCGGAAAAGCTCTTGGCCGGTCCAGGCGCGCCACAGTTCGGCCACGACCGCGGCGTCGAGCACGGCGATGGTGTGGCCGGTCCAGCGGATAGGCGCGCCGCTGGCATGCATGCCGGCGATGACGCAGTTCTGGCAGCCGCCTGTGCTGGAGAGGGCGAGCAACTCGGTGCCGGAGCCGCGCACCTGGCCGGTCTTTTTATCGATGCGCAGGGTGTCTTTGCGGCCCGGCAGTTCGTCGGGACAGGCGAAGATGAACTTGGCCTTGTCGGGCGCGTTCTCGCGGGCGATGGTCAGGGAGCCTTCGAGCGCGGCGCAATCGTAGCCGCGCATGGCGTCGTGGTCCATGTCGAAGGCGTAGAGGCGCAGAGGCGAGCCGGCGCCGGTGGCGAGGCCGACGTTGAGGCCGCGGGCGAGGTGGGCGAGGGCGGCGGCTTCGTCGACGGGATGGCGCTGCCAGCCTTTGTCCTGGGGCTTCTTGCCGGCGGAGATGAGCACGAAGCCGGCGCCGCGTGCGGCAAGGATGCGCACGACAGTGCGCCAGTGCTTGTGCAACTCGGCGGAAGGCGCGGGCGGGCTGTGGACGCGTGCCGGTTCGATTGGCGCTAACATGGGAGCCGCTCTTCTTTCTCCTGGCCGGCGCACCCATGCGCCTGCACGGCGCGGGCGTGGGCGACCAGTCTGTCTGCGCTCTCATTATAGCACAAATGTTCTATTTTGGGGAGTAATGATGTCCAAGCAACAGACGGCTTCTTGCTGGACGCAGCCCGAATAGGGCGCGGCCGTATTTAGGGTACAGGGTAGGCGACGAGGGACAATGTCCTGGACTATGACGCCCTAGCCGGCAGGCGCTCCGACCACAAAGTCGTCGAAGACAAAGGCAGCAGGCTCGGCGGCGTCGAAGTTCTTCACCATGTACCCGGCGCTGCCAGCCGAATAGCTGTCGTCGGCAAATTCGCCCACCTGAACGCCATTCACGTACAGGCGATAGACGCCTTCGGCCCCGACCACGGCGAGCGTGTTGAGCGCTTCTTGCGTCAAGTCCAGCGCGTCTGTTGGCGTCCAGTCCACCACGGTCTCTAGAACCTCTCCATCGGCCTTTTCGACTAGGAAATAGCCGTCGCCACTGACACGGAAGGCGTAGAAATGGCTGTCATCCTGAACCTGGAAGATCAGCCCATAGGCCGTGTCTATCGCGCCCGCGCTCAGCGTCGATACCTGGAGCATGAAGGCATCCGGCAGCACGAGATCGTAGTAATAGTCGAAGATGGCGCCGCTCCCAGAGGGATCCCAGGGGTTCATGGCGTAGACGTACAGCTCGCCGTCCGGGTCGTAGTAGCCCTGCCCCCACTCCTGCGGCGCCTCGTCGTCATAGAGGCCGCTGGCCGGGTCGCTGTAGTCGTCCATGAAGGTCACGTCGGCGAACTGCGGTTGGGGCGCGGCGGCGTCCAGAGGGCTCCCGGTGTTGCCGATCCCGGAATATAGGCTGTCAAAGCTGTAGAGCACTGCGTCCAGGTCGGCCAGAAGATAGTCCGCCTCCTCGGCCAGCGCGGCGAAGAACACGACGTAGGTCAAGCCAGGCATAGGCGTGGCCGCCACCAGCTCGCCGGCGTAGGCGACGCCGTCGCTGTCGAAACTGAAGTCGAGCAACAGCGCGTCGTATGATCCCAGCAGGTAGTCCACGGGATCGCGGTCGGCGGCGAGGTTCTCCAGCGCGGCGTCATTGGCGAGCTCGGCGAACACGTCCTCCAGCGCCATGAGATTGGCCTCGACATCGTTCGCCGCATCGGGATATTCGAGGAGGAATACAGTCATCAGCGCGGTTTCGCCGGCGTTGGCGAGGGTCACGCTGTTCGCCGTCTCGTCCTGAAACTGGACCGGGGCCCAGGTCTCCGGGTGGAGCAGGGCAAAGCCGAGGTCATCGGCGACCAAAGGCACAAAGCCTTCCTCGGTCACCTCGTCGTAGCCCACGACAAAGAGGCTCTCATAGGCCTCGACCTGAACGCCGTCGAGGTCCTCCGCAATCACGCCGACGACGTAGTTGCCGCTGGGGGCCGGCGTCTCTTCGATGAAGAAGGAGTCCTCGCCAAAGGTGAGGACTCCGCTTGGGGCGAGGTAGCGGGCGTCCTCGACATCCTCGGCCAAGTTGTAGCCCTGGTCGAACACGGTGAACTGGTCGCCGCGCTGCGGCTTGATCTGGCGCGGGGCGCCGGCGCCGGCGGCAAGGCCGCCTGCCCCGGCAAAGCCGAAGACCTGCGCCAGTTCGCCGTCGCGAAAGAAGAGGCGGGCGTAGCGGTCGGGGCTGCCGTCGGCGAAGGCGTAGATGCCGTCGGCGGTGTAGACCGGCCGTTCGCCATAGGTTTCCGGCGAGAGAAGGGTGCGGATGGAGGTGACGCCGTCGCTGATGGCGTAGACCACCGGCTCCCAGTCATAGCCGACGGTGAACGCGCCTTTGGGCCACAGCGGGTAGGTCACGCCGCCCACGGCAGTGTCTTGATCGGCGAAGAGGAAATCCTGATCCTCCACGATGAGGACATCTTCCTCGGGCAGAAAGCGGCCGATAAAACTGTAGACATACCCGACCCGCTCGCCGGTGATGTCGGTTTCGATGCTGACCGGTTCGCCGGGAAAGACCGCCTCGAACGAGAGGCGGATGGGGGCCGCTTGCAGAGGCTTGCGTACAACCGAGGAACCCTGTGGGGCCAGGGCGGGCGCGGCGTCTGCGGTGTGCAACAGCCCGGCGTCGAGCAGGGCCGTGACGACATCAAGCGGCAGCTCATACTCCTCCATCAGGACCTGGGCGATCTCTTCCGGCAAGAGCGCCTGCTCCATCATGGCGGCGATCTCGTCGTGGAGTATCTGGACATACTCGGGTGCAAGCTCCGGCAGGAGGGTCTGCAAGGCGGCTGCGAGCGCGGGGGAGCCCTCTGGGTGCGGGCGCGCCGCAGCGCTCATGGAGATGCCGACTGGCGCGTCGCCGGCATGAAAGGCGAGGAATTCATCCCACTGCGTCTCCTGGGCGAAGCGGGCGGAGACCTCGGCATAGCCGAGGTTGTCGCTCCACCCGTACATCTCGCGCACGGGGAAGTAGATGGCAATGCCGGTCGAGCCGGGGCGTTCGGGGCCATGCCTCTCGGCAATCACGGCCGCTTGGCGCGCGGCGTCCAATTCCTGGGCGGCGGCCAGCGCCGCCGGGTCTTGTGTGAGGTTCTGGATCAGTTGGGAAAAGTGGCCCAGGTCGATGTAGGGCGAGGGCAGTTCGTCGCCGAAGACGGATTCGTAGGATTGGGCGTAGGTGCGCGCCTGCGCCACGGCGTTCTGGTCCATGGCGTAAAGCGCGGCGACGAAGGCGTCCAGCGCGGCGTTGAGGGGAGCGATGCCGGCCAGATCGACGGCGGAAAGGGTGATGTCGGGGGCGATGGCGGCGGCAGCCTGCGCGCGCGAGAGGTTGCCGACAAAGGCCGGGTCTTCGAGGCGCATGTCTTCATCAATGTAAGAGGCGACGACGTGTTGGCTCAGCTCGCCGCCGTCCATGTCCGGGTTGGAGACGAGTTGGCCCAGGAAGGCCGCATAGGCCCAGCCCAGGCCGGGTTCGAGCTCCTGGGAGGCGACGGCGTAGAGCGCATGGGGGGCGATGGCGGTGAAGACCTCAAGCTGGCCCATCAAGCAGGCGTCGAACCCAATCACGTCGAAGTAGTCCAGGCCCAGCTCGCGGCGCGCCTGCTCGAGGACCTCATCCAGCTCCATTAGCCACAGATTGTCGCCGAAGGCATCGACGAGGACGATGTCGTGGGCGCCGGGGCCGCCGGGGTCCGGGTCGCCCCAGCCGCCGGGCCAGCCTGAGCCGTGGTCGGACAAGATCAGCATGCGCTTTTGCGCGGGGAACTCGCTCACGGCCCAGATGAGGAAGTCGAGGAGCGTGGCGCCGTCGGCCATGTTGACTTCGCCCAGGTCTTCCAGTTCCTCGGAGCCAAGGCTGCTCATGTCGCCGTCCTGGGTGATGAGGAAGCGCTTGGCGCCGCTCCAGTCGCCCATGCCGGCGTAGCCGCCCTCATAGCGGTCGATCTGGGCCACAATCGTGACCTCGTCACTGGAGCCGGCCAGCTCCGCCTCCTGCAGGTCGATGAGCAGGTCTTCTTCGAGGACGTTGTCGTCGGCGTTGCTGTAGATCATCACCAGCCACTCGGCTGTGCGGTTGGAGGGGGCCTGCTGAGTATGGCCGCGCCCAGAAGGCTCCTGGTGCGGTGCGGCGAGGGCAAAGGCAGGGCTGAGGCCGAGGATGCAGGCGGCGAAGACGATGCCGCTGTGCAGCCGCTTCGTGAAGAGCAGCCGGCGCAGACCTGTGACGGCGAGCGACAAGACACGGTTGATCATGGATTTGCTCCGGGCCAATGGCCAATCTACGGCGCCAAAAAGAGCGGCAGGCACGATATGTCGCACATCTCTACTGCCGGTGTGACGCTGCGCTGCTGTACGCCGGGGGCCGGCGTTCGCTATCGCGAATACTCAGGTGACGGGTGCACGGAGGCGCAAGTATAGCGAAGGTGCGCTGCGGCGCAAAACGAAAAAAAGGGGGGTAGAGGAGTCGCAGATGGGCGGAGTCTTCGTGTAGTGAGTACAAGAACAACCGCACAACAGATCGGCCCCTACAAAACACAAAAGAGTCGATGGCTGTAGTCGGGCGCGATGACGGGGCTGGCGGCCCAGGGGGAGACGGAGCGGTTACACTCTGGCGCTAGACTTCAGCATCCCCGCCGAAACGACGCCGGTAGGGCACGTGGAGCTTCTGCACCGCGCTGCGTTTGGCCTGTTCTCCACGGCGGTCGTAGCCCGCGGTAGTGTTGGCGCCGGCATGGCCCATTAGCTTCTGCACAGTGGAGAGATCCACGCCGGCATCGAGCAGATCGCCGGCGAAGGTGCGGCGCAGGTCATGGGGCGTGAACGGCGCCGTACCGGCCTGGCGACCGCGGCGGTTGAGCACGTAGTACACCCCCTGGTCGGACAATCCCTCCTGGGTGATGAATTCGCCTTTGCGGATGCGGGTGAAGAGCGCGCCCGGCGCGCCCCCGCGCAGGTGCAGCCAGTCATCGAGTGCGCCGAGCGCGCCGGGGTCCTCAACGGGCAAAGTGCGGATCCTGTTGCGCTTGCCGCGAATCGTGAAGGTAGCCGTGCTGCGGTCATAATCGGCAAGTTGCAGCGAGGCGATTTCAGCACGACGCAGGCCGCCGACTTTGAGCAGGGCGATGAGCGCGGCGTCACGCACACCGGCGGCGGTGGGATCCGCGGCGCAGACGGCGAAGAGCGCAGCCCACTCGCCATAAGAGAGGGCGCGGCCGGCTGCCGCGTCAGGCTGATCGCCGTTCACCGGCTTGAGGTCCACGGCGCGCTGGTAATCCTCCGCGGTCAGATAGCCAAGACGCCAGGCGACGCGCAAAGTCTGGCGCAGGGCGGAGAGCATCTTGTTGGTCGTGGCGGCGCTGTAGCGCTGCATGAGCGCGGCGCGTACGGCCTGGGCGTGCTGAAAGCGCAGCGCCGCCCAGGGCAGCGTGCGATGATCGCACCGGCCGTCCGTGAGTGTGGCGGCGACGGCGTCGAGCGCATGGCGCATCGTGCGGCGACTGCCGGGGGCCAGGCCGGCCAGGTAGACAAGGGCCGGATGGCGGTCGGCGGGCGTTTCAAAGACCGGGTCGAGGGAGGCGCTTTGGGTCTGGCTAGGCAGCGATAAGATGTGAGTCTGCATGCCCGCAGTATAGCAGATTACTTGCGGGAAGAACTATTCTCGTTAGTAAAATACTTGCCGCTAGACATGCAAATTGATGCAAATCAGTCAGATCGCCAGATTAGGCTAAGACCTAGCGCGCACGGCCGCGGCTGCGGCGGGGCTGGCTGTGCGGCCGCATGACCTGCGGCGTACGTTCGCCAAGTTGGCGCACAAGGGCGGCGCGTCCATCGACCAGATCCAGCTTTCGCTGGGGCACAGCTCAGTGCAGACGACCGAGCGCTACTTGGGCGTGGACCAGGACCTGACGACCGCGCCGTGTGATGTGCTGGGTCTGCGGCTATAGGGCAGGGGATTTGGTTGGCGGTCCTCTGAATTTGGCTACGCGAAGGAAAAGTCAGGCGTCACGAGTCAGAAGCCAAAAATGACGCCTGACTCGTGACGCCTGACTCGTGATGCTTGTCAACCCTTGTGCGTCGGCGCCGAGCCGCCTGAAGGGTAGGCAGGGAGGACGGTGACCATTGCCTACTGGCCGTAGCCTACTGACCATTGCCTACTGGCCGTAATAGGCGTTCGCTCCGTGTTTGCGCAGATAGTGCTTGTCCAATAGCTCCTGCTGCATGGGCGAGATCTTCGGCTCCAGCATCATGGCGTGGAAGTTCATGAAGGCGACTTCTTCCAGGACGACGGCATTGTGAACCGCGTTCATGGCGTCGACGCCCCAGGCGAACGGGCCGTGGCTGTGAACCAGCACGGCGGGGATCGCATCGGGGTCTTTGTCCCGGAAGGTTTCGATGATGACCGTTCCCGTGTCCTTTTCGTACTCGCCTGCGATCTCCGCAGCGGTCATTTTGCGCGTGCAGGGGATCTCGCCGTAGAAGTAATCGGCGTGCGTCGTGCCCAGCGCCATGAGGCTGCGGCCTGCCTGCGCAAAGGTGGTTGCCCAGCGGCTGTGGGTGTGAACGATGCCGCCGATGTTGGGAAAGGCCTTGAAAAGCTCGAGATGCGTCGGCGTGTCGGAGGAGGGTTTCAGCCTTCCTTCCACCACCGCCCCCGTCTCCAGGTCCACCACGACCATATCGGCGGCCTGCATGGCGTCATAGGAAACGCCCGAGGGCTTGATGACCGCCAAGCCGGTTTTCCGGTCGATTGCCGAGACATTTCCCCATGTGAAGGTCACGAGACCATGCTCGGGAAGCAGCAGATTGGCCCGACAGACCTGCTCTTTCAGTTCCTCTAGCATCAGTCCTCCTTCAAGGCGTCAACGGCGCTTCGTTCGATCACGAGCCCCTGCTTGTAGCGCTCCATGAAGGCGCCGAAGCCGGCCACGTCTCTCGGATCGGGGGCGATCGTCACGCCCGTTTCGCCGGCAAAGACCTTGCTGGAGAGATAGGCCTCCAACGGTTCATTCTCGGCTCTATGGAGCATATAGGCAGCCAGCAAGGCGATGCCCCAGGCGCCGCCCTCGCCCGCGGTCTCCATGACCGTCACCGGGACATTCATCGCCGCCGCCATGATCTTCTGCCCCACTTCCGGCGTCTTGAAGAAGCCGCCGTGCCCAAGGACCTGGTCGATCTGCACCTTTTCCTGCTCAAAGAGGATGTCCAGCCCGATGTTCAGGGCGCCGAGCGACGCGAAGAGATGCGTGCGCATGAAGTTCGCCAGGGTGAAACGGCTTTCGGGCGTGCGCACGAAGAGGGGGCGCCCCGCTTCCATGTGCGTGAGGTGTTCGCCCGAGAGATAGTTGTAGGCCAAGAGACCGCCGCCGTCCGCATCGCCCTTGAGCGCCATCTGATAGAGCATTTCAAACAGCCGGGACTGATCGACTTCCACCCCCAACGCCTCGGCGAACTCATGGAACAAGGCGACCCAGTCGTTGAGATCGGAGGTGCAGTTGTTGCTGTGGACCATGGCGACGGGCTTGCCCGTGGGCGTCGTCACCATGTCAATCTCGGGGTACAGCTTGGACAACGCCTTCTCCAGCACGATCATGGCAAAGACGGATGTGCCGGCGGACACGTTGCCCGTGCGCTCGGCGACGCTGTTGGTGGCGACCATGCCCGTGCCCGCGTCCCCTTCAGGCGGGCACAAGGGGATGCCCGCTTGCAGGCGCCCATCAGGATCGAGCAAGCGCGCGCCTTCTTCGCTCAGGAGGCCGGCAGCCTCTCCAGCCGCCAAGACATCCGGCAGGATCTCCTGAAGTTTCCACGGGAGCTGCGCCACTTCGGGCTGTGCGTTGAACAATTCGATCCTGCGCGCATCGTAGTCGTTGGTGCGGCTGTCGATGGGGAAGACGCCCGAAGCCTCGCCGACCCCCAGCGCCTTCTGTCCGGTCAGCCGCCAATGGACATAGCCCGCCAGCGTGGTCAGGTGGCTGATCTGCTTGACGTGGGATTCTCCGTTCAAGATCGCCTGGTAAAGGTGGGCAATGCTCCAGCGCTGGGGGATGTTGAACTGGAACAGATCGGTGAGTTTCTCCGCCGCCTCGCCGGTGGTGGTGTTGCGCCAAGTGCGAAATGGCGCGAGGAGGTTTCCGTCGCCATCGAAGGCCATATAGCCGTGCATCATGCCGCTGAAGCCGATGGCGCCGACGGTCTGGAGCCGGACGCCGTATTGATCCCACACCGTCTGGCTGAGATCCCGGTAGCTTTCCTGCAAGCCCGTCCACACGTCGTCGAGGCTGTAGGTCCAGATGCCGTTCTCGTAGCGATTTTCCCAGGCATGACTGCCGGAGGCGAGCGGCTGATGGTCTGACCCGATGAGGACGGCCTTGATGCGCGTGGAGCCGAACTCGATGCCCAGAGCGGTTTTTCCGCTCTCGATGTCGCCGCCATGTATGGCGCCGCGTCCGTGGCTGCGGGAGTTGGAGATTGTGTTCATGATTCCTCTCAGGCGTGGAACTCGCGTGAATAGGGAGTGTTTGTTGTCATTATAGCGCTTCGTGCGGGATTTGGAGAACCTTGAGGGCGGCGCCTTGGATTTGGCCACGCGCAGGACAGGTCAGGCGTCATCCGTCAGGCGTCATCCGTCAGTTGTCACGTGTTCGGCCTGCGGCCAATCCACCGGCGCACCGCGGCGGCGTAGCGGCGGTACTCGTCGCCGAACAAGGCGGCGAGCATCCGTTCCTCCGGCGCGATGAGGATAACGTGGCAGGCGACCAGGGCCGGAAGAAGCAGCGCCAGCGCCCAGGGGAGGTTAAGCGCCAGCGCACCCCCCGCCAGCACGGATACGCCGCCCAGGTAGAGAGGATTCCTGGAGATCGAGAAGACGCCTGTGGTCACGAGCTTGCTGGTGGGCAAGCCCGGGTCGGTGGGTTGACCCTGACGGGCAAGCTCGCGCCGCGCCAGGACGACGAGGATGACGCCCACGCCGATCAGGGCAATGCCGGCGGCGACAAACACGGGCGTGAACGTGCCGCGCGCGAAGGAGAGCGGCGCAACCCATTGCAGGGCGAGGGCTGCCAGCAAAGGCAGGCCAAATACCACCTCGAAGATCTGCCACCAGCGTGTATGTGCGACCTGCTTACCGCTTCCCATCCCTCTCCTGCCTTTGCACCGGGCGCTACACCCGGCGCGCCGGCTCCTCCTATTTCGAGAGCAGCGGGCAGAGCCGTCGAGCGCGCGCCAGGGTCCGGAAGCTAACACACCTCGGAAACTACGTCAATCGATGCGAGTCAGGCGTCGTTCGTCATTTATGACTCGTGACGCCTGACTCGTGACGCCCATCAGCCCTTGTGCGTCAGTTCGTGCCAGTAGGAGGGGGCTTGGCGGTGGTCGTCGATGACGACGCGCTCGCCCTTGTCGCAATAGCCGTACACCGTGGCGGCGATGGGCAGGTCGAAGCCGCCCTCCTGCGCCGCGCTGAGGAAGTAGGGCAGCTCGCGGAACTTGACGCCGACGTTGGGCCCTTGGCCGGCGGCGATGCGCTGCGCCGTCTGGCGGAAGTCCACGCGCCAGCGGCCCTCGCAGCCGATGGCCTGGCTGATGGTCTCGACGTCCACGCCGCTATTGACGCCGAACGAGATCGCCTCCAGATAGGCCGCATCCACCAGCCCCATCATCAACTGGTTGACGCCCTTGACCGCCTGACCGTTGCCCGCGGGGCCGCAATAGGTGATGCGGTCCGGGCCGCCTACGGTCTGCAGGATGGGCAGGCAGCGTTCGAAGGCGGCGCGATCGCCGCCGGCGAACATGTAGAGCTGCGCTTGCTGCGCGCCGCGGCCGCCGCCGCTGACGGGCACGTCGAGCGCCGCCACGCCCTGCGCGGCAAAGAGCGCGGCCAGGCGGCGCGTCTCCGGCGGCGTCACCGTGCCGAAGTCGATGAGAAACTGGCCGGCGCGTACGTTGGGCAGAATGTCCCGCTCGGCGACCTCCACCCATGCGCCGGAGCTGGGCAGGCTGGTGGCGATGACGTCGCAGCGCTGCACGACGTCGCATGCGTCCGCGCCCGCTTCGCCGCCGGCGTCGACCACAGCGGCTAGCCGCCCGGCGTCGGGGTCATAGCCGGCGAGGGGGTAGCCGGCGCGCAGCAGGTTGACGGCCATGGGGCCGCCCATTTCGCCCAGGCCGATGAAGCCGATGGTCGGGAGATTTGTCATATTTATTCCTCGCTTTAATTTTTAGTATGGATGCGCGCACGCGCCTAGCCCTTTAGCCCGCTGGTCGAGATGCCCTCGACCAGTTGGCGCTGGGCCAGGATGAAGAAGATAAAAACCGGCACGAGCGACAGGATCGACATGGCGAAGAGCGGCCCGTAGGATGTCCCGCCCATCGAGTCGACGAAGGCGCGCAGCCCCAGCGGCACGGTCCACAGGTTGATGCTGTTCAGATAGAGCAGGTTGCTGAAGAAGTTGTCCCAGTTCCAGATGAACGTAAAGATGGCCGTGGTGACGAGCGCCGGCTGCGCGATCGGCAAGATGATCAGCCGGAAGATCTGCCACGGATTGGCCCCGTCGACCATGGCGGCCTGGTCCAGGTCCAGCGGGATGCCGCGGATGAACTGGACGATCAGGAAGACGAAGAAGGCGTTGGTCGCCAGGAAATGGGGCACGAAGAGCGGCAGGAAGGTGTTCACCCAGCCCAGCCGGTGAAAGAGCACGTACTGGGGGATGAGGGTGACATGGTAGGGCAGCATGATCGTGGCCAGCATGAGGGCGAACCAGAAGCGTTTGAACGAGAAGTCGAGGCGCGCAAAGGCGTAGGCCGTGAGCGCGCACGACAGCACGTTGCCGATCACCGTCAGCCCCACCACCAAAAACGAGTTGAGGTAGAAGCGGGTGAAGGGCACGCGCAGCGCCGTCCAACCGGAGCGATAGTGTTCCAGCGTAAACTGGGCGGGCCAGAGGCTGAGGTCGCGGAAGATCAGCGACTCGGGCTTGAACGAACTGCTCAACATCCACAGCAGCGGGTAGAGCATGGTCGCCCCGCCCATAAGCAGGAGAATATGGGTGATGAGCGTGGCCGTGCGCAAGCGCCGCCGGGGCCGCGCCGCGCGTGTGTTGCGCATGGTTGGCTGGGCGATGTTCATCTTGCTTCATCCTCGTAGTAGACCCAGTAACGGGACGACAGAAAAGCGACGGCCGTAAAGACGCCGATGATGACGAGAAGAATCCAGGCCATAGCCGAGGCGTAGCCCATGCGGAAGTTGCTGAAGCCCTGTTGGTAAAGATAGAGCGTGTAGAACAGCACCGAATCGGCCGGGCCGCCGCCGCCGCCGCTGATGATGAAGGCGGGCGTAAAGGCCTGGAAGGCGCTGATCATCTGCATGATCAGGTTGAAGAAGACAATCGGCGTGAGCAAGGGCAGCGTAATGCGAAAGAACTTGCTGATGCTGCGCGCGCCGTCGATCTCCGCCGCCTCGTACAGCTCCTGCGGGATCTGCTTGAGGCCGGCGAGGAAGATGAGCATGGGCGAGCCGAACTGCCAGACGCGCAGCGCCATCAGGGTGTAGAGCGCGGTGCTGGGCGTGCCGATCCAACTGATGCCCTGGATGCCGGCGAAGCCGAGAAACTGGTTGAAGAGCCCCTCTAGGCCGAAGACCTGCTTCCACAGAATGGCAATCGCCACGCTGCCGCCCAAGAGCGAGGGCAGATAGTAGATCGCCCGGTAATAGCTCAGCCCCGCCAGCCCGCGGTTGAGGATGCCGGCCACGAACAGCGCAAAGACCAACTGCAGCGGCACCGAGATAAGGACATAGCGCGCCGTGACGCTGACCGCGGCGGCAAAGCGGTTGTCGCGCGTCAGCAGCCGCGTGTAGTTGAAGAGGCCGTTGAACTCCGGCGATGTCAGCAGATCGTAGTTGGTGAAGGACAGATAGGCCGACACCAGGATCGGGCCGA
>JASGTU010000281.1 GCA_030058085.1 Chloroflexota bacterium
TGTTGGGTCCGCGCATACCCTTGCTCGGCGTCTGCCTCGGACAGCAGTGCATCGGCCATGTCTTCGGCGGTGAGGTGGTGCGCGCGCCGCGCCTCATGCACGGCAAGACCAGCCCCATCCATCACAAGGCAGTCGGCGTGTTCAAGAACATCCCCAGCCCCTTCACCGCCACACGCTACCACAGCCTGATCGTGGCCGAGCCGCTGCCGGATGAACTGGAAGCGACCGCATTTACCGCAGAGGGCGAGTTGATGGGCCTGCAGCACCGGACGCTGCCGATCTACGGCGTGCAATTCCACCCGGAGAGCATCCTCACCGAGCACGGCAAGTCCGTTCTCGCCAATTTCCTGCGCATCGAGCGCAACCCGTGACGAGCATCGCATGACGAGCAAAGTCATCGCAGTTCCGCTTGTAGCAACAACGCCAGGAGGCAGCCAACCATGAGCCAACCCGCCATCCAAGAGGCCATTCACCTGCTCTTCTCGGGCCAAGACCTCACCGAGGCCCAGGCCGACGCAGCCATGTCGGAGATCATGCTGGGCGAGGCGACACCCGCTCAAATTGGCGCTTTCCTGGCCGCGCTGCGAATCAAGGGCGAAACCGTCGAGGAAATCACCGGCTGCGCCGCGTCCATGCGCCGCAGCGCCGTGCCCGTCAAGCCCAACGTCGGCGATACACCGCTCGTCGACGTCGTTGGCACAGGCGGCGACGGCACGCAGAAGTTCAACATCAGCACGATCACGGCTTTCGTGCTGGCAGGCGCGGGAATGCGCGTGGCCAAACACGGCAATCGCTCCAATCGCCGCGCCGGCAGCGCCGATGTGCTCGAGGCGCTCGGCGCGGCGCTGCCGCTCACGCCGGACCAGGCCGCCGAGTGCATCGAGGAGATCGGTATCGCCTTCCTCTTCGCGCCTGCCTATCACCCGGCCATGCGTTATGCCATCGGCCCGCGCCGCGAGATCGCCGCCCGCACCATCTTCAACATCCTCGGCCCCCTCACCAATCCGGCGCCGACCACGCACCAACTGATCGGCGTCTATGCCGAAGAGTTGACCGAGCTCATGGCGCACACGCTCCAGAACATGGGCAGCAAGGCCGCCTACGTCGTCTACGGCCACTACGAAACCGGCGCCGGTCTGGACGAGTTGACCACCACCGGCACAAGCCGCATAACCCGCCTACACAACGGCGAGGTCACCACGCTCGACTTCGATCCTGCCGAGCTCGGCTTCGAACGCGCCACGTTAGCCGACCTGCAGGGCGGCGAAGCCCAGACCAACGCGGCCATCGCCCGCGCCCTACTCTCAGGTGAGTTGACCGGACCGAAGCGCGACGTGGTGCTCTTGAACGCCGCCGCCGCCCTCAGCCTCGACACTGGCGACTTCCAGGCGGGCTTGCAGACGGCGCGTGAAAGCCTAGACTCCGGCGCTGCGCTGCAATGTCTCGACCGCTACATCACCAAAACGCGCAGTTACACGCCCGACGCGTAACTCGTGACGCATAATTCGTGACGCCTGACGTCCAACACGCGGAGAACCTCGTGAAACCTTCCCAACTCGACATCGCCAAGCACAAGGGACAAGTCCTGGAACTGATCATGTCCCATAAGCGGCAGGAAGTCCCCAAGCACATGGCGTCCATGCCTCTGGAGCAGGTGCGCGCCTTTGCCCAGTTGGCGCCGCCTGCGCTGGACTTCGCCGCTTCGCTTACTGCTGTGCCAGGCGCCAGCTTGATTGCGGAGATCAAGCGCGCCAGCCCCTCCAAGGGCCTCATCGCCAGAGACTGGGACCCGCCGCTGATCGCGTCTACCTACGCTCAGGCGGGCGCGGTAGCCATCTCCTGCCTAACCGACAGCCGCTTCTTCCAGGGCGAGCTTGCCTACCTGACCGCGGCAAAAGAACGCCTACGCGACGAAGGCCGCGCCGTTCCGATTCTGCGCAAGGACTTCATCTATCACGAATACCAGGTGTACGAAGCGCGCATGGCCGGGGCCGACGCGCTGCTGCTCATCATGGCCGTCCTCGGCGACAACGATGTGAAGCGGCTGCTGTCTCTGACCCGCAGCCTAGGCATGGAGGCCCTAGTCGAAGTGCACGACGTCGCCGAGCTCGAACGCGCCCTTGCCGCCGACGCGCGTGTCATCGGCGTCAATAACCGCAACCTGCGCACCTTCCAGGTCGATCTGGAGACCACTGCCCACCTGCGCCAACAGATCCCCGGCGACAAGGTGGTCGTCGCCGAGAGCGGCATACAGACCGCCGCGGACGTGGAACGCTTGGCTGAGATGGGCTGCGACGCCATCCTCGTCGGCGAGACCCTCTGTAAGCTGCGCCAGCACGAACGCGCCGCCAAAGTGAGGGAGTTCGTCACCGCCGGCAGGCGGAAATGACACGCAGTTACCCATACCTTATTTCGCTTTGATCGACTGAGAGCTACACACCCCAACATGCAAAAGCCGGCGATTACGCACATCAAAATCTGCGGCATTACCAATCTAGAGGACGCACTCTTCGCCGCCCGCGCCGGCGCCGATCTTCTCGGCTTCATCCTCTACGAACGCTCGCCGCGCTACGTCTCGCC
>JASGTU010000282.1 GCA_030058085.1 Chloroflexota bacterium
AACAATGGCGGACGAACGCAAAGACCAGGACGAGAACCCCCTGGAGAACTTGGCGGAGGAGATTAGCCAAGCGATGCAGGGAACGACAGTAGAGGTCGCACAGACCTTCAAGGATAGCGTCGAGGGCGGGCAGGTGCATATGGCAGACTCCGCAGCCCGGTCGGTTAGTGCGAGCGCTCTGCGTATGGAGGACGCGGCCGCCGGGATCGTGCATTCCGGCTCCGTCGATGCGACAGAAAGCCTGATCTGCGTGGCGACGGCGGAGGTGATGAACCTGCACGACACCAACGTCATCCTGATGGCAGCGGACCGCGTGGAGGCAAAGGATGGTGTGCGAGCTTTTGTCCTCTTTGCGCAGCGCGTAGAGGGCCCTGTGAACGCTGTGTTGACGCCGCTGGCGGCTCTGGCTGCCGGCGCCGGCCTTGCCCTCGGCGTTGTCGCCTTCCGTCGCTTTTTTTCTTGGGTATTTCGCCGTCCGCTTCGGCGCGGGCATGCGTAGACCCGGCGCAATTTGCGCCGTGGCGATTAACTTGAACTAAAACACGAAATAGGAATTCGTTCAGAGGAGTGGTTTCATGTCCGAACTGACAATCAACGCCTTTCCGCGGACGGTAACACGGCGCAAGGTGCGCCAATTGCGACGTGAGGGTTTGGTGCCCGTCATTGTGTACGGCGAGGCGACCCAGCCTGTGAACCTGCAGGTGAGGAGCCGGGAACTAGACCGCGTGCTGCAGCATGGCGGGCATTCACAGCTTGTGACCGTTTCGGTTGAGGGCGGCGACACCCACAACATTTTGGTGAAGGAAATCCAGCGCGATCCGGTGAGCCGCGAGTTCTTGCACGCCGACTTCTATGCGGTCAACATGACCGAAGAACAAGAAGTGAGCGTGACGGTGAACTCGGTCGGGCGACCGGAAGCGCTTGTTACGGGCCTTATGTTCTACCAGCATCTGGATGCCGTTCACATCCGTGCGCTTCCTTCCGACATTCCTGCCGAGATCGAGGTTGATGTCACCGAGCTTGATTTGGAAAACCCGATCACGATTGCCGACCTGCCGGCGGTTCCGGGCGTGGCCTATGTGGGCGAACCGGACGAGATCGTCTTCAGCCTGATCACGACTCGCGTCGAGGAGGAAGAGGAAGAAGAAGAGGAAGAGGAGATGGTCGAGCCCGAGGTGTTGGGTCGAGGCAAGGCCGAGGAGGAGGAAGAAGAGGAGGAGTAGGCGCCCTTCTTTTCCTGGCCCCTGCATATGGGGGCAAGAAAACAAACGCCGGTCTGTCCGCAAAGGGCAGCCGGCGTTTTTGATTGGACCTCGCCGTGACCCCGAGTTATGGGCTGAACGGCTCTTCGAGGAATTGCATGGGATCGACCGCAATGCCGTAGATGCGCAATTCCCAGTGCAGGTGCGCGCCGGTGCTGAGGCCCGTGTTGCCGACCAGCCCGACGACATCGCCGGCGGCGACGGGTTGGCCTGTCTGCAGCGCGGTTTCTTCCAGATGCCAGTAGCCGGTGAAGACGCCGCGTCCGTGGTCGAGGATGACGGCGTTGCCGCGCACGTTGAGCGGTTCGACGAGGGCGACGATGCCGTCGGCAGGCACGGTGACGGTGACGCCGGTCGGCGCGCCGAAGTCCTGCCCTTCGTGGTAGCCGCTGTAGGGCCCGCCGTTGTAGCTGCGCCGCGTGCCGAACGGGCTGGTGGTCGGGTATTCGAGGTCGATGGGTCGCGAGAACGGCTCAGTCCACAACAGGGTCGGGCTGACCTGCGACCATACGGCTGTAACGAGAGCCAGCTCCTCCTGCACGATCTCCGGGGCAAGCAGCACGCCTCGATCGGGCGGCAGGTTGATCTCCTGGCGTTCGTAGTCGCCTTCGACGACGGCGACCGGCCAGGTGCGCCGCAGCGAGACGCCGTTCGCGGCCGGGTAGGCGATGGTGAGCGGGTAGGAGACGGGTTCCAGTAGGGCCGGCACGGGCAGGAAGGCGAACTGGCGCAACGGGTTGCCCTCTTGCGGCGTGAATGCGATAGGCAACCCATTCCAGTCGGCGCTCAGATCGAGAGGCCGCTTGGTGTCGACGACGACGCGACCGGTGCGCCCCTGGACAAGGCTGCCGGGCCGCGAGACGTTCAGCACCGCGCCAAAGGCGCCGGAATCGGGGCTGGCGTGGGCGACGGGTATGCGCACGGGCTGGCCCGGAAAGAGCCGTGCGGTCTCCGGCAAGCTGTTGAGGGCGGCGATGGCGGCTGCGTCTTGGCCGATGCGCTGGGCCAGGGAGAGCGGCGTTTCGCCGGGCTGTGCGTAGGCATAGAAAGCCGCGGCAGGCTCCGTTGCCTCCGGCACGTCGACCGGAGAGGGAATGACTAGGATCTGCCCCACTTCGAGCAAGTCGGCGTTGGCGATGCTGTTGGCGGCGATGAGGCTTTCGAGCGTTACGCCAAAGCGCTGGGCGATCTCGAAGAGGGTGTCGCCGGGCGCGACGGTATAGATGACGGATTCCGTGGCGGGCGCGTCTTGAGCGCGGGCAATGAGCGCCGGAAAAGCCAGCGTCAGCGCCAGGCTGAGGACGACGGCTGCCAGGAGGTGCGTTGGCTGTCGTGCGAGCGCGCTCATACCGTCAGGGAATCGGGTGCGCATAGATGCTGGGTTTGAGCACGCCGATGTAGGGCAAGTTGCGGTAGATCTCATTGTAGTCCAGGCCGTAGCCGACGACGAACTCGTTGGGGATGGAGAAGCCGGTCCAGTTGACATCAATCGCCACTTCGCGGCGGTCGGGCTTGTCGAGCAGGGTCACGATGCGGATAGAGGCAGGTTGGCGCTCGCGCAGGATGCGTAACAGGTAGTTGAGGGTGTGGCCGCTGTCAATGATGTCCTCGACGATGACGACGTTGCGCCCTTCGATGGGCTTGTTGAGGTCTTTGAGGATGCGCACCACGCCGCTGCTGTGGGCCGCAGCGCCGTAACTGCTGGTCGCCATGAAGTCGATTTCGTGCGGGATGCGGATGGCGCGGATAAGGTCGGCCATGAAGATGATGCTGCCTTTTAGCACGGAGATGAGCAGCAGATCGCGGCCGCGGTATTCCTCCTCGATAGCCCTGCCTAATTCGAGGACGCGTGCTTGAAGCGTCTCTCGGTCGACGAGGACGCGCTCGATGGCTTCATCTAGGGGCGTTTGGTGGACGGAGGCGGGCAGTTGGCTGTTCATGGCAGATTCTCCTCACCAGGGTCACGGCGATAGATAGGGCGAAAGCGGGCGTTGTTCCGGGTCGGGCAACAGGCGCGTGAGGCCGGTATATGATGCGGCGTCCGTCGTAGCCGGCGCATCGGGCAGACCGGCGTTGGGCAGAGCCTCATCGGGCAGGGCGGCGACCTGTTCGAGCGGACCGGCGGTCTCTACAAGCGGTGCGTAGACCCAGCCTGTGCCGGCTTGATGCGACACCTGCCACCAATCAGGCCAGGCGTCGTGACGGCCGGTGATGGGCAGGGCTGCGTCCTGGGCGATCTGGGCGACGACGGTATGGTCTATGCCGGGGCCTGCGCGCACGTTCAGCAGCGATACGGCAACATAGGCGGTCGGGCCGTCGGGTTCGGGGCGCGGCGTGGGTGTGGCGGCTGCGACAGGGGGCGGCGCTGGCAAGGCTGCCGGACGCACGTATTGGCCGGCTGTTCCTTTGAACGTGCCGCTCCACTCCGCCGCAAGCGCCAGGTATTGATCGCCGAATGCCGCACTTGGCTCGATGTAAGAGCCTTCGGGCCATTCGTTGAAGCTGTTGATCACGATCCAACTGGGCTGGCTGGCGATGGCAGCCTGCCACGAGCGGGTGAAATAGGCGCCGTTCTCGCGGTCGCGGGCGAAGCCGGAGGCGCGAATTTTGGCGTCGTTGTAGCCGGGCATGACGGTCGCCACCCACAACTTGGGTGTTCCGAAGCCGGCAACACCGGCGGCGAACTTCTGGTTGGTCGCCGTCAGGTCGGCGGGCGGGTTCCAGGTGTTGCTATAGAGATGATGGCCGTCGAAAACGGCCAGGTAGCCGGTGTCGGTCCCTTCGGAGATCCAGACGTTGGCATAGTCCGGGTCGCTCTGGCTGCGGATGTTGCGCCATGTGTCGACGCCATAGATCGTGGGTCGCCAGAAAAAGACGACGGGGCGACCGTCGACGCGCAGGTAGGCGGGGTGCGCGGCGTGAACTGCGTTGAGGTGTTGCAGCGCGGCGGTGACATCGCCGGCGCCGCCGAAGAAGGGGGAATCGGTCTCGAAGAGGACGCCGATACGAAAGCCGCGGGCGGCGGCCTCTTCGAGCAAGGCCGCCAGGTTGGTCTCGGTCTGATTTCCCCCGCCCGGCCCATACCAGGCGACCAGGAAGGCGTCGATGCCGGCAGCCTGGGCCTGTTCGATGTGGCGCGCCATGACGCCGCGGTCCCGGCTGGCATAGGGTTCCGCCGGCAGATCGCTCAGCCGGTCGTAGGTCCAGGTATTTTCGTCGAACCAGGTGTAATAGAAGGCGAACACGAGCGGGTCGGCGCTGCTTTGGCGGAGCGGCGCGGCGCGGGCTGCGCCGCCCGCGTGCAGAAGGGTCAGCGCGATGAGCACGGCAAGGACGCTGTGAGTCCAGCATCCTTTGCTGCGCAAGCGACGGCGCCTATAGCGAGCGGTCGTCATGCGCGCATGGCGGAAAAGCAGAGTGACCCAGGTCATAGCGAGAGAGATCGTATCACGCCCTGCGATGCGCCACAAAAACCGCGGCGGGCGGGGCGTCTCCGGCAGACGCACGAAAGCGCGAATCGGCCTAGTGCGGCTGCATGCCGGCGCCGTTCCGGCTTTGTCGCACAGAGGGCAGTTCGAGCAGTTCGCTCAACATCATGGCGGTTGCGCCCCAGATGATCTGGTCCTGGACCTTGAAGAAGGGGACCTGTACGGCGCGGTCGCGAAGTTGCCACACCTCTGTATATCGGTTCGCCGGGTTCTGAAAGTCGTGCAGCGGCGCTTCAATCAGCATGGCAACCTCGTACGGGTCGGTGCGGAATTCGGGCCGGCGATCGATCCAGCCGACGAACGGGTAGACGATGTGGTTGCTGGCGGCGACATAGAGAGGGCTAAGCTGCCCGAGGAGTTTGATGCCCGCGGGCGGAACGCCGATCTCCTCGTGGGTTTCGCGCAGGGCCGTGTCGGCGAGCGTAACGTCGACGGCCTCGCGGCCGCCGCCCGGCAGGCTGACCTGGCCGCTGTGGACGCCGCGATAGGTGGGCCGGAGGATGAAGGGGAGATGCAAGACGCCGTCCACCGGGTAGAACAGGATAAGAACTGCGCTAAGGCGAGCGTCCGGTCGCGGCGGGTCTTCCTGTTCGCCGTCGCGGCGAGGGCGCGGGGCCATACCGAACTGCGCGGCGGGTCCGGGCAGCGGTTGAGCCAAGTCGCGGTGAATTCCTTGTAGAAACGGTTCGAGCGAGCGATTCATAATGCGTGACAGATGAGGCCCTTAAGGTATTCGCCTTGGGGGAAGGTGATGGCGACCGTATGGTCGCTCGCCTGATGCAGCCGTTCCAGAATCTGCAGGTCGCGGCCTGCATCCAGCGCCGCGCCGAAGATGACTTTTTGGAACAGGTCGAAGTCGACCAGACCGCTACAACTAAACGTCGCCAGGATGCCTCCGGGTTTCAGCAGGCGCAGAGCGAGCATGTTGATCTCTTTGTAGCCGCGCAGGCCGCGGTCCATGTGGTCGCGGGCATGCACGAATTTGGGCGGGTCCAGGATCACCGCGTCGAACAATTCGCCGTCCGGTTCAATGTCGCGCCAATCGCGCAGAACGGCAAAGACGTCGCCCGCCACATTTACGCTTAGTGCGTCGGGGTCGAAGCCGTTGAGGCGCAGATTTTCTTCCGCCAGGGCGAGGGCGTCGTAGCTGGCGTCGACGTTGGCGATGGAGCGGGCGCCGGCGGCGAGGGCGTGGACGGCGAAAGCGCCCGTGTAACTGAAGGCGTTGAGGACGCGGGCGCCGCGGCAATAGGCGGCGACGCGGCGTCGGTTTTCGCTCTGGTCGGTGTAGAAGCCGGTCTTCTGACCGTGGACGAGGTCGACGAGGAAGCGGAGGCCGTGTTCGGTCACCTCGACGCGGTCGGGCGGCTCGTCCCCCGCCAGCAGACCGGCGGCGCCCTGCAGGCCTTCCGGGCGGCGGACGGCGATTTCACTGCGCTCGACGACGCTTTGACAGCCGGTCTCTTCGAGCAGCAGTTCGGCCAACTCGTGCTTGCGCACGTCCATGCCCAGCGTGCCGATCTGGGCGACCAGGCAGCCGGCGTAGCGGTCGACGATGAGGCCGGGCAGGAAGTCGCTCTCGCCGTTGATCAGGCGATAGGCGTCGGACGCGTCGCTCAATTGCAGGCGGCGGCGCAGTTCGACTGCCTGGCGGATGCGACGTCGCCAGAAGTCGCGATCCACCGCTTCGCCTTCCTCCCAGGTGAGGAGGCGCACTTGGATCTGGCTAGCGCGGTTGAGGTAGCCGCGGGCAAGCCAACGGCCTTTGGCGTCGGCTACGTCTACGACATCCCCGCCGGCCAAGCTGTCGGGGATATGACGGATGGCGCCGCTGAAGACCCAGGGGTGGCGCTGGCGAACGGGCTTGTCGCGCCCGGACTTGAGGACTACGGTTTCTTGGTTGTTAGGCATGGCATCTCGCTCCGGCATAGCCGGGATGGAAGGGGTCAGGATAGGTCATCTTGTTGGTGCGGTTTTCCGCGGTCTATCTCCCAGCCGTATTGATTGATGGCGACGGTGCGGTCGGGCAGATGGATGGTCATCGACTGCGGCTCGTATTTGAAGGCGACCTCTCCCTGCGGCGTGGCGATAACGCCTTGCACCGAGTCAGGGCTGCGCCGGCCAAAGCGCACGGTGTAGCCTTTGTAGATCAGCCAGTGGGTCAGGGGCTTCACATCGGCGCGCATGGAGGGGGTTCCGTTTCTGAAAGAGATGTGCCGGGCGTTGATGGGTCCACGCCAACGTGGCGGCGCCAATTAAAGCAGCGCACGCGTTGCGTGCCGCCGGTGATGCGGGCTTCGTGGGCGACAGCCAAGCCGCATACCCAGACGATGCGCCCGCTCGCGGCGTCGACGACGATAGGCCAGCCCTTGCGCAGGGCGGGCGGGACTTTGCGGTCGGTGAAGAAGTCGCCTAACTGCTTGTGGCGTCCGCCCATGCCGAGGGGGGCGAAGGCCATCCCGGGCGAGGGCGCGGTGAGAACGGGTTGCGTTATCGCCGCGGCGTCGACATAGGCGCGCCAAGGGGCGGCGCGACTGCGCCAGTCTGCGGGCAGGCGATCTGCCGGGAACGAGGCGCAGTGCAGCGTCCAGCCGCCGGCTGCGACGACGACGCCTTCGGCGGGCAGAGGTACGGGGCCGGCGTCGCGGCGTTGCCTATCCAGATAGGGGTGATCCGGGCGGATGGGCAAGACGTCCTGCCGGTGGAGGCTGAGCCGGGCGGGCGCATCGCCGGAGGGCGCGATCAGGGTCCAAGCCAAACCGGCGACGAAGGTGTGCGGCCCGCCGCCGAGGTCGCCTGTGCGGACGTGCCACAGTAGCTCTTCGCCGCGCTCGAAGCCGGCCTCGCGTAAGTCCAGCCCAAGCAGGGCGACGGCCTGGCGCAGTACGCCGCGCTGCGCAGCCAGGTCCAAGACGCGAAATTTGGCGACATCTAGGACGATGCGACCTGCGGTGGGGTCGGCGGCGAGACACAGGGCGCGCAGGCTGTTGCGGTCCAAGGAGGTAGTGCGTTCCGCCTCGGCAGCCAGGATGCCGGCGGTGCGCGCCAGCGTGGGCACGATCTGCGGGTTGATCTCCGCCAGGAGCGGCAGCGCGGCGTGGCGGATGTGGTTGCGCAGGCGCGTCTGGTCTTGATTGGTGGCGTCTTCGCGGCAAGACAGGCCGTAACCGGCGAGGTAGGCGAGAATCTGGGCGCGGCGCACGCCGAGCAAGGGACGGACAAGCGCCACCGGTCTGCCGGGGGGGGCTTCCGTGAGCGGGCGAACCCAGTCCACGCCGCCCAGGCCTTGCAGTCCCGCCCCAGTGATAAGGTTCATCAGTACGGTCTCGGCCTGGTCGTCCATGTGATGGGCGACGGCGACAATGGGCTGTTGGCCGGGAGGCGCGACGGCGCGCGCGGTCTCGGCGAGGAAAGCGTAGCGCAGGGTGCGTGCAGCGGCCTCTACGCCCCCGCCCAGCGCGGCGATTGCCCCTTCGGCCAGCCGGCGCAGGTGGAACTCGACGCCGAGCGATTGGGCGAGATCGGCGACGAATTCGGCGTCGGCGCGCGACTCGGGCCGCAGGGCATGGTCGAGGTGCGCGGCGTGCAGCGACAGCCCCCAAGCAGGCGCCAGTTGCGTCAGCGCGTGAAGGAGGCAGACGCTGTCAGCGCCGCCGCTGACGCCGACGATCACATGGGTTGCATCGGCGCCGGGCTGCGCGAAGAGACGGTGACGCGTCTGCGCGAGGTCTACGGCTTCGATAATGGGCACGGCGAAGCCGGGAAGTGCTTCTATCAGACTGAAATGGCGGCTCACAGACGGGATTATACCATACCCAAAGACGGGAATGCCTTTTTTGGCCCCCTATTCCTTATGGTATAATCTCGATCATGTCGGCGGCATATGCGGTGTCGTACGTAGGGCATGTTGTCTGTGCTGCAGGCTCAGTGTACCATGGAACGCAAGGAAGACGCAGGCCGTCTATCCTCTGTTCGCGTGTCTATGAACCAGGCTCTATGAGGCTTCTTGGCCCAGGGGCGACAGGGTGAACCACTGGCGTTAGTACCCTTTAATCTAGACGCCGCCGGCTCGAACGCACAAGGGACGCATTGACGAGTGATCAACCCGTTTGATTGGCTGCTGGGTCTGTTCTCACTAGATATCGGCATTGACCTGGGCACAGCGAACACGCTTGTTCATGTGAAGAATCGGGGCATTGTCATCAACGAGCCGTCGGTCGTAGCGATCGACATTTCGTCGCGACGGCGCAACCGGGTGAAGGCGATTGGCAACGACGCCAAGGAGATGGTGGGGCGCACGCCGGCGCACATCGTCGCCATCCGGCCGTTGCAGGACGGGGTGATCTCCGACTTCGACGTAACGGAGCAGATGATTCATCACTTCATCGGCAAGGTGCATGGCAACCGTGCATTTGGCGCGGCGCGGCCGCGAGTGGTGATCGGCATCCCGTCGGGCGTGACGGAGGTGGAGAAGCGCGCCGTACGTGATGCGGCCATTAGCGCGGGGGCGCGTGAAGCGGGCCTGGTCGAAGAGCCGATGGCGGCGGCGATCGGCGCCGGCCTGCCGGTAACGGAATCGGTCGGCTCCATGATCGTGGACATCGGCGGCGGCACCACCGAGGTCGCCGTGATCTCGCTGGGCGGCATCGTCGTCAGTCGCTCGATCCGCGTGGCAGGCGACGAGATGAACGAGGACATCGTCAACTACGCGCGCCAGAAGTACAACTTGCTGATTGGGCTGCGCATGGCCGAGCGCACCAAGATCGAGATCGGGTCCGCCTATCCGATGGAGCGCGAGCGCACGATGATCTTGCGCGGGCGCAATTTGGTTACCGGCCTGCCGGAGGCGGTGGAAGTCAGCTCGGTGGAAGTGCGCGAGGCGTTGGCGGGGTCGGTGCAGGTCATCATCGATTCGGTCAAGGCGACGCTGGACGAGACGCCGCCGGAATTGGTGGCTGACCTGATGGAATACGGCATCGTGTTGGCCGGCGGCGGAGCACTACTGCATGGCCTGGCGCAGCGCTTGCAAGACGAGACGCGCATGCACGTCTATGTGGCCGACAACCCGCTGACGGCGGTTGTGATGGGCGCGGGCATGATTCTGGAGAAGCCCGAGTTCTATAAAGAGACGCTGACGAGCATGCAGCGCAAGAGCACGATCCGTTAACGCCCCGTTTGGGCTGCCTGCTCCTTTTGTCCACACTTTTTCCTTATGCGCGATAGCGAACGAAAACCCTGGTCGATAGGCGATATCGGCATCCGTTTCCTGATTCTTGGGCTAGCGGCGCTGCTGCTGATGGCTCTGCAGGTAACAGGTCGCCTGGAGCCTCTCCAGAGCGCGGCCACACAGCTGACTTCTCCCGCCCAGGTAGGCGCGACCGGCGTCACCAACAACGTGACTGACGCCGTCGATTTTGTCTTTGAGTTGCGCCAGTTACGGCAGCGCAACCTAGAGCTAGAGCAGATCAACTCCGGCCTGCTGGTCGAGAATTTTGAGTTGCGCGAAGTGGAGCGCGAGAACCAGACGCTGCGCGAGATGCTGGATTTTGCGCAGACGCGGCCGGGGCTGGAACTGCGCGGCGCGCAGATTGTGGCGCGCGTGATTGGCCGGGAGAGCAATAACTTCCTCGACTATATCATGTTGGACCTGGGGCAGACGCACGGCATCGCCGTGGGGATGTCGGTCGTGACCGACCAGGGCTTGGTCGGACGCATCGACGAAGTGACCGACAGTTGGTCGAAGGTGCTGTTAATCACCGACGCCAGCAGTGCGGTCAACGCGATCTTGCAAAGCAGCCGCCTGAACGGCGTGGTGCGCGGCGCGCCCAGCGGCGACTTGGTGATGGACTACATTCCTCAAGGCCAGGTGTTCAGCATAGGCGAAGTTGTGCTTACGTCTGGGTTGGGAGGGCGCGTACCCAAAGGCATCCCGATTGGGCAGGTGACGGAGATTCGCCAGCGCGATATCGACGTGTTTCAACAGGCTGTGGTGCAGCCGACGGTGGATTTCCAGCGATTGGAACTGGTCATGATCGTGACGAACTTCGACCCGCTGGAGAATGTGCCCGACATGCTGGCGCCTGAGGTCGTTCCAGAGGTGGAACCGAGCCCGGAAGGGGAGGACGCTGCGGCGGAGAATGCGCAGCGCGAAACGCCTTGAACCGCGGCGCCTTTTATTACGTAATGATCCCGCTGTTGCTTGTGGCGGGGCTGTTGCAGTCGACGGCGACCACGCGCATCGAGATTCGCGGGGTGAAGCCGGATTTGGTGTTGCTGCTGATCATTGCGGGGACGCTGGTCTACGGGAGCCGTCCGGGGCTGGTCTGGGCCTTCATCGGCGGTATTGCGCTGGACAGCTTTAGCGGCGGGCCGATGGGTGCGTCCAGTTTGGCGTTGATGGCTGCGACGCTGGCGGCTGGGCTGGGCCACCGCACCCTGTCCCGTTATAACCTGTTAGTACCCCTTGGGGCGGCAGCAATCGGCACGGCGATCTACGGGTTGACCTATCTGGCAATCCTCTTTGTGTTGGACGTTTTCAACATCGTGCAACATCGCGTGCCCCTGGTGGAGATGGTGCAGTATGTTTTGGCGCCGGCGATTGCCTATAATACGGTCCTGATGTTGGCGGCCATGCCTTTCTTGAACCGGCTGCCGGAGAGCCAGGACATTTGAGCCGGCGACATTGTCGTTGTTTCGGTTGATAGCGTTTCGGTTGATAGCAGATGTTTGAGCAGAAAATTCGCGACACATCCGGCATATCGATGTTCCTGTTTCGGGCTGCGCTGTTCCTGGCGTTCCTGTTGATGGCAGGGCGCCTATATCAGTTGCAGATCGTGCAGGGCGATTCCTATCGGGCGCGCGCGGACGACAACCGGTTTACCTTGATCGAGATGCCGGCCCCGCGCGGCGTGATCTATGATCGCTCGGGCGAGATACTGACGCGCAACCGCCCGAGTTTCGAGATCGGCGTCGTGCCGGAAGACCTGCCCTATAACGATCCGGCGACAGAGGAAGACGAAGAAGCTCTGGAGATCGCCAGGGTGCTGCGTTTGGTCGGGGCGGACACGGATGAGGAGACCGCGCTGCGCATTGCCGAACTCCTGTTTCTGCGCCTGGGGCGCGTGGACTACGCCAGGACGGTGGGCGAGGCGGGCGTCCAACTGACGTACATTACCGTACCGGGCCCGGTACAGTTGGTGATTCCGGAGGACGGCGGGCCGCCGCGCGAAGAGGCTCAGCCCGTACTGGCGCCGGATATCTCCGAGCCGCTGCCGCTGCCTGGCCTGGTCGCGCTGGTGCAGCGGGCGGTCGCCATCGGACGGCAGGGCAGCGCGTCGCAGCCGGTGCCGATTCTGGACTTGTTGGATCGGGACAAGGCGTTCGCCGTGGCGGAGGAGGCCTACCAACTGCCCTCGGTTCGCGTCGAGGAGGTGCCTGTCCGCGAATACGTGACCGGCGACTTGATGAGCCATATTCTCGGCTTCATGGGGCCGATTCCGGCGGCGGCGGCGCAGGATTACCGCGAGCGAGGCTACACCAACCCGAACGAAAAGGTCGGCCTGAATGGGCTGGAGTTTACCTATCAACGGGAGTTGCGCGGGATCCCCGGCTACAAGAACATCGAGGTGGACATTCTGGGCCGCGAGATGCGCACTGTGGGCGAGGTGGCGGAGCCGGTGCCGGGTTTGAACCTGATTCTGAACATCGATCGCCGTTTGCAGCAGGTGATGCAGGACGAACTTGAGGCGATGATGGAGCAGCAGGAAGCGCCCTGGGGCGTGGTGGTTGCCATGGATCCGCAGACCGGCGCAGTGTTGGGGATGGTGAGCTTGCCGTCCTATAACAATAACATCTTCGCCGAGCGTATCGGCGAGGACTACATGGAACTGGAAGCAGACGAACGGCGGCCGCTGATTAATTATGCCATCGGCGGCCTCTACCCGCCCGGCTCGGTGTTCAAGATGGTGCCGGCCGCTGCCGCCTTATCGGAAGGCGTGATCAACCGCAGCACGACGATTGTCGATGCGGGGCCGATCTATCTGCCTAACCGCTATGCGCCCAACAATCCGGAGTTGGCGCAGGAGTTTGTGAGCTGGAATCACAAGTTGGGCATCGTCCACGGCGCCATCAACGTGGTCGAGGCGCTTGCTTTGTCGAACGACATCTTCTTCTACATCATCGGCGGCGGGTACCCGCCCACGCAGTTCCAGGGGTTGGGACAGGCTAAGTTATCGGAATGGACCGCCCGCTTTGGCTTTGGCGAGTTGACGGGCGTCGACCTGCCGGGCGAGGTGAGCGCTATTGTGCCTAACGATCAGTGGAAGCGCCAGCTGTATGCTGAGAGCTGGACGACCGGCGATAGCTACAACATGGCGATTGGGCAGGGCTATGTGCTGGCTACTCCGCTCCAAGTGTTGGTGAGCACCGCCGCGGTGGCGAACGGCGGTACGATCTACCGGCCCCAAATCGTGCGGCAAATCGTGGATGCGTCGGGCGGATTACAGCGGGATTTCGAGCCGATCGCGGTGCGCGATGTGGGTGTTGACGCTGATCTGATGGAGTTGGTGCAACAGGGAATGTGGTCTGCAGTGAATGCGCCCGGCGGAACAGCCTATGGAGCCAAGCTTGACAATGTGGTCGTTGCGGGCAAGACAGGCACCGCAGAGTTTTGCGAATACATTCCGGAGGAAGAAGACTGCCGTCGCGACGAGAAGGGTTTCTTGCCTTTCCACGGCTGGTTTGTTTCTTATGCGCCGTATGATGATCCGGAGATCGCGTTGGCGGTTTTCCTCTACGACGGCGGCGAAGGTTCTGAGGTCGCTGTGCCCGTGGCTAGAGGCATCTTGGAGTATTATTTCAGTGAGATCAGCCCGCGCTAGTCTGGGCGCTTGTCGGATCTGGGCCATTCACGCATAATAGGAAGCCTAGGAGGCTTTTCGCTAGGCCGCAAAGCGTACGCGTAAGGCGTGCGGAGGGTGTTCCTGGCGAACTATAGATGTCAATGCAAGCGGAACGTGACAGGCCGCTAACGCTTATTCGACACGCAGGGAAGCGTCCAGGTTGCTAGACAACATGATGGTCATGGACGAAGGAAGCGAGCAAGAGGGGACAAATTCCGCTACGGAACTGCGCGATGAGGCGGTGCAGCCTCAGACGGAGCGGCCTGCCGGCGAGTCGAGCGGCAGACCTGCGGAAGCGTCGCCCGCATCATCCAGGGCGACGGTAGAAACGCCTCCTGCGGCGGTGAAGATACGCGGACGGCCCGGCGGCGTATCCATCGAGATGGAGGAAGAGGGCGACTGGGACGATCTGCTCAAGGCGCTGGACGAGCGTTTGAGCGCGGCAGAGGGGTTTTTCCGCGGCGGGCGGGCGGTATTGGAACTTGGCCCGCGCGAGGCGGCAGAAGACGATCTGCGGCAGGTGCGCACCACGTTGGTGCGTCATGACATGACGTTGAGCGTGGTTAGGTCGACGGCGCGGCAAACGTTGCAAGCGGCGCAGGCGCTGGGACTGTCGACCAGCACCGATGCTGAGCCTGCGCCTTCGCAGCCGGCGATGGCCCCGGTTGTGGCGATCTCGCAGCCGCAATCGCCCTATTTCGTGCATAACGGCACGCTGCGCTCGGGGCAAGTCCTGCGCAAGGCCGAGAGCATCGTAGTGCTGGGCGACGTCAACCCCGGTGCGCAGGTGATCAGCGCGGGCGATGTGATGGTGTGGGGCAGGCTGCGCGGGGTGGCGCATGCCGGCGCAGCGGGTAACAAGAAGGCCGTTGTGGCGGCTATCGAGTTCTCGCCGACGCAGTTGCGCATCGCCGGCGTAGCGGCAATTGCCCCCGAGAACAAGAAGCCTGGGCGCGGGCTGAAATTCTGGAAGAAGCCGCCCGAAAGACGACCGGAGGTCGCATATATCGCCGATGGCCGCATTGTGGTTGAACCGTGGGATGATTCGCGGCCTGGTCGTCCGAAGACCAGCCGCCGCTGATCGAACTATGCCGGACAGGGACACTTTGCGTCACATGCCGCGCGGCGGCAAGGCGCTCGCTCATTTCGTACACGCCGCATCGAGGAAGCCGACAACATGCCGGGCACGGTGATCACTGTAACTTCAGGTAAGGGAGGCGTCGGCAAGACAACCACGACGACGAACGTGGCAGTGGCGTTGGCGCTGGCCGGCAAACGCGTGGTGGTCGTGGATGCGGATATCGGGCTGCGTAATTTGGATCTCGTCATGGGCCTTGAAAGTCGCGTCATCTATGACCTGGTGGACGTGGTCGAAGGACGCTGCGAGTTGCAGCAGGCGTTGGTGCGCGACAACCGCGTCGAATCGTTACACCTGTTGGCCGCAGCCCAAACGCGTGATAAGTCCGATGTAGGCATCCAGCAGATGGTCAGCGTGTGCAAAGCGTTGAGCCAGACGGCCGACTATGTGATCATCGATTCACCCGCGGGCATCGAGCACGGTTTCCAGAGCGCGATCGCGCCTTCGGACCGCGTGTTGATTGTGACGACGGCGGATGTGAGCGCGCTGCGCGATGCGGACAAGGTCATCTATCTGTTGGAGCGTGACTGGAAGCATCAGCCGGGTCTCGTGGTCAACCGCTACAATGCCCAATTGTCGCGCGACGGCGAGTTGCGCGATATTGATGATATCCTCGACATTCTCTCCATCGATCTCCTCGGCGTTGTTCCTGAGCACAAGAGCATTGTACTGGCTACGGATCGCGGCCAGCCGATTGCGTTGAACCGGCGCCATTATGTGAGCCAGGCGTATCACAATATGGCGCAGCGCGTGATGGGAAACAATGTGCCGCTGATGGACTTTCGTGAGCCCGGCTTCTTCAACGCGCTGGCGCGGCTGTTTGGGCGTTGATGTGGCGGCCTCGGCCGGCTTTGCCGCGACAGGCCGGCCCGGTGTATAGACGACTCTTATGAACCAGAGATTGAATTGGCGCGATGTTGACTGGCTACTGCTCCTTGTGGTGCTGATCCTGGTCGCGTTCGGCATTACGATGGTGTATAGCGCCACTTTCACGACGGAAGACCTGAGCGACTATTGGCTGCGCCAGCTCGTGTTTGCCCTGATTGGGCTGACCGGCCTGGTGATCATGGCGTTATTTGACTACCGGCACCTCGAGTTGTTGGCGCCGCCTTCTTTCATCTTGTTTGTTATGTTGCTGGTCGCAGTCTTTCTCTTCGGCGATACCCAGGGGACGGGTTCCCAACGTTGGCTCAACATCGGCGGCACTTTGGTGCAGCCGACCGAGGCGGGCAAGTTCCTCATGATCGTCTTCATGGCTTGGTACCTGAGTTGGTTCCAGGACCGAATGCACCGCCTGCCTTATCTGATCGGCGCGTTGGCGCTGTTGTTGGGGCCATTGGCGTTGATCTATCTGCAGCCGGACTTGGGCATGGCCGTCACTTACGCCTTCATCGGCGGAATGCTGATCCTGGTCAGCGGGATTCGCTATTGGCAGCTTTTCATGTTGACAGGTTCTGCGCTTGCTACCGTACCGTTTTTTCTGGGCACGCTGCAGGGCTATATGCTCGAGCGCCTTGACGTGTTCTTTAACCCGGAGGCGAACCAGGATGCCGCCTTCAACATCAACCAGGCGTTGATCGCCATCGGCGCCGGCGGGTGGATGGGAAGGGGCTGGGCGCACGGCAGCCAGAATCAATTGCACTTCTTGCGCGTGCGTCACACGGACTTCATCTTCAGCGTCATCTCCGAAGAATTAGGCTGGATCGGCGCGATGCTGGCGCTGATGCTGCTCTTCTTCGTCGTCTGGCGTCTGCTGCGCATCGCGGATATGGCGCGCGACCACTTTGGTCGCCTGTTGGCCGTGGGTGTAGCCGGGCTGGTGTTTTTCCAGATTGTAGTGAACGTGGGCATGAACCTGAGCCTGGTGCCGGTGACAGGTTTGACGCTGCCCTTCATCAGCTACGGCGGCAGCAGTTTGGTGTCGATGATGCTCGCTATCGGTCTGGCGCAGAGCGTCGCGATGCGACACCGCAAGATCGAGTTCCAGTAAGGGGCTGTTTCAGCCTGTCTGGCGCAGGTCGCAGTGAGATTCGCCCCGCCCAGCGAGGCAATTGAGGCCGTAACAAAAAGCCGCGTCTTTTCGGGCGCGGCTTTGTTATTTGTCGCAACGGTATGTATCCCGGCTGCACTATCCGCCGAAGGTGGTGCGGAAGAGGCCCATCCACGGGGAGGGATAGAGGCCGATGACGACGGTGAGCGCGGCGGTGATGACGAGGCCGGCGCGCAGAGCCGGCCACATGCGGCGGTCGGGGGCGCTCTCCGCGGTCGGTTCCTCGAAGTACATGGCGACGATCACGCGCAGGTAGTAGTAGACGCCGATGGCGCTGTTGAGCATGCCGATGGCGGCTAGCCACGTCCAGCCGCCATCCACGGCGGCTTTGAAGACGAAGAACTTGCCGAAGAAGCCGGCCAGAGGCGGCATCCCGCTTAGGCTGAACATGAAGAGCCCCATGGCGAGGGCCAAGAGAGGCCAGCGTTGGGCGATGCCGGCGGCGCGGTTGCGCAGCGCGTCGTCTTCGTGGGCCTGTTCGAG
>JASGTU010000283.1 GCA_030058085.1 Chloroflexota bacterium
TCTACGCGGCGCTGCGCGTGGAGGTGAAAGGCGACGCCTACGCGGCGATCCCGGAGGCGTGGAAGCGCCTACACCAGTGGTGCGAACAGTCCGGGCGTCGCTTCGGGCATCATCAATGGCTGGAGGAGCACCTGAGCGGGCAGGGCGATAGCTTCACGCTCGACCTGCTGATGCCGATCGCCGAATAGGCGCGGGGAATCCGGGCCGGTCATCGAGAGCGTTGGGCCTTGCGCCCAGACCGGCCCGGCCGCGGCGGCGGAAAAGAGCAGCGCGACTGGTCTTTCGCCGCGCTTTCCCGCTACCTCAATCTGTGCTACGCTCAGAGACGTTCACAGATAGCGGAAACCCAATCTAGCGACGAATCCACCGGGAGGTATTTACTATGAACGCCCTGGTTGTCTACGATTCGTTGTTCGGCAACACTGAACGGATCGCCCAAGCAATAGGCGACGCTCTGGCCGCGCAAGCGGACGTCGAAGTGCGCCGCGCCGGCGACGTCAAGCCGGAAGACTTGACGGGCTTGGACTTGCTGATCGTCGGTACGCCGACACACGGCGGCCGTCCCAGCCCGGCGACCAAAACCTGGCTGCAAAGCCTAGCGCCCAACAGCCTAGCGGGGATCAAGGTGGCCGCGTTCGACACGCGCATCCCTTCGCAAGGCGCCAGCTGGTTTCTTTCCCTGATCGTGAAGATTTTCGGCTACGCCGCACAGCCGCTTGCCAAGAGCCTGGCGCAGGCAGGCGGCGCCGAGATCGTCCAGCCGGAAGGCTTCGCCGTCACCGGCAGGGAAGGCCCGCTGCAGGACGGCGAGTTGGAGCGGGCGACAGCCTGGGCGCAGCAGATCTTGGCGAAGGCGTAGCGGCCTAGGACTATTGACCAGCGCATAAACGGTGTGTTCGCCAAGCATCTGTCATTCTGAAGCGAGCATTTGCGAGCTGAAGAATCTCAGTATCATTGAGGCAGAGACCCTTTGCTACGCTCAGGGTGACAGAAATGACGATGTGCGTATTGGACGAACGAACCGCCAATAAGGGCAGATCCGTGCTTTACACCGGCTGCGATTTGTGCTACGCTCGATCGCGTTTGACGATTGGTTTCACGGTTGGTTTCATGACTGGTTATCGTCCGGACGATTCTTCACCGGCAGAAAGGAGGCGCACCATGCAATGCCGCTCGCATGGCTATGACCATCACTCCACGAACCGAATGCGCCTGCCGGGCATCTCCTGAGCTTTCCCGCGTAACGATCTAGACTCCTGGAACGCGAATCCGGCATCTGCCGCCCTGAGCGGGCGGCGCTGTTGTTGGCGTGCAAGCCGCTAGGGCTGCGCGTCCTCCTTGCAGGCGCACCCTGTTCGTGACTCAGTAACGGCGTCCAAGCATCGGTCGCTATTGAATCGAACAAACCCTGTGAGGAGATACACGCTGTATGGCGGCTACCCACCCGCAATTCCATGATGTACACAATGTAGACAAGTACGAGCATTACGCCGCACGCTACGATCCCGATTGGGCGGAGGATCGGCGCCACGACGCTGCGCGCCGGCGCGGCGGGAAGAAATCGCAACAGGAGATCATCAGCGAGCTGGCCGAGGAAGCCGAGGGGCTGGAGGCCGGCTTTATTACCACCTACCAGCCGGCCCGCTACGAGGGACCCTTCCTGCTGGAGGCCATTCGCCCTTTCTACGACCTCGACCTGATCGTGGACGTTCTTGCCAACGTCAAAGGCGGCAAGGAGGCCAACGTCTATCGCTGCCGGGCGGACCCCGCGCTGGGCGTCGAGTACTTGGCGGCCAAGGTCTACCGGCCGCGCAGGTTCCGCAATCTGCGCAACGACAAGATGTACCGCGAGGGGCGGGCGCTGCTGCTGGCAGGCGGGCGCGAAGTGAAGGCCAACGAACGCCGCATTGTGCATGCCGTACAGAAGCGGACGGAATTCGGCCTGCAGGTCGCGCATTCCTCCTGGCTGATGTATGAATATACGACGCTGGAGAAGCTGCACCGCGCCGGCGCACACACGCCCAAGCCGTTCGCCGTGAGCGACAACGCCATCCTGATGCAGTACATCGGCGACGGCACGCGCGCCGCGCCTACGCTGCATGGGCTCAGGCCGGGGCCGTCCGAGGCGCGGCGTCTGTTCGACATCGTGCTCGAAGACGTGGAGCGCATGCTTCAGATCGGCGTCGTCCACGGCGACCTGTCGGCCTACAACATTCTCTACTGGGAGGGGGAGATCACGTTGATCGACTTTCCCCAGGTCACGGACATCTATGCCAACGCCCATGCGCGCCGCATCCTGCAGCGAGACCTGCAGCGGCTGTGCAACTACTTCGCCGGCTGCGGCGTGCGCTGCAACGCAGATGACCTTGCGGCTGCGCTCTGGCAGCGCTATCGCCCCGGCAGCGCCGCCGAGATGCTAGCCGATTTCTCGCGCCTGCAAGAGGAGGCCGAATAAACGGCAGACGACGGCGCTGCACTCGGCGGTTGACAAAACCGGCTGAACCCGGCACACTTCACGCGCAATGCGACGGGGCATAGGGCGAGCCCCGTCGCCACATTCTCTAGAGCAAGAAAGGGCGAAAAGAAGGTCGCCATGCGAAATGGACCGTCCAACCAACTTCTGCCTGTACGGCGCATCGTCGTCACCGGCATTCTCGCCGCCGTCATCATTCTACAGTCCTTTGTGCAGGTGCTCGGCTATCCGCCCATCCCGATCCCGCCGGGCAACGCCACCACCGTGCAGATACCGGTGATCATCGGCGCGGTGCTGGAGGGGCCGCTTACCGGCCTCATCCTCGGCTTCATCTTCGGCCTATCGAGCTTTCTGCTCGATACGTCGGGGCTGTTCAAGAACCCGTTCATCGCCATTCTGCCGCGCATGGCGATCGGCCTGGCGGCCTACGCCGTCTACGTCTTGGCGCGGCGCTGGAATGAGCAGGCCGGGCTGGCGGCGGCAGGCGTGGCCGGCGCCCTGACCAACAGCATCCTGGTTGTGGGCGCGTTGATCGCCTTCAAGATATTGGCGCCCGCCGTCATTCCGCTGCTGACGCCGGTGATGGTGATCGAAGCCGTCCTCGCCGCGCTGGCGACGGTGGCTGTAGTGGCGGCCCTGCGCCGTGTGGAGGTCGGCCGCGGCGGTTCATCCGTCTAGGCCGCGGGAATCCTCGGTCAGGGCGAACCTCCGACCGCGTTGTACCGGAAGCCAGGCTCAATCACACAGCCTGGCTTTCGTGTTCGATTGCCCTAAGCGGAATCACCGCATGGGGATAAGACTAAATTGGAGTGGCACAGAAAGGGAGAGGAATCGACGCATGAAAAAAAACGCAACCGCAACGCAGCGCCGCCCCCACTGGATCGTGGCGATCTGGCTATGTCTGGCGCTGGTTATGGCGCCGGCGCACGCCAACGCCGCGTCGCCAGCCGCTCGCCTGGCTCAAACCACACTGTATGAGGACACTGACGGACGCTTCTCGCTGCCGGTTCCGGAAGAATTCAGCGACTCGGCAGACGTTACCTACGAGATGATCGGCGAGAACTCGTTGGATGGGCTGCTTGCCAGTAGCGGGCGCGCCTTCGGAACGCCGGAAACCAACAACAGCATGGCCGTTCTGTTTCTTCTGCTCGACCAACCGATCACGAACGAAACGGACTTTGCCGCGTTCTTGGCAAATTTCCAGACGGCTGCGGGCGGCGCGACGTTACCGCTGGTTGACCTAGCCTTGCTTCCCGGCGACGAGATGCGCGCCGGTGGCAGCATAACCACACGCCAGCGCTTCTTGCAGATAGAACTGCATGCCGAGGGCGATGTGGTCGCCGTTCTCTCCGCCGGCGTCGATCGCAGCCAGCGCAGCCAACTGCGCGCCGCCATCGACGCCGTTTTTGCGGACTTCACCTGGTCGCCGGAGTTGGTGCGCGCCTCGCTGGGCGCGGCGCCGGAACCTGAGCCCGCACAACCGGCCGAACTCGAGGAGACGCAGGAACCTCAGGTCGCCGAGCCTGCCTCCCCCGACGCTGACGATATGGAGAGCCAGCACTACCAAGACCCGCAAAACGTCTTCTCGCTGGCTATTCCGGACGGGCTAAACGCGCAGCCGCAAACGCAGGAAGCGCCGGGTTCCATCGTCTACGGCTTCTTTTCTCCGGACAACGAAGACGAACCGGTGGTCGCCGCAGGCTTTATCTCCATCGCCTATGCGGTGGAACAGGATGACAGCACGCCGCTATTCCGCGCCGTCTCCGACGAGGAATGGACGCGCTTCATCGACGAGTTTCTGCTCTTTGACTCCACGATCGAAGTGCTGGAAGACCGGCGCGACGATCAACTGCGCACAGCCTTTTTACACATGCACGCGCCGCAGAACGAGTCTGCGCCGTACCTATGGGCATGGGTCGAAGAGACGGACGGGGTCGCTGCCGTCCTTATCGCCTCCGATATCGCCGGTATTAGCGGTGCAGACGCGTTCCACACCGCGCTGACCTCGTTCAACTGGTCGCTGCCCGAAGCCCAGGCCGCGATTGCGGCGGTGAGCGACAGGCCCAATCCCGCCGGCGCGCCCGTTCTCTTCGAGGACCCGCTCGGCCTGATCAGTTTGCGGATGCCGCCTGAGTACCCCTTCCAATCGGCCGTGTTCGACGACGACACCCTCGAATACAACTTCGGCCTCAACCCCGTCGAGGGCATCGTCCTCGTCAGCCTAAGCGCGGTCAACGACGGCCCCTTCACCGCCGCTGAATGGGGTGAGATCGTCGCCACGGTAGAAGGCAGCCTGGTCGACACGCTGGCGGATAGCGGCTTAGGCCGCAACCCGACTCTACTCCCCAGCGAGCTAGGCCGGCCCGACATAGGCGCAGACAACGCCGCATTGCTGCGCGCCGCCAGCGACCTCTTCCAGATGGCCGTCGCCATCCTAGACTATAATGGCGTCCTCGTCACCGAAGTCTTCATCCTGCCGGACGCCTACTGGCAGACGTCCGAGGAAATCGTACACGAAGCTATCGACGCCGGTGTGGCTCTAGACCCCGCCGCGGTGCGCCAGGCCATTGAATCCTACTTGGATCTGGGCGTGACTACGCTTGCCACGACCATGAGCGGAGACCGTCCGGGAGCGAACCAGGACCCCGAACCGCTGTATGAGTTTGACCCGAAGGGCACAATTTCCCTTGCCGTCCAGTTTGCCGAGCCTGACCTCGACGGCGCGTTGACGGCGCTGATCTTCCAAGATAGCCTGCCCGATCACCCGGTCGCGGCGTTCGCCATCGACCTGGCGGGCGGGCCGGTGAACACGTATGACACGGCGGTCCTGCAGGACGACCAGGGTACCCGTGCCGCCTTCATATTCTTCTCCGATTACCCGCTGGCGGTCGGCTCCTATACGTCGCAGCTATTCTATGAGGGCGTGCCGGTGGCGGCGCACCGCTTCGCCGTTAAGGACAACCCGCCGCAGCAGACCGAACTCGCCAACTTCGGCGTCTTCTACGGTGACGTGTACAGCGGCGAGCCAATCCTCGTCACCCGCGCCATCCATCCGCAAGATGTCGTGCATGTACGCGGGACGGGCGATCTGCCGCCCAATAGCAATCTGCGCCTGTTCTGGTACGATCCGGACGGCGTCTTGGTGACCGACGAGATTCTGACCATCCGCATTGAATCCAGTTCACATGCGCTCTTCGATTGGTTCGTGTTCGAGACGCTGATCGACTGGCAGCCCGGCGTCTATTCCTATGTGCTGACGCTGAACGGGGAGGCCCTCGCCGGCGGCGAACTGCGCGTGGTAGAAGAGACAGCGGAGGTCCCGCTCACCCCGGACGGCGGCGAGGTACTTGCCGCCCTGCCTCTGCCGCCCGACTTGGCAAGCGCTCCGGCGGAAGGCTTCGACCTGTCCGTCGTTCCCTCG
>JASGTU010000284.1 GCA_030058085.1 Chloroflexota bacterium
TCTCGATATTCCGCTGTGTCATCGCGTACCCCCGAACAGCGGCAATTGATAGCGCCGCGCTCTGTACTCGGACGGCTCGCCCGGGTGTTGATACACCCTGGGGATAGGGTCCCCGTCGTATGGGTCCCCGGCCCATCGGCCCAAATCGGCAATGTAGGCCCGCGCCGCGTCGACGTCGCCGCCAAACTGCCGGCGCACGCGGCCCAGCCATCCGGCCCGCGCTATCTCTCGCCGGCGACAGCTTCGCAGCCCGCGCCCGGCCGCCCTGGGCGGCGTAGGCGTTGCCCTGTGTGAAGCGATTCGGTTGTTTCATGGGTTGCCCCTGTCTCTGGGGCGGGTTGTGGTATCCTACTCACAGCCCGCCAGTACTCTGATTACTGCCCGGGTTAGCCGCGTGTCGGGGATATCGCCCCCGGCCCGCGGCGCTCTTCATATGCGCCAGTTGTCTATAGGACTATGGCGCCGGCTCGCCTCGATATCCTGTTCCGCCAACCGCGCATAGCGCATCACCATCACCAAGCTGCTGTGCCCCAGAAGCTCCTTCAACTCAAGCACGTTGCCGCCGTTACGCAGGTACGTTATTGCGAACGTATGCCGGAACCTGTGCGGATGGACGTTTTCGACTTGCGCCTCGCGTCCCAGCCCGGCGAGGATGCTCCGCAGATTATCCCGGCGCATGTGCCGCCCCGTCTGTGTGGCGAACAGCGGATCTTCAAGCTGGGTCTCACCGCGCTCGGTCAGATAGCGCCAGATCGCCTTTTGCGTGCGGACGCCGGCCACGACGAAGCGCGCCTTGTCGCCTTTGCCGTGGCGGATGTGCATCCTGCCGTCGGCGTAGTCGCCGTTCTTCAGGCCGCATAGCTCCGACGCCCGCATGCCCGTATCCGCAAGCGCCAACACAATCGCCCGGTCGCGATTGTTGCCGGCTGCCGCCGCGATGCGCCGAACCTGTTCCGCGCTCAGCGGCGATATGGCCCGCTCGGTGTACCTGGGCGCCCGTATGCGTCCGCGGATGATATGCGGCGTCCCCAGTTCCTTTTCCGCCCACGTCCACAGGCTGGAAAGCGGCACCCACGAATCGTGCACCGTGCGCCGGCCCATCGGGTACTCCGTGGGAAGCCACGCCAAGAAGCGGCGGATGTCGTCACTGGTCACGGCGTCGAAGGGCGCATCGTCCAAGAAGCGCACCAGCCGGGCGAAGGTCTTCTCGTAGCCGGGTATCGTGGTCGGACTCATATCGAGCTTCTTGTCAAGCCAATACCCTTCTATCGCCTCGGAAAGTTTCATATCGTTGTGGCATTCTGGGCGGGAAAGCAAAAAGCGCACCGCCCCCTTGGGCTAGTGCGCTCGTGTAGATAGCTCTGTTAGGTTGTGTTCGGGTTAGTCCGGCTCCGACCCCAGCGTCCCAAACGCTGTGCGCTGCCAGACTGCGCTACTCCCCGATAGGCGATTATTGTACCGGATCACCGCCGCGCCGGTCAAACCACTGCCCTAGGCGCGTGCGTACCTACGGAATCCACTGCAGGCTCTGCTCCAGCCAATTGCCCAGCGATCCCTGGATCGTAAACAACTGCTGCGCCGCGCCGCCTCCGCTCGGAACGGCATAGACCGCCCACGAGCCGCTGCGGTTGCTCACAAACGCCACCCACGCCCCGTCCGGGCTGACCGTAGGCAGGCCGTCGATGGCCCCGTCTTCCGTTAAGCGTGTCACCTGTCCGCCCCCGGCATCGACGCGGTAAATCTCCGGGTTGCCGTCGCGTCCGTCGCTCATAAACGCCACAAATTGGCCGCTCGGCGCCCAGGCAGGCCGATCATCCGCAGGCGTCGTCGTCAAAGGCCGGCGATCCCCGCCGCTGCCGGTCATACTCCAGATGCCGCAGCGATTGCCGCTCTCATCGCAGCCGCGATAGGCAATCCGGTCCTCCGCCTTACTCCACGCCGGCGAATCGCCATAAACCATCACCGCCGCCTCGCTGCCCACATCAGCCCACAGCGTATAAACGCGCCACAAACGGTCTCCCTCACGGTTGGACGCGAACGTGATGCGATTCCCCTCGCCGTTCCAGCTCGGCCGGCCGTCCTCGGCATATTCCGTGAAGCGCAACTCCAACCCCGACGCCGGGTCGAGCGCGGTCAAGCCGCGCATATCATCACGCAAGTTTCGATACACGAAGCGCTGTCCATCCGGACGGAAGGCTGGCTGCTGCCCGTCTTCTGCCAGAATCGTCGGCGGCGTCTGCCCCGCCGCATCTGCAATGTATACATGCGTACGCCCGTTGATCGGGTCTACTGCCGAAAAGACAATCCGGCCCGACACAGGCGCACTCGCCGCCGGCGTCGTAGGTGCGGGTTCCGGCGTGGGCGTGACCTCTTCCTCAGGCTGCCCCGTTTCATCAGCCGGCTCATCGGTCAGCGCAGCCACGGCACGCGTCGGCGTAGCGCCGGCGCTCGCCAGTGAACTGGGGCCGCGTTCCGCCTCACAGCGCTCTTCCAATGAATTGCGCTGGGCAATCGTGGCAGGCGATGACTCGATAGCGACCGCCGCCCGGTATTGCGCCGCCGCCTCGCACCAGTCGCCGGCTTCGGCCAATTGCTCGCCATAAGCCAACAGCGCCGCCTGCAGACGTTCCTGCACGTCACGATAACCTGAATCGCGCACGTACAGCCCCTCCAGCAGTTCAATAGTCTGTTCCCAATCCACACCCGAAACCGCGAGCATCTCCTGATACATGGCGGCCATCGAGCGCGCCGTACGCAGGGCCGTATTTTCCGGACGCAGTTCTAGCGCCTGATCCACGTAGGCCAATGCCTGCTCCAGATCGCCCGCCTGCTCACTCTCTGCCGCCAAATTCACGTAGAGGTCGAACAGCATCCCTGCCGCCTCGACGGAACGGAACGCCGGCGCACTGCGCTGAAGCTCCAGAATCAAGTCCTCGGCATCCGCCCATTCACCGGCCTGGTAGGCGGTTAGGGCATCCTGCCAGAGGCGCACTTCCGGAGATAGATTGGGGGGCGTAGGCGTGAAGGCAGGCGCGGACGCGGGCGCGGTTTGGGCAGGGGGGTACGCAGCGCTCGCCGCCTCCGCAGGGGCCGGCGTCGCCGGACTAAGCTCGCTCGGGGCCGCGCCGCCCGCCGCAAGCTGCAACAGGCTTTCGATGCCTGCCAGCGCGGCGGAGTTGCCCGGGTCCAGCACCAACACTCGCTGGTACTCAGCCAGCGCTTCCGCCAGCCGCCCTTCCGCCCGGTAATCTACGGCGCGCTGAATGGCGATCGCCGCTTGCTGACGGCGTTCGACCTCTGCCTGGCGCTGTCCGGCCTGAATCCCCAGCACCAGCGCCAGCACGATCAGCGCAGCCGCCAGCACCGTCACCGGCCCGATGACCCACAACAGCCACCCGGGGAACCACCCGTCCGAAGGTCGGTCGTCCATCACTCTTGTTCCATCGTATACGCCAACACGACAGCGCCCGTCCCATCCTCGATCATCACCGTTATCGGGCCGGCCCCTTCCACCAGTTCCAGCGGCAGCGTTGTCCGATAGGGCGTCTCCGGGCCGGCTGCGACGGCGCGGCGCATCACCTCGCGCCCGCCGGCTTTGACAGACAGCCGCCCCGCGAACTGCTCCACGGCGTAAAAAGCCAGGCGAACCACGCCCTCACCCGCATCTGCAGACAGCGCGCCCGCCCGATCGGCGGCGACAAATTCGCCGATGCCAGTCACCGGGTACCAGCGCTCCTCCCAGCCTACAGAGCCGCCTGCCGTCAGTTGCGCCCGCTCCGTGAAGGTCGGCGCCAACCCGCCGTGCAGTTCCACATAGGCCGAAGCGTTGTCCGTAAAATACTCGCTCACCAGCGCATCGCCCCAGCCCAAGCCAAAGACCTTGCTCCCTTGCGCCACGTCAGCCGGGAAGACCCGCACCGCTCC
Organism: Chloroflexota bacterium; assembly: GCA_030058085.1. Classification (GTDB taxonomy): domain Bacteria; phylum Chloroflexota; class Anaerolineae; order Caldilineales; family Caldilineaceae; genus JASGTU01. Next base: position 3,925 of record JASGTU010000284.1, read on the forward strand.
GACGTCCGCCGCCGGCTCATAGACGCCCACAAAGGGACCGTGCGCCGCCGGATACTCGAAGAAGCCCACATACTGGTCCCACTCGCCCAACCGGCTCAGGTCGCGGCCGGCATAGACGGGCCACGGGATGACGCCGCCGGGCCCAGGCAACGCCGGATCGCCCGTGCTGTGGATGCGCACTGCTTCGCCGGGCACGATGAAACGCAGATCCGCGCTCGGCCGGTTAGCCGGACCGGGCGCCAACATCGCCGTATGCCAGTAATCAAACTGAAGGGCTTGGTCGCTGATGTTGCGAATCCTCGGTTCAATCGTAAAATACGCTGCGCCGGGCGGCAACGTTACGGTCACCGTAACCGCCAAATACCGGCCATCGTCCGGCGTGGCAATTTCCGCCACAGCCGCGCCGTCTTCATCCACAAACGCCCGCACACCCCACGGCGTTCCCCAATCGTAGCCGTGTTCATTAACCGGCAGATTCCATTCGATGCCGCCCAGCCCATACCAGCCCAACTGGTCGAGCGGCCCCCACGGAGAAGGCTTGATCACCGAATTCTGGTAAAACATGGCGCTGTCGCTGGGCTTGTGGATCACCTGCCAGATGCGCCCGCCCAGTTCCGGCAGGATCAACACCTGCAAATAGGCGTTTTCCAACATGACCACGCGGTAAATTCGCTTCTGCGGCTCAGGCGCGTCCATAAGAAAGCGCTCACGGTCGAAGCGCTGGAAAGGCCACCGGTAGGCCGGGTCAACCGCGCTCGTCTGGTACGCCTCGACAGGATAGGTCGGCAGCGCGATCGTCCACTCGGTCACGGCGACCGGACCGGTGAATGCGTAATCGCCGCGCGCCAGCAGCGGACGCGCCGGCTGCGGCTCTGCTTCCGGCGCAGGCGTCGGGGTGGGCGAAACCGGCGTCGCCATCTCATCGCCGGGCGGGCGCACAGTCAACTCCAGCCGGCTCTGACCGATCTGGCCTTCCTCATCCTTCGCCTCGCCCACGATCTCATACAGGCCAGGCTGGCCCGCCGTCCACACATAGACGAAGCGCTGGTCTTTGAGCGCGCTGCGCTTGGCCCAGCCGGTATCAGCCCCGTCGATCGACAGCCGATAGGCCGCAATCGGCCGCTCGCCGCCTGCATTCAGCGAGATTTCAACCACGTTGCCGGGGAAGATCTGCTCGTCGGTCTGCACATCCAAGAGAACGGTAGGCGGCGGCGGGGCAAGGGGAGAGGTAACCGCGCCCGCAGGATGGGGCGCATCTGTATGCGCGCTGTCCGGCGCTTTACTCGTACAGCCGGCCAACGAAACAGCCGCCAGCAGCGTCATGAGAAGAAGGATGCGGGCGGAGCAAAGACTGCGCATGCGTGCCGGGGAAAAGACGGAGCCGAATCGCTCGGCTCCCCGTTCGTGAATGCGGTTCATGCGCGACATTATACATCGGCGCACCCCTATCCGAATATTCGGGGCGCACTCAATGTTCTACGCGTCGCACCGGCGACTATGCGAAAACACGATCAAGACAGGGGCGCAGCCATTCGCGCCCCTGTCTTCCCATATCTACGCCTCGGCAGCAGGTTTATCAGGCCTGCGCCTTCTCGCGCAATCCCGCCGCCTCACGCAATGTCTGCGCCAGGCCCGTGTCTTCCCACGGCAAGGAGATGTCGTCGCGGCCAAAGTGACCGTAAGCCGCGGTCTGGCGATAGATCGGTCGCCGCAGATCGAGGTCGCGTATAATCGCACCGGGGCGCAGGTCGAAGTTGTCTTCGATCAGCCGCACGATCTTGTCATCGCTGATGCGGCCCGTGCCGAAGGTCTCCACGTTAATGCTGAGGGGATGCGCCACGCCGATCGCATAGGCGAGTTGGATCTCGCAGCGGCTGGCAATCCCCGCCGCCACAATGTTCTTGGCGACCCAACGCGCCGCATAGGCGGCGCTGCGGTCCACCTTGGTGCAGTCCTTGCCGCTGAAGGCGCCGCCCCCGTGCCGGCCCATGCCGCCGTAAGTGTCAACGATGATCTTGCGGCCCGTCAGCCCGGCGTCGCCCAACGGCCCGCCTACCACAAAACGCCCAGTCGGGTTGGTGAAGATCAGCATCTCCTTGTCCACCAACTCCGCCGGCAGCACCGGGTCGATCACCGTCTCGATCAGTTCCTGGCGGATCTGTCGCTGCGATACGTCCGGATCATGCTGCGTGCTGATCAGCACCGTATGGATGCGCCGCGGCTTGCCATAGGCGTATTCGACCGTGACCTGGGTCTTGCCGTCCGGGCGCAGCCACGGCAACATGCCCTGCTTGCGCGCCGCCGCCAGCCGCCGCGCAAGTTTGTGCGACAGATAGATCGGCATGGGCATGAGCGTAGGCGTCTCGTCGCAGGCGAAGCCGAACATCATGCCCTGGTCGCCCGCGCCGATGGCGTCCAGCGGATCGCCGCCGTTGGCATTGCCTTCTTTGACCTCCAGCGCCTGATCGACGCCCAGGGCAATGTCCGGGCTTTGTGAAGCGATCGCCACCTGCACGCCGCACGTGTTGCCGTCGAAGCCCTTGCTGCTGTCGTCAAAGCCGATGTCGGTGATGACCTCGCGCACCAGCCGGTCGTAGTTAACCGCGGCCTTCGACGTGACCTCGCCCAACAGCATCACGAAGCCGGTCTTGATTGCCGTTTCCAACGCCACCCGCGAATAGGGGTCCTCGCGAAAATGCGCGTCCAAAATCGCGTCGCTGATCTGGTCGCAGATCTTGTCGGGATGCCCCTCTGTCACCGATTCGCTGGTGAAGAGAAGTCGGGGCAGCGTCATAAAGGTTGTCATCTTGCTCTCTCCTCAATACATATGGCCGGTCGTGCCCGCGTCGCCTCGCCGCCGGGCCGCCACGCCGCTTTGCCCGAAAGCCTTAGTGTCCGGTCCCCAGACTCCACTCGTTCAGATACGACTCTTGCTCCGCGGTCAAAGTGTCGATCTCGACGCCCATGGCGCGCAGCTTGAGCGCCGCGATTTCCTGGTCGATGGCTTCCGGCACGTCATACACCTCGCCTTCCATATCCTGGCCGCGGCTCAAGAGATACTCTGCCGACAACGCCTGGTTGGCGAAGCTCATATCCATCACTGCGCTGGGGTGCCCTTCCGCCGCGGCCAGGTTGACCAGACGGCCCTCGCCCGCCACGTACAGCCGGCGCCCATCCTCCAGCGCGTACTCGTCCAGGAAGTCGCGCACCCGCGTCACCTTGGCGCTCATAGCGTTGAGCGCCTTCAGGTTGATCTCGACGTCGAAATGGCCGCTGTTCGCCAGGATCGCGCCGTCGCGCATCACCTCGAAATGATGGCCGTCGAAGACATGGATGTCGCCCGTCGCGCTGCAGAAGATATGGCCAATGCGCGCCGCTTCGGCCATCGGCATGACGCGGAAGCCGTCCATCACGGCCTCCAGCGCGCGCAGCGGGTCCACCTCGGTGACGATCACGTTGGCGCCCATGCCCTTGGCGCGCATGGCGATGCCCTTGCTGCACCAGCCGTAGCCGCCCACCACGAAATTCTTGCCGGCTAACAGCACATTGGTGGCGCGGATGATGCCGTCGATGGTGCTTTGGCCCGTGCCGTAACGGTTATCGAAGAAGTGCTTGGTCATGGCGTCGTTGACCGCGATCACCGGGAATTGAAGCTTGCCCTGCGCCGCCATGGCGCGCAGCCGGATCACGCCGGTCGTCGTCTCTTCCGTGCCGCCCACCACGTTGTCCAGCAGTTCGCTGCGCTTCATGTGCAGCATGGCGACCAGGTCCATGCCGTCATCCATCGTGATGTGCGGGCGGATGTCCAGTACGCTGTTCAGGTGCGAGTTGTACTGCTCGTTCGTCTCGCCCTTGATGGCGTAGACGGGCATCTCGTAATGCGTCACCAGCGCCGCGGCCACGTCGTCCTGCGTGCTCAGCGGGTTGCTGGCGCACAGAGCCGCCTCAGCGCCGCCCGCCAACAGCACGCGCATCAGGTTCGCCGTCTCCGACGTGACGTGCATAGCCGCGGCGATGCGAATGCCCTTAAACGGCTGCTCCTTGCGGAACCGCTCCTCCAGCAGATCCAGCACGGGCATCTCCCTGGCGGCCCACTCCATGCGAAACCGTCCCTTGTCCGCCAGGCGGATGTTGGCGACGTCGTAGCTCAATTCTTTGGTTGCGTCACTCATGGACTTTAAGCGCTCCTTTGAATTAACCTCTACACAGATATCTACTGCTATCTACAGTTCAACGGCACACGACCGGTCTGCCTTCACTACAAGCTGCGGGCCTCGCCGAAGGTCGTGCGCCCGGTAATCCTGCCAATCAAACGCGCCGGCGACCGACCCCCTCCAGATAAGGACAGTGCACCGCGAAGCCGTGTCGCTCATAGAGCCGCCTGGCCGCGGTGTTGCGCTGGTCCACATTCAATATGATGTTGGATACGCCGCGCTCAGCCAGTTCGCCCAGGATGGCGCGCAACACCGCGCCGCCATGACCTTGCCCGCGCTGCGCCGGGTGCGTGTACATATTGCCGATGGCCGCCACGCCCGCCTGCCAGTCCGCCACATGCGTACCGCCCACCGCAACCAACTCCCCGTGCGCATCCTCCACCCCAAAAAAGACGCCCTCCGCGGTCTGGTACGGCTCGAACGCGTCCGGCGCAAACGCGCCGCCATGTGCGATCAGCGTGCGAATCTGCGCCGTGTGCGCAGGCGTCAGCCGCACCAGCCGCGCCCCGTCTCCAACATCGCCCGCCTGTACAGGCGGCTCGACCAGCGCCATACGCCACATGGGACGCCGGTCCGCCGAGAAATCGTAATGCCGTTCCGCCGCCGGCGCATGTTCCTCACGCAGCGTCATATAGACCTGATCCGGCAGATCTGCCGCGTCCAACGCCGCGGTCACCGCTGCGACATCGCCCGTCGCGAACAAGGCCGGCGGGTCTAGCCGCGTAAAGAGCAGCACAAGCCCGCGGCCGGTTGCGCTGTGCGCAGGCAGCCACCGGCAATAGGGCGCATATGCCGGCTGCAGGTCGGCAATGGCATAGGCCGACCACACCGGGTCCGCGCTCAGCACGGCGCGCAGTTCGTCCGGGCGGGCCGCCCCTTCGGAGCGGGGCAAAACAGGCGTCGTGTGCATCAGGCCTCGCTGTGCGCGGCTTCCGGCTTGCGCAGGCCGGCTAGCGACGGTTCGGCGCCAAAAACGCCCTCGTAGCGGGAGATGAACTCGTCCACCGTAAAACGGTGTGTCGTCGTACCCGTCTGCTCCAGCGCATAGGCGCTGCACAAGGCGCCGACCCGCCCGCACACCGGCCAAGACAGCCCCGCCATGCGCGCCGCAAAGAATCCGCCCCGATAGGCGTCACCCGCGCCGGTGGGGTCGTCGACGCGCTCCAGCGCCGCCGCAGGGATCGGGATCTCATCGCCGTCCGTGTAGATCACGCTGCCCTGCTTGCCCAACGTCAAGACCAGCGCGTCGACCATGCCCAGAATGTCCTCGCGCGACCAGCCGGTCTTGTTCTGGATCATGGCGAGTTCGTACTCGTTGCACAGCAGCAGCGCGGCGCCGGGCACGCTCTGCCGCAAGTCGTCGCCGTCCAGCCGGGCAAGCTGCTGGCTAGGGTCAAAGGCAAAGGGGATGGACAGCCGCTTGCACTCCGCCGCGTAGCTGAGCATGGCTGTCGGGTCGTTGGGGCTGATCATCACCATGCCGGCGGAGGTCAGGTTGCGGCTCTCCAGGCTGTAGTGACGGGCGTAGCCCATCGCCCCAGAGTAGAAGTTGGCGATCTGGTTCTGGTCGAGGTCCGTGCTGACGAAAAAGGTAGCCGTCAGCTCGTCGGGAATCTCCACGATCTGATCGGTGCGCAAGCCTTGCTCCTCCAGCCAACGCCGGTAGTCGCCGAAATCATTGCCCACCGTCGCCAGGATCAGCGGGTCCGCGCCCAGCAGCTTCATCGTGTAGGCCACGTTGGCCGCCACCCCGCCGCGCTCACGGCGCATGGATTCGGCCAGAAAGCTGACGCTCAGGCTGTCCAGTTGATCGGGCAGAATATGATCGCGAAAACGACCGGGAAAGCGCATGAGGTAGTCATAGGCGACCGACCCCGTGATCACGAACTCCATGCTTCACCCCTTCTCAATGCATCTCAATATACGGGCTACAAGCCCATCGGCGCGGCTATCGCCTCACGCCTCGTCCAAGTCGAGCCGCTTGATCAGGCCGGGCGGCGGCTCATACGTCGCCAGCCGCTCGATCAGCGCCGCCGGCTCCAGGTCCACGGTCAGCAGCTTGCGATGTTGCGGGTTGACAAAGCCTTCCTGCACCCCGCGCTCGATCCACTGCAAGATGGGGTCGAAGTACCCCTCCACGTTGAGCAGGCCAATCGGCTTGGCGTGGATGCCTAGCTGGCCCCAGGTGATGGCCTCGAACAGCTCATCCATCGTGCCGAAGCCGCCCGGCAGCGCCACAAACGCGTCTGATAGAGAGGACATGATGGCTTTGCGCTCATGCATGCTCTCGACCACGATCAGTTCGCCGATCTGCTCGCCCATCAGTTCACGCGTCGTCAGCGATTCGGGGATCACGCCCACCACGCTGCAGCCGCCCTCGCGCGCCGTGCGCGCCAGCGTCCCCATCAGACCGACGCTGCCGCCGCCATAGACTAGGCCAATATCGCGCCGGCTCAATTCCTGCCCCAGTGCGATCGCAACGGCCTCATATTCGGGCCGGATGTTGTTGCTTGCGCCGCAATAGACGCAGATGCTGCCCAACCGCCTCATGCCTAGCCGTTCTCCGTCCCGCGCCTGGCTCGGTTCTCGCGGATGCGCGCCTCTGCCGCTTCCTTAGCGCGGCGCAGGCTCAACTCGAACGGCGGGTAGCAGATGCCTTCCTCGGTGATGATGCCGGTGATGTAACGGTGCGGGGTCACGTCGAAGGCCGGGTTATACACGGGCGCGCCGTCCGGCGCGATCTGCGTCTCGCCGACGTGCGTCACCTCCTCCGCGCCGCGCTCCTCGATGGGGATCTCGTCGCCCGAAGCCAGGTCCAGGTCGATGGTGCTGGTCGGAACCACGGAATAGACGGGGATGCCGTTCTCGCGCGCCACAACGCCCAGCTTATAGGAGCCGATCTTGTTGGCGACATCGCCATTAGCCGCCACCCGGTCCGCGCCGAAAAGCACCACGTCCACCTGCCCGGTGCGCATCAGGTGACCGGCGGCGTTGTCCGCGATCAAGTGCATGGGGACGCCGGCGCGCATCAGTTCCCATGCCGTCAGCCGCGCGCCCTGCAGACGCGGCCGCGTCTCGTCGACCCAGACATGAATGCGCTTGCCCTGCTCCTGGCAGGCGTAGACCACGCCCAGCGCTGTCCCGAAGTCCACAGTCGCCAGCGCGCCGGTGTTGCAGTGGTGCAGGATGTTGGACCCGTCCGGCACGACTTCCGCGCCGTGATAGCCCATGCGCCGGTTGATCTCCACGTCTTCGTCGGCGAGAGCTTGCGCCTCAGCCAGCAGCGCGCTGCGTATGTCGTCGACGTTGGGCAGCACGGTATGCTCGGCCATGCTCATCAGCCGCGCCGTGGCCCACGCCAGGTTGACCGCAGTCGGCCGCGCCGCGTCGAGCGTCTTCTTGGCCGCGCGCAGATCGTTCAGCAGGCCGTCCCGGTCCCACGCCGGGCTGTTATAGGCCGCCAGCGCCATGCCATAGGCCGCTGTAGCGCCGATGGCGGGCGCGCCCCGCACGTACATCTCACGGATGCTGCGCGCCGTCCCTTCCACCGTATCGAACTCGGCGATGACCAGCTCGCCCGGCAACAGGCGCTGGTCGATCATCTTAACCTTCTGGTCTTCCCAATAGACCGTCCGCATAGCTCCCCCCGCTCAACAAAAAGCCCCCCGGATTGCTCCAAGGGGGTGCGTGAAAATCTTGGCTGGACCCCGGTCGAAAGACCGCCGGTCACTGGCGCCCCGCTTGGCAATCTGTTGCTGCACGCTGTCCGTCGGGTCGTCCTACGCCTGGCGGAGATGCCGCCTGCATATGCCAATCCATAACGGACCTGGCGTGCCTTGCAACCGGAAACCGGGACTCCAGCGGGTTGCCGGGGAATAATCCCCACTTCATCGGCACGGGTCATTCAACCGCGACGGGCCGCCAACAGAATGGCCGGGCCGTCAGACATGATAGGGTAGCACAACCGCGCGCCGCGTGTCAAAATCGAGCGAAGGGGCGGGGCCGGCTGCAAACACAACGTCACGAGTCAGACGTTCACTTCTTGGCTCGCGGCTTCTTGACCGTCGTCACGGTCGACAGCTTGCCGCTCTTGCGCGCCGGTTTCTTGGCGCCCTTAGCTGGGGCGGCGGATTTCTCTTGCGCCGGCTTGCTCTGCTCCGGAGCAGGCTTCTTGGCGGGCTTCGCCGGTTGCGCTGCCTTCAAACGCTGCGCCGGAGCCTTCGGCTTCTGCAACTGCTTCGTCTGCGCGCCCGTCTTGGCCTCGGCTTGCCCCTCCCTAGGCGGAGCGGCTGCGGTCTCAGCAGCAATGGTCTCGGCCTTCACCGTGCGCTGTGAGGGCGCGGCCGGCTTACCCCCTGCTTCCGCCGCTTTGCCGGACGGCTTCGCCGCCTGTGCATCCCCTGTGCTACGTGCTCGCCGCGACTTGGGCTGCGACGGTTGCTTCACCTCTACAGGCGGCTTGCCTTGCCCATCTGCGCCGTTGCTCTTAGACGCGAGCTGCGCCGTCTCCGCCTTTAGAGGCAGTTCCGGCTGCGTCTCGACGGCTTTCTTGGGCCGCGCCGGCGGGCGCGTCTTAGCGGCAGGCGCGGGCTTGGACACAGCGCGCTTTGCGGGCGTCGCGCCTGTCTCGGCGCGCTTTGCAGATACTGCACCGGTTTTGGCGCGGCTGGATGGCTTGGGCGCCGCAGTTGGCGGATCGCCGTCCCTGCCGTCCGCAGCCGGAACGGGCGCAGGAGCCGGCGGCGCAACCGTCTGCTCGACGACGCCGGCTGCAATGTCATCCGCCGTCAGCGCCGCCGCCGCCGCCTTGACGGCCGCCACACGGTTTGCGGACGCTGCAAGCGTCACTTGTTTGCCCATGACGCCGCGCCCCATCTGCGGAACCGCCTCCGTCTCTACTAGCTTGACGTCGCCCTTCTCCTGCAACACGATCAACGACTCGACACCCTGCGCAGGCAACAGATAGGCCGCGGCCACCTTGCCGGTGCGGCTGCTCACCTTGTGCGTCACAATGCCGCCGCCGTTGCGCCCCTGGCTGCTGTACTGATCCAGCCCGGTGCGCTTGGCATAGCCCAGTTCGGTAATGGTCGCCAGCTCGCCGCCCGGATCCACCACATGCGCCGACACCACGCGGTCGCCGCGCTTGAGGCGCATGCCGCCCACGCCGCCCGCAGCCAGCCCCATACTGCGTACATCCTCCTCGCTGAAGCGAATCGACTGGCCCGAAGCCGACACGAGGATCACCTCCTGTCCGCCCTGCGTGTGCAGCGCCCAGCGCAGGCGATCCTTCGCATCGACGTTGATCGCCAACGGATCGCTCGCGGCCGCGGAGAGCAGGTCCGACAGCATCACCCGCTTGACCATGCCCTGCTCCGTCACCAGGAAAAGATAGCCCTTGGCCGCTGACGGCTCGACGCGCGGCAGCGCAATGGCCGCGGTCACCTCATCCCGCCGCGTGAACTCGGTCAGTTCCGCCAGGCGCCTGGCCTGTCCGAAGGGCGGGATCTCGTGGATCGAGACGCGGCGGCATTGGCCGTCCTTGCCGAACAGGTAGAGGAAGTCGCGCGTATTGGCCGGCAGCAACTCCACCTCGCTGCCCTTGCCGATCTCGCGCAGCACCGCATCGGAAAGCCGCGTGCGGTCATGGCGACGCAGTTCGCCGCCGGCGCTCACCGACACCCAAGCCGCCTGGTCCGGCAGCAGGTCGGTCGAGGTGAGCGTTCCCTTGGTGCGGTCCACGATCTGCGTACGCCGTGCGTCGCCGTACTTCTCCTTGATGGCGAGCAGGTCAGCCTTGATCACGCCCAGCAGCTTGGCGGGGTTCGCCAGCAGATCTTCCAGATAGGCGATCTGCTTCTGAATCTCCTTGTGCTCGTCTTGCAGCTTGCGCCGCTCCAGCGCGGCCAGCCGCCGCAGTTGCATGTCCAAAATAGCCTGCGCCTGGATCTGCGTAAAGCCGAAGTCGTGGATCAGGTTGTTGCGCGCCGTCTCCACCGTGCGGCTGCGGCGGATGGTGGCGATCACTTCGTCCAGAATGTCCAGCGCGCGCAGCAGCCCCTCGAGGATGTGCGCCCGTTCTTTGGCGCGGCGCAAGTCGTACTCCGAGCGGCGACGGATGATCTCGCGGCGATGCTCGATGAAAAGCTGCAACATGCGCTTGAGGCTGAGCATGCGCGGCTCGCCGTTGACCAGGGCCAGCATCTGCATGCCGAAGGTCTGCTGCAGCGGCGTCAGCTTAAAGAGGTCCGCCAGAATATTCTTCGGCTCCACATTGCGCGTCAGCTCAATGGAGACGCGCATGCCGGTGCGGTCGCTCTCGTCGCGCAGGTCGGTAATGCCTTCGAGCTTGCCGTCGCGCACCAGGCTGGCGATGCGCTCCAGCAGCGCCACTTTGTTGGTCTGGTAGGGCAGTTCGGTGATGACGATACGGCTGCGCCCGCGGCTCATCTCCTCGAAATGCGCCTTGGCCTGCACGACCAGCCGCGCCCGGCCCACGGAATAGCCCTGGGCGATGGCGTCGACGCTCTCTTCGTCCTTGCCCTCGTCCCGATAGCGGTAGAGGATGCCGCCGGTGGGAAAATCCGGCCCCTTGACGAACTGCATGAGGTGCTCGACCGTGATGTCGTCCATCCGCTCATAGTGGTCGAGCATATAGGCCAGCGCATCCACGACCTCGCCCAGGTTGTGTGAAGGGACGTTGGTCGCCATGCCCACGGCAATGCCGCTGGAGCCGTTAATCAGCAGGTTGGGCAGCGCCGCGGGCAGCACATTCGGTTCGCGCAGCGAGTTGTCGAAGTTCTCGCCCCAGTCGACCGTGTCCTTCTCCAGGTCGTCCAGCATGAGGTCGCTGATCTCGGCCAGGCGCGCTTCGGTGTAGCGCATGGCCGCGGCGTTGTCGCCGTCGACGCTGCCGAAGTTGCCCTGCCCGTCGATCAGCGGGTAGCGCAGGCTGAACTCCTGCGCCATGCGCACCATGGCGTCATAGACGGCCGTATCGCCGTGGGGATGGTACTTGCCCAACACCTCGCCGACGATGCGCGCGCTCTTCTTGTGCGGCTTGGTATGGTCCAGCCCCAAGTCATGGTGCATGGCGTAAAGAATGCGGCGATGCACAGGCTTCAGCCCGTCGCGCACATCGGGCAAGGCGCGCGCCACGATCACGCTCATAGCGTAATCGAGATAGGCGCCCTGCATCTCGCTGACGATATCGGCTGTGCGCACCGCGCCGGCTGCGCCGTTAGTCCCGTCCTGGGTGAGAATCATGTCGTCCATGCAAATCAGTCCCGTCGCAGGGCGGGCATGCCGACCCCGCGGGTTGCTTAAATTAACTATTGGCCAAATCTTCAGACTGCGTGCGATACCAACAAGGAATGTTCCGGAGGGAATCCGTCATAGGTCGTATTGTTGAGCAAACGTCCTGTGCGATTTTTTCGGACACCGCCCCACTGTTTGAAGAAGAATGGTATGTCTCGTTCTTCGCACTGTTGTAGTATCGACACAACCCACTGCTCCCGCATCGGTCGCGCTCCCGGCCCAGATTCGCCACCTACGATGACCCAGTGAATGCCGTCCAATGGCAGATTGTCAAGAGGTCCAAGAAGAGGCTCGCATGACAGAAACCGCACCCTTGCCGGCACTCGCTGCAAGTCCTTGATCCGGAAGGTCACATCCCTATTCTCAACGCTAACTCCAATCCACATATTCTTCGGCCACGGCAAACGGTCTGCCATCTCCGCCAGCCGGCTGCTCCGCTTGGTCAGAATCTGAAACGTGTGTTGAGGACATAGCTCTATAGTACGAAACACCGTGCGGATGAAGTGGCCAGGTACGTCTTCATGAAATAGGTCACTCATGGAATTCACGAAGATCATTCTAGGTTTCACCCACTTCAGAGGAGCATCCAACATGTCCTCATGCAGTGTAACCTGAAAACCGTTGCGATAACGCTCCACCCCCATTGCTTGGAGCCGCTTTGCCATTCTCTCCGCATAGCAAAACTTACAGCCTTGGCTAACCTTCGTACAGCCGGTGACAGGGTTCCATGTCATGTCTGTCCATTCTATATGGGACTTGGCTGCCATCTTTACCCCCTTAGGATATGGTTCGCTATACGCACCGCGGTGCTATTGGAGGCGGCGAAATACAGTGCGAATATAGGTACATTTCTCGAATTCATCAGCATCAGCGAGTTATCGGCAACTTCGGGGAACGCAGTCTTCAACCGCTCCGAAAAGAATGCTCCGATACTCTCGAAGCTCGCCTGTTTCTCAAGCCGGGTTTCATCGTCGAATAGACTCGGCTGCGCGCTTGGGTGATAGAACTTCTCCAGCCATCGATCTGTGCCAAAGAAATCAGTCAGTCGATCTCCCCAGGCCGTCATAGGCAATCCTTCGCGTGGGAGCATCCGGTTTATAGCTTGCCCGAGCGGTAATAGGACCCAGAGATCAATGGCTCCAGTTCTTCCAAGAGTTGCCACTGTATCCCAATTCACAGACATACCATAGCGATCCAGAAAAACAACTGCTCGATATCGGCGCCAATTGACC